>NZ_CP146076.1 GCF_037023725.1 Pseudomonas bubulae
ACCGGACCAACCTGGATTCGCGATGTAGCAGTCAAGAAAGGGACAAGGGACCGCAACGAGACGTCGCGCAATAGCAGAATGCAGGTTGGTCCGGCTTTGCCGGGCGCGCACGCGGGTGAATTTTCGAGACAAGCCCGTTCAGGGCGCAGGGGAGGAAAGAGGGTGGAGGCTCGCGCAGCGAGTCGGAACCCTGAAAGCCTGACGGGGCGCTCCCCCGGAAGGTTTGGGCGTCCCGCAGGGCGGCCACGACAGACCGTAGGGATGGCGCGCTGTTGCTCTGCTTTTGTCTTGGATTATCTATGTGGCGTTCTATTGGTCGTTCTATTGCGTTGGCTATTGCTTCAGCAATAGAACGCCAATAGGAGAGGTATAAAGGTGAAAAGGTACAAAAGGGCAAAAAGCCAAGAGCATTCGCGCTACGCGCTCACCAGCTCGACCCCCTAAAGGGGGACCCCCACTCGCTGGGAAAGATCCAAAGCGGGTAATAACCCTGAGAGACAAGAGCACGAGCAATGATGGCTGACGCCAGTCTAAGGCCGCCCACTGGCGGCAATAATGATGGCTACGCGACGCTCTTGATGGCTCCCACTGGCGTGGGAGCCCCTACGATCGGCTTTTAAAAAAAGCGTCTCGCATGACTCCACGCAGTGAGGATTTTGTTCCAGGTGCGATCACCCGGCTCCCACTCCCAACAGGCGTTCCAGACTTTCGGGGATTGTTTACCACTGCGCCCCCTGCCCTCTTCGGCGTCTGGCGGTTGGTGGGTTTTAGGACAGTGACAGCGCCCGTGGTTGGGTTTTTACGCTGCCCTGCCATTGCCTTCTCGCCCTTGCGGGTCGCACCTAACCGGCTATACCGGCTGCCGTGAAGAGATCCCCTTGATCGGCAGCTATTACTTCCCGGGCCCAAAGCATCTTGATTCCAAGCGTCGGGAAGAGGTGTCGGGGGAGGCTGGAAGCTGGACAGACGGGAGTTTTCCCGACAGAATTGGCTTACCAGGTCTCGTTCCCCGCACCGAAAAGCAGAGATTCCCCGAGACCTTGGCCAGAGCGATTGCCGTCGCCGCTGGCCCGAATGAAACCCTGCCTTGGCAGGGTTTTTTCGTTTTAATGCTATGTATCTATTACCCAAAGATATTGCGTTTGCTCGCCCAGCGCAAACCCTGTGTCTTTCACAAGCTGCCGTGTGGGTCTGGCAGCTGTGCTGCCTACCAGCACGGTAGCCAACAAGGTCCACCGGACCGCGTTAGGGAATGATCGGTTAAGTCTCATAAATAGCAGTAGACTGTAGGGCACCCTACAGACAGAACCCGACACTGCCCTACATGGCAAAATTAACCATCGGCCGCATGGCAAAACTCTACGGTTTACACCGTTCAACATTGCATGAGGCCGTGTCTAAAGGCCGCGTAACTGCTGGCCTAGACGGTAAAGGGCAAAAGGTTATCGACCTATCAGAAATGATCCGCGTTTATGGCGAACCACAGGGGATCACCCTACACCGCCCTACACTTGACCCGACACCCTCGCCCTACACTTCCCCTACACCTGAAATGGACGCCTTACACCCAGCCCTACACTCGTTGGTTGAAGAGGTTCGATTGCTGCGTGCAGAGATACAAGAGCTGCAACAATCACTTCGGCTGATCGAGCATAAACCCGAGCCTAAACCTGCATTGCCTCACAACGCGAAGCCAGGGGAAGCCCCTACTTGGGCAAATTTGCTCGACGCTCTCGATAACTAAAAGCCGTGGCCAGTTTCGCGGGCGCGAAACTTCACAGTTCCACCGCAAAGCCTCGCACGCCGAGCCCTTCGGCAAAGCGACCCACCGCCGTTAGGCTGGCCCAGGTACGGATCACTTCGCGCCGTGAGCGCACCGGGATCAGCCTTGAGTGCGGCCCGCCGAGGCGTACCGAAAAAGTCCATTTCAATCGACTGACATCGCGGCCCACGACAAACTCCCTGACCGCGTTCTGTTGCACCAGGTGCTGTAGCGCGTCTTCGTGAATCCCGTCCCCGATCACAGCAGCAACGCCGTGACGCGCGCCTGAGCGGCGTCATCAATGATCAGGTACAGGCTTTCAATCTCGGCCGGCTTAAGCACCTTGAGCTCTTCCAGCATCTCAACAAAACCTTGCGCCCGCTCGCTGGCCAGATGCACCTGCAGGGTGTCGGCGGCGAGCTCGATGGCAGTCATTCGACGGCGCAGTGTGGCCAGCACTTCAGGCGACGTACTGATCGCGGCTAACGGGTCGCTGCCGTTACCGTAACGGCCGCTCATTCGGGCACCACTCCGGACGGGCCGCCCAAGGTGGCGGCTTCGCAGGCAAACGCTGCCGCCTGTGGTGGGGTCAGCGCTCCGGCGGCGACCACGGCGTTTAACCAGTCCCAGAATCGAGTTACACAGCGCGTCTGCTGCTCAGCCACTTCCTGCAGGTGATCCAATAATTGCGCCTCCAACGCCTCAATCGAGGTGGCCAGCACTTGCGGCTGCAGCTCCAGGGCGATGCGCTCAAGCAGTGCGCCAGTGTCCGGGGACAGCGTGCGCAGGTCGCGCAAACGGCGCTCATAAGACGGCGTGACGGGTAACGGCATGGCAGGGGTGTCCTTATCCGAGTCAGTGGCCCCCAGTGCGTAAAACCACAGTATGGGGTTCTGGAGTACCAGTGTGGGGGGATGTGGTATCCGTGCCCACAAAAAAAAACCCCACGCTCGGCTTGAGTGTAGGGGGCTTTTGAACATAAGCGGCGTTATTCGTACCTCCGGTTACCCAAGCGAGACAAGATATAGATCAACGATGTCTAATTTGGGCGATCACACTCATCATCGACTTAGCTTTAAGGCCTTCTTCCACGCTTCCTTGAAACCTTTCAGGGACACCGTCCCATTTGTGTAACCAACCCGCATCCTAGCCACATTTCCACTCATCATTTGCCGTAAGGCTTCGCCATTTTTCGCGACCTTATTACATGAGCCTGGATCCTCAACAGGAGTGAGTGGAATAGCCTTATTTCCGTCCACCGACACACTACTCAGGTCATAGTCACATGATGGCCAGTACATATCACCGAGAAATCCAACGGAAGGGCTCAGCGTCACGAGTCGACCACCGAAAATGGTGAATCCGATGGTTAGGTCAGTTTTCGGGGGAAATGGAGACCCTGGCTTCGGGGTATCTTTGAAGTCAGTTCTAACTCCGATCTGTGTAACGGTATCCATATCATCGTGGAACACTTTGACTCGCCAGTCTCCAAACGACTCCCAGTCGTCAGCGTAGCTGTTCGCCGAAGTTAATAGAAAAAACACAGCTAGAATTCGCTTGTTCACTACGATTTTATCTCCTGATAAATAATCTAAATTGCGCTCCCAGTTAAGCCCGGCAAATATCACCTACAACGAACAATTGAATGGGGCCAGTAAATCGTCCAGAGCGGCTAAGGCCGCTCTGATAGACCGCCGTCGAAGACGGCGAAGTAGCCTGACAGAAACTCCCCGAGCCCACGAGGGGAGTTAGGAAAAATGGCCCCAAGGCCAAATTTTTCCGATCTGCCTTGGTGCAGCCCGTACAGGGCGTAACCAAGGTGCGAAGCATCAGGCCGCACCGCTTGCGTGCGCGTCAGGTGAAACCGGACCAACCTGGATTCGCGATGTAGCAGTCAAGAAAGGGACAAGGGACCGCAACGAGACGTCGCGCAATAGCAGAATGCAGGTTGGTCCGGCTTTGCCGGGCGCGCACGCGGGTGAATTTTCGAGACAAGCCCGTTCAGGGCGCAGGGGAGGAAAGAGGGTGGAGGCTCGCGCAGCGAGTCGGAACCCTGAAAGCCTGACGGGGCGCTCCCCCGGAAGGTTTGGGCGTCCCGCAGGGCGGCCACGACAGACCGTAGGGATGGCGCGCTGTTGCTCTGCTTTTGTCTTGGATTATCTATGTGGCGTTCTATTGGTCGTTCTATTGCGTTGGCTATTGCTTCAGCAATAGAACGCCAATAGGAGAGGTATAAAGGTGAAAAGGTACAAAAGGGCAAAAAGCCAAGAGCATTCGCGCTACGCGCTCACCAGCTCGACCCCCTAAAGGGGGACCCCCACTCGCTGGGAAAGATCCAAAGCGGGTAATAACCCTGAGAGACAAGAGCACGAGCAATGATGGCTGACGCCAGTCTAAGGCCGCCCACTGGCGGCAATAATGATGGCTACGCGACGCTCTTGATGGCTCCCACTGGCGTGGGAGCCCCTACGATCGGCTTTTAAAAAAAGCGTCTCGCATGACTCCACGCAGTGAGGATTTTGTTCCAGGTGCGATCACCCGGCTCCCACTCCCAACAGGCGTTCCAGACTTTCGGGGATTGTTTACCACTGCGCCCCCTGCCCTCTTCGGCGTCTGGCGGTTGGTGGGTTTTAGGACAGTGACAGCGCCCGTGGTTGGGTTTTTACGCTGCCCTGCCATTGCCTTCTCGCCCTTGCGGGTCGCACCTAACCGGCTATACCGGCTGCCGTGAAGAGATCCCCTTGATCGGCAGCTATTACTTCCCGGCTCGAAAGCATCTTGATTTCGAGCGTCGGGAAGAGGTGTCGGGGGAGGCTGGAAGCTGGACAGACGGGAGTTTTCCCGACAGAATTGGCTTACCAGGTCTGTTCCCCGCACCGAAAAGCAGAGATTCCCCAGACCTTGGCCAGAGCGATTGCCGTCGCCGCTGGCCCAACGAAACCCTGCCTTGGCAGGGTTTTTTCGTTTTAATGCTATGTATCTATTACCCAACAGATTGCGTTTGCTCGCCCAGCGCAAACCCTGTGTCTTTCACAAGCTGCCGTGTGGGTCTGGCAGCTGTGCTGCCTACCAGCACGGTAGCCAACAAGGTCCACCGGACCGCGTTAGGGAATGATCGGTTAAGTCTCATAAATAGCAGTAGACTGTAGGGCACCCTACAGACAGAACCCGACACTGCCCTACATGGCAAAATTAACCATCGGCCGCATGGCAAAACTCTACGGTTTACACCGTTCAACATTGCATGAGGCCGTGTCGAGGCCGCGTAACTGCTGGCCTAGACGGTAAAGGGCAAAAGGTTATCGACCTATCAAGAACTGATCCGCGTTTATGGCGAACCACAGGGGATCACCCTACACCGCCCTACACTTGACACCTGACACCCTCGCCCTACACTTCCCCTACACCTGAAATGGACGCCTTACACCCAGCCCGACACTGTCGGTTGAAGAGGTTCGATTGCTGCGTGCAGAGATACAAGAAGAGCTGCAACAATCACTTCGGCTGATCGAGCATAAACCCGAGCCTAAACCTGCATTGCCTCACAACGCGAAGCCAGAGGGAAGCCCACTACTGGGGCAAATCGGCTCGACGCTCTCGATAACTGAAAAGCCGTGGCCAGTTTCGCGGGCGCTAGACTCTCCAACAGTTCCACCGCAAAGCCTCGCACGCCGAGCCCTTCGGCAAAGCGACCCACCGCCGGTTAGGCTGGCCCAGGTACGCATCACTTCGCGCCGTGAGCGCACCTGGATCAGCCTTGAGTGCGGCCCGCCGAGGCGTACCGAAAAAGTCCATTTCAATCGACTGACATCGCGGCCCACGCACAAACTCCCTACGGCGTTCTGTTGCACCAGGTGCTGTAGCGCGTCTTCGTGAATCCCGTCCCCGATCACAGCAACAACGCCGTGACGCGCGCCTGAGCCGGCGGGTCACCAATGATCAGGTACAGGCTTTCAATCTCGGCCGGCTTAAGGACCTTGAGCTCTTCCAGCATCTCAACAAAACCTTGCTGTCGTCCGCTGGCCAGATGCACCTGCAGGGTGTCGCCGGCCAGCTCGATGGCAGTCATTCGACGGCGCAGTGTGGCCAGCACTTCAGGCGACGTACTGATCGCGGCTAACGGGTCGCTGCCGTTACCGTAACGGCCGCTCATTCGGGCACCACTCCGGATGGCTGCCCAAGGTGGCGGCTTCGCAGGCAACGCTGCCGCTGTGGTGGGGTCAGCGCTCCGGCGGCGACCACGGCGTTTAACCAGTCCCAGAATCGAGTTACACAGCGCGTCTGCTGCTCAGCCACTTCCTGCAGGTGATCCAATAATTGCGCCTCCAACGCCTCAATCCGAGGTGGCCAGCACTTGCGGCTGCAGCTCCAGGGCGATGCGCTCAAGCAGTGCGCCAGTGTCCGGGGACAGCGTGCGCAGGTCGCGCAAACGGCGCTCATAAGACGGCGTGACGGGTAACGGCATGGCAGGGGTGTCCTTATCCGAGTCAGTGGCCCCCAGTGCGTAAAACCACAGTATGGGGTTCTGGAGTACGAGTGTGGGGACATGGTATCCGTGCCCACAAAAAAAAACCCCACGCTCGGCTTGAGTGTAGGGGGCTTTTGAACATAAGCGGCGTTATTCGTACCTCCGGTTACCCAAGCGAGACAAGATATGATCAACGATGTCTAATTTGGGCCATCACACTCATCATCGACTTAGCTTTAAGGCCTTCTTCCACGCTTCCTTGAAACCTTTCAGGCACACCGTCCCATTTGTGTAACCAACCCGCATCCTAGCCACATTTCCACTCATCATTTGCCGTAAGGCTTCGCGATTTTCGCGACCTTATTACATGACCTGGACCTCAACAGGAGTGAGTGGAATAGCCTTATTTCCGTCCACCGACACACTACCAGGTCATAGTCACATGATGGCCAGTACATATCACCGAGAAATCCAACGGAAGGGCTCAGCGTCACGAGTCGACCACCCAAAATGGTGAATCCGATGGTTAGGTCAGTTTTCGGGGGAAATGGAGACCCTGGCTTCGGGGTATCTTTGAAGTCACTTCTAACTCCGATCTGTGTAACGGTATCCATATCATCGTGGAACACTTTGACTCGCCAGTCTCCAAACGACTCCCAGTCGTCAGCGTAGCTGTTCGCCGAAGTTAATAGAAAAAACACAGCTAGAATTCGCTTGTTCACTACGATTTTATCTCCTGATAAATAATCTAAATTGCGCTCCCAGTCAAGCCCGGCAAATATCACCTACAACGAACAATTGAATCGGGCCAGTATGTCCAGAGCGGCTAAGGCCGCTCTGATAGACCGCCGTCGAAGACGGCGAAGTAGCCTGCAGAAACTCCCCGAGCCCACGAGGGGGAGTTAGGAAAAATGGCCCCAAGGCCAAATTTTTCCGATCTGCCTTGGTGCAGCCCGTACAGGGCGTAACCAAGGTGCGAAGCATCAGGCTACTGCTTGCGTGCGCGTCAGGTGAAACCGGACCAACCTGGATTCGCGATGTAGCAGTCAAGAAGGGAAACAAGGGACCGCAACGAGACGTCGCGCAATAGCAGAATGCAGGTTGGTCCGGCTTTGCCGAGCGCGCACGCGGGTGAATTTTCGAGACAAGCCCGTTCAGGGCGCAGGGGAGGAAAGAGGGTGGAGGCTGCGCAGCGAGTCGAACCCGAAAGCCTGACGGGGCGCTCCCCCAAGGTTTGGGCGTCCCGCAGGGCGGCCACGACAGACCGTAGGGATGGCGCGCTGTTGCTCTGCTTTTGTCTTGGATTATCTATGTGGCGTTCTATTGGTCGTTTATTGCGTTGGCTATTGCTTCAGCAATAGAACGCCAATAGGAGAGGATAAAGGTGAAAAGGTACAAAAAGGGCAAAAAGCCAAGAGCATTCGCGCTACGCGCTCACCAGCTCGACCCCCGTGAGGGGGACCCCCACTCGCTGGGAAAGATCCAAAGCGGGTAATAACCCTGAGAGACAAGAGCACTGAGCAATGATGGCTGACGCCAGTCTGAGGCCGCCCACTGGCGGCGATAATGGCTACGCGACGCTCTGATGGCTCCCCACTGGCGTGGGAGCCCCTACGATCGGCTTTTAAAAAAAGCGTCTCGCATGACTCCACGCAGTCGGCAGGATCGTTCCAGGTGCGATCACCGGCTCCCACTCCCAACAGGCGTTCCAGACTTTCGGGGATTGTTTACCACTGCGCCCCCTGCCCTCTTCGGCGTCTGGCGGTTGGTGGGTTTTAGGACAGTGACAGCGCCCGTGGTTGGGTTTTTACGCTGCCCTGCCATTGCCTTCTCGCCCTTGCGGGTCGCACCTAACCGGCTATACCCGGCTGCCGTGAAGATATTCCTTTAATGACCCTATCACTTCCGGCCCAAAGCATCTTGATTCCAAGCGTCGGGAAGAGGTGTCGGGGGAGGCTGGAAGCTGGACAGACGGGAGTTTTCCCGACAGAATTGGCTTACCAGGTCTCGTTCCCCGCACCGAAAAGCAGAGATTCCCCGAGACCTTGGCCAGAGCGATTGCCGTCGCCGCTGGCCCGAATGAAACCCTGCCTTGGCAGGGTTTTTTCGTTTTAATGCTATGTATCTATTACCCAAAGATATTGCGTTTGCTCGCCCAGCGCAAACCCTGTGTCTTTCACAAGCTGCCGTGTGGGTCTGGCAGCTGTGCTGCCTACCAGCACGGTAGCCAACAAGGTCCACCGGACCGCGTTAGGGAATGATCGGTTAAGTCTCATAAATAGCAGTAGACTGTAGGGCACCCTACAGACAGAACCCGACACTGCCCTACATGGCAAAATTAACCATCGGCCGCATGGCAAAACTCTACGGTTTACACCGTTCAACATTGCATGAGGCCGTGTCTAAAGGCCGCGTAACTGCTGGCCTAGACGGTAAAGGGCAAAAGGTTATCGACCTATCAGAAATGATCCGCGTTTATGGCGAACCACAGGGGATCACCCTACACCGCCCTACACTTGACCCGACACCCTCGCCCTACACTTCCCCTACACCTGAAATGGACGCCTTACACCCAGCCCTACACTCGTTGGTTGAAGAGGTTCGATTGCTGCGTGCAGAGATACAAGAGCTGCAACAATCACTTCGGCTGATCGAGCATAAACCCGAGCCTAAACCTGCATTGCCTCACAACGCGAAGCCAGGGGAAGCCCCTACTTGGGCAAATTTGCTCGACGCTCTCGATAACTAAAAGCCGTGGCCAGTTTCGCGGGCGCGAAACTTCACAGTTCCACCGCAAAGCCTCGCACGCCGAGCCCTTCGGCAAAGCGACCCACCGCCGTTAGGCTGGCCCAGGTACGGATCACTTCGCGCCGTGAGCGCACCGGGATCAGCCTTGAGTGCGGCCCGCCGAGGCGTACCGAAAAAGTCCATTTCAATCGACTGACATCGCGGCCCACGACAAACTCCCTGACCGCGTTCTGTTGCACCAGGTGCTGTAGCGCGTCTTCGTGAATCCCGTCCCCGATCACAGCAGCAACGCCGTGACGCGCGCCTGAGCGGCGTCATCAATGATCAGGTACAGGCTTTCAATCTCGGCCGGCTTAAGCACCTTGAGCTCTTCCAGCATCTCAACAAAACCTTGCGCCCGCTCGCTGGCCAGATGCACCTGCAGGGTGTCGGCGGCGAGCTCGATGGCAGTCATTCGACGGCGCAGTGTGGCCAGCACTTCAGGCGACGTACTGATCGCGGCTAACGGGTCGCTGCCGTTACCGTAACGGCCGCTCATTCGGGCACCACTCCGGACGGGCCGCCCAAGGTGGCGGCTTCGCAGGCAAACGCTGCCGCCTGTGGTGGGGTCAGCGCTCCGGCGGCGACCACGGCGTTTAACCAGTCCCAGAATCGAGTTACACAGCGCGTCTGCTGCTCAGCCACTTCCTGCAGGTGATCCAATAATTGCGCCTCCAACGCCTCAATCGAGGTGGCCAGCACTTGCGGCTGCAGCTCCAGGGCGATGCGCTCAAGCAGTGCGCCAGTGTCCGGGGACAGCGTGCGCAGGTCGCGCAAACGGCGCTCATAAGACGGCGTGACGGGTAACGGCATGGCAGGGGTGTCCTTATCCGAGTCAGTGGCCCCCAGTGCGTAAAACCACAGTATGGGGTTCTGGAGTACCAGTGTGGGGGGATGTGGTATCCGTGCCCACAAAAAAAAACCCCACGCTCGGCTTGAGTGTAGGGGGCTTTTGAACATAAGCGGCGTTATTCGTACCTCCGGTTACCCAAGCGAGACAAGATATAGATCAACGATGTCTAATTTGGGCGATCACACTCATCATCGACTTAGCTTTAAGGCCTTCTTCCACGCTTCCTTGAAACCTTTCAGGGACACCGTCCCATTTGTGTAACCAACCCGCATCCTAGCCACATTTCCACTCATCATTTGCCGTAAGGCTTCGCCATTTTTCGCGACCTTATTACATGAGCCTGGATCCTCAACAGGAGTGAGTGGAATAGCCTTATTTCCGTCCACCGACACACTACTCAGGTCATAGTCACATGATGGCCAGTACATATCACCGAGAAATCCAACGGAAGGGCTCAGCGTCACGAGTCGACCACCGAAAATGGTGAATCCGATGGTTAGGTCAGTTTTCGGGGGAAATGGAGACCCTGGCTTCGGGGTATCTTTGAAGTCAGTTCTAACTCCGATCTGTGTAACGGTATCCATATCATCGTGGAACACTTTGACTCGCCAGTCTCCAAACGACTCCCAGTCGTCAGCGTAGCTGTTCGCCGAAGTTAATAGAAAAAACACAGCTAGAATTCGCTTGTTCACTACGATTTTATCTCCTGATAAATAATCTAAATTGCGCTCCCAGTTAAGCCCGGCAAATATCACCTACAACGAACAATTGAATGGGGCCAGTAAATCGTCCAGAGCGGCTAAGGCCGCTCTGATAGACCGCCGTCGAAGACGGCGAAGTAGCCTGACAGAAACTCCCCGAGCCCACGAGGGGAGTTAGGAAAAATGGCCCCAAGGCCAAATTTTTCCGATCTGCCTTGGTGCAGCCCGTACAGGGCGTAACCAAGGTGCGAAGCATCAGGCCGCACCGCTTGCGTGCGCGTCAGGTGAAACCGGACCAACCTGGATTCGCGATGTAGCAGTCAAGAAAGGGACAAGGGACCGCAACGAGACGTCGCGCAATAGCAGAATGCAGGTTGGTCCGGCTTTGCCGGGCGCGCACGCGGGTGAATTTTCGAGACAAGCCCGTTCAGGGCGCAGGGGAGGAAAGAGGGTGGAGGCTCGCGCAGCGAGTCGGAACCCTGAAAGCCTGACGGGGCGCTCCCCCGGAAGGTTTGGGCGTCCCGCAGGGCGGCCACGACAGACCGTAGGGATGGCGCGCTGTTGCTCTGCTTTTGTCTTGGATTATCTATGTGGCGTTCTATTGGTCGTTCTATTGCGTTGGCTATTGCTTCAGCAATAGAACGCCAATAGGAGAGGTATAAAGGTGAAAAGGTACAAAAGGGCAAAAAGCCAAGAGCATTCGCGCTACGCGCTCACCAGCTCGACCCCCTAAAGGGGGACCCCCACTCGCTGGGAAAGATCCAAAGCGGGTAATAACCCTGAGAGACAAGAGCACGAGCAATGATGGCTGACGCCAGTCTAAGGCCGCCCACTGGCGGCAATAATGATGGCTACGCGACGCTCTTGATGGCTCCCACTGGCGTGGGAGCCCCTACGATCGGCTTTTAAAAAAAGCGTCTCGCATGACTCCACGCAGTGAGGATTTTGTTCCAGGTGCGATCACCCGGCTCCCACTCCCAACAGGCGTTCCAGACTTTCGGGGATTGTTTACCACTGCGCCCCCTGCCCTCTTCGGCGTCTGGCGGTTGGTGGGTTTTAGGACAGTGACAGCGCCCGTGGTTGGGTTTTTACGCTGCCCTGCCATTGCCTTCTCGCCCTTGCGGGTCGCACCTAACCGGCTATACCGGCTGCCGTGAAGAGATCCCCTTGATCGGCAGCTATTACTTCCCGGGCCCAAAGCATCTTGATTCCAAGCGTCGGGAAGAGGTGTCGGGGGAGGCTGGAAGCTGGACAGACGGGAGTTTTCCCGACAGAATTGGCTTACCAGGTCTCGTTCCCCGCACCGAAAAGCAGAGATTCCCCGAGACCTTGGCCAGAGCGATTGCCGTCGCCGCTGGCCCGAATGAAACCCTGCCTTGGCAGGGTTTTTTCGTTTTAATGCTATGTATCTATTACCCAAAGATATTGCGTTTGCTCGCCCAGCGCAAACCCTGTGTCTTTCACAAGCTGCCGTGTGGGTCTGGCAGCTGTGCTGCCTACCAGCACGGTAGCCAACAAGGTCCACCGGACCGCGTTAGGGAATGATCGGTTAAGTCTCATAAATAGCAGTAGACTGTAGGGCACCCTACAGACAGAACCCGACACTGCCCTACATGGCAAAATTAACCATCGGCCGCATGGCAAAACTCTACGGTTTACACCGTTCAACATTGCATGAGGCCGTGTCTAAAGGCCGCGTAACTGCTGGCCTAGACGGTAAAGGGCAAAAGGTTATCGACCTATCAGAAATGATCCGCGTTTATGGCGAACCACAGGGGATCACCCTACACCGCCCTACACTTGACCCGACACCCTCGCCCTACACTTCCCCTACACCTGAAATGGACGCCTTACACCCAGCCCTACACTCGTTGGTTGAAGAGGTTCGATTGCTGCGTGCAGAGATACAAGAGCTGCAACAATCACTTCGGCTGATCGAGCATAAACCCGAGCCTAAACCTGCATTGCCTCACAACGCGAAGCCAGGGGAAGCCCCTACTTGGGCAAATTTGCTCGACGCTCTCGATAACTAAAAGCCGTGGCCAGTTTCGCGGGCGCGAAACTTCACAGTTCCACCGCAAAGCCTCGCACGCCGAGCCCTTCGGCAAAGCGACCCACCGCCGTTAGGCTGGCCCAGGTACGGATCACTTCGCGCCGTGAGCGCACCGGGATCAGCCTTGAGTGCGGCCCGCCGAGGCGTACCGAAAAAGTCCATTTCAATCGACTGACATCGCGGCCCACGACAAACTCCCTGACCGCGTTCTGTTGCACCAGGTGCTGTAGCGCGTCTTCGTGAATCCCGTCCCCGATCACAGCAGCAACGCCGTGACGCGCGCCTGAGCGGCGTCATCAATGATCAGGTACAGGCTTTCAATCTCGGCCGGCTTAAGCACCTTGAGCTCTTCCAGCATCTCAACAAAACCTTGCGCCCGCTCGCTGGCCAGATGCACCTGCAGGGTGTCGGCGGCGAGCTCGATGGCAGTCATTCGACGGCGCAGTGTGGCCAGCACTTCAGGCGACGTACTGATCGCGGCTAACGGGTCGCTGCCGTTACCGTAACGGCCGCTCATTCGGGCACCACTCCGGACGGGCCGCCCAAGGTGGCGGCTTCGCAGGCAAACGCTGCCGCCTGTGGTGGGGTCAGCGCTCCGGCGGCGACCACGGCGTTTAACCAGTCCCAGAATCGAGTTACACAGCGCGTCTGCTGCTCAGCCACTTCCTGCAGGTGATCCAATAATTGCGCCTCCAACGCCTCAATCGAGGTGGCCAGCACTTGCGGCTGCAGCTCCAGGGCGATGCGCTCAAGCAGTGCGCCAGTGTCCGGGGACAGCGTGCGCAGGTCGCGCAAACGGCGCTCATAAGACGGCGTGACGGGTAACGGCATGGCAGGGGTGTCCTTATCCGAGTCAGTGGCCCCCAGTGCGTAAAACCACAGTATGGGGTTCTGGAGTACCAGTGTGGGGGGATGTGGTATCCGTGCCCACAAAAAAAAACCCCACGCTCGGCTTGAGTGTAGGGGGCTTTTGAACATAAGCGGCGTTATTCGTACCTCCGGTTACCCAAGCGAGACAAGATATAGATCAACGATGTCTAATTTGGGCGATCACACTCATCATCGACTTAGCTTTAAGGCCTTCTTCCACGCTTCCTTGAAACCTTTCAGGGACACCGTCCCATTTGTGTAACCAACCCGCATCCTAGCCACATTTCCACTCATCATTTGCCGTAAGGCTTCGCCATTTTTCGCGACCTTATTACATGAGCCTGGATCCTCAACAGGAGTGAGTGGAATAGCCTTATTTCCGTCCACCGACACACTACTCAGGTCATAGTCACATGATGGCCAGTACATATCACCGAGAAATCCAACGGAAGGGCTCAGCGTCACGAGTCGACCACCGAAAATGGTGAATCCGATGGTTAGGTCAGTTTTCGGGGGAAATGGAGACCCTGGCTTCGGGGTATCTTTGAAGTCAGTTCTAACTCCGATCTGTGTAACGGTATCCATATCATCGTGGAACACTTTGACTCGCCAGTCTCCAAACGACTCCCAGTCGTCAGCGTAGCTGTTCGCCGAAGTTAATAGAAAAAACACAGCTAGAATTCGCTTGTTCACTACGATTTTATCTCCTGATAAATAATCTAAATTGCGCTCCCAGTTAAGCCCGGCAAATATCACCTACAACGAACAATTGAATGGGGCCAGTAAATCGTCCAGAGCGGCTAAGGCCGCTCTGATAGACCGCCGTCGAAGACGGCGAAGTAGCCTGACAGAAACTCCCCGAGCCCACGAGGGGAGTTAGGAAAAATGGCCCCAAGGCCAAATTTTTCCGATCTGCCTTGGTGCAGCCCGTACAGGGCGTAACCAAGGTGCGAAGCATCAGGCCGCACACGCTTGCGTGCGCGTCAGGTGAAACCGGACCAACCTGGATTCGCGATGTAGCAGTCAAGAAAGGGACAAGGGACCGCAACGAGACGTCGCGCAATAGCAGAATGCAGGTTGGTCCGGCTTTGCCGGGCGCGCACGCGGGTGAATTTTCGAGACAAGCCCGTTCAGGGCGCAGGGGAGGAAAGAGGGTGGAGGCTCGCGCAGCGAGTCGGAACCCTGAAAGCCTGACGGGGCGCTCCCCCGGAAGGTTTGGGCGTCCCGCAGGGCGGCCACGACAGACCGTAGGGATGGCGCGCTGTTGCTCTGCTTTTGTCTTGGATTATCTATGTGGCGTTCTATTGGTCGTTCTATCGCGTTGGCTATTGCTTCAGCAATAGAACGCCAATAGGAGAGGTATAAAGGTGAAAAGGTACAAAAGGGCAAAAAGCCAAGAGCATTCGCGCTACGCGCTCACCAGCTCGACCCCCTAAAGGGGGACCCCCACTCGCTGGGAAAGATCCAAAGCGGGTAATAACCCTGAGAGACAAGAGCACGAGCAATGATGGCTGACGCCAGTCTAAGGCCGCCCACTGGCGGCAATAATGATGGCTACGCGACGTCTTGATGGCTCCCACTGGCGTGGGAGCCCCTACGATCGGCTTTTAAAAAAAGCGTCTCGCATGACTCCACGCAGCGGCCATCCCGTTCCAGGTGCGATCACCCGGCTCCCACTCCCAACAGGCGTTCCAGACTTTCGGGGATCGTTTACCACTGCGCCCCCTGCCCTCTTCGGCGTCTGGCGGTTGGTGGGTTTTAGGACAGTGACAGCGCCCGTGGTTGGGTTTTTACGCTGCCCTGCCATTGCCTTCTCGCCCTTGCGGTATGAACCCGTAACCGGCTATACCGGCTGCCGTGAAGAGATCCCCTTGATCGGCAGCTATTACTTCCCGGGCCCAAAGCATCTTGATTCCAAGCGTCGGGAAGAGGTGTCGGGGGAGGCTGGAAGCTGGACAGACGGGAGTTTTCCCGACAGAATTGGCTTACGAGGTTCCGTCCCCACGGAAAAGCAAAACATTC
Source organism: Pseudomonas bubulae (assembly GCF_037023725.1). NCBI lineage: Bacteria > Pseudomonadati > Pseudomonadota > Gammaproteobacteria > Pseudomonadales > Pseudomonadaceae > Pseudomonas > Pseudomonas bubulae. Next base: position 15,517 of record NZ_CP146076.1, read on the forward strand.
CCCGGTCTCCTGGCGCAGAGCGATTGCCGTCGCCGCTGGCCCCTACGAAACCCTGCCTTGGCAGGGTTTTTTCGTTTTAATGCTATGTATCTATTACCCAAAGATATTGCGTTTGCTCGCCCAGCGCAAACCCTGTGTCTTTCACAAGCTGCCGTGTGGGTCTGGCAGCTGTGCTGCCTACCAGCACGGTAGCCAACAAGGTCCACCGGACCGCGTTAGGGAATGATCGGTTAAGTCTCATAAATAGCAGTAGACTGTAGGGCACCCTACAGACAGAACCCGACACTGCCCTACATGGCAAAATTAACCATTGGCCGCATGGCAAAACTCTACGGTTTACACCGTTCAACATTGCATGAGGCCGTGTCTAAAGGCCGCGTAACTGCTGGCCTAGACGGTAAAGGGCAAAAGGTTATCGACCTATCAGAAATGATCCGCGTTTATGGCGAACCACAGGGGATCACCCTACACCGCCCTACACTTACCGACACCCTCGCCCTACACTTCCCCTACACCTGAAATGGACGCCTTACACCCAGCCCTACACTCGTTGGTTGAGAGGTTCGATTGCTGCGTGCAGAGATACAAGAGCTGCAACAATCACTTCGGCTGATCGAGCATAAACCCGAGCCTAAACCTGCATTGCCTCACAACGCGAAGCCAGGGAAGCCCCTACTTGGGCAAATTTGCTCGACGCTCTCGATAACTAAAAGCCGTGGCCAGTTTCCGGCGCGAAACTTCACAGTTCCACCGCAAAGCCTCGCACGCCGAGCCCTTCGGCAAAGCGACCCACCGCCGTTAGGCTGGCCCAGGTACGGATCACTTCGCGCCGTGAGCGCACCGGGATCAGCCTTGAGCGCGGCCCGCCCAGGCGTACCGAAAAAGTCCATTTCAATCGACTGACATCGCGGCCCACGACAAACTCCCTGACCGCGTTCTGTTGCACCAGGTGCTGTAGCGCGTCTTCGTGAATCCCGTCCCCATCAGAACAACGCCGTGACGCGCGCCTGAGCGGCGTCATCAATGATCAGGTACAGGCTTTCAATCTCGGCCGGCTTAAGCTATTACCCAAAGATATTGCGTTTGCTCGCCCAGCGCAAACCCTGTGTCTTTCACAAGCTGCCGTGTGGGTCTGGCAGCTGTGCTGCCTACCAGCACGGTAGCCAACAAGGTCCACCGGACCGCGTTAGGGAATGATCGGTTAAGTACATAAATAGCAGTAGACTGTAGGGCACCCTACAGACAGAACCCGACACTGCCCTACATGGCAAAATTAACCATCGGCCACATGGCAAAACTCTACGGTTTACACCATTCAACAACGTCATGAGGCCGTGTCTAAAGGCCGCGTAACTGCTGGCCTAGACGGTAAAGGGCAAAAGGTTATCGACCTATCAGAAATGATCCGCGTTTATGGCAAACCACAGGGGATCACCCTACACCGCCCTACACTGACCCGACACCCTCGCCCTACACTTCCCCTACACCTGAAATGGACGCCTTACACCCAGCCCTACACTCGTTGGTTGAAGAGGTTCGATTGCTGCGTGCAGAGATACAAGAGCTGCAACAATCACTTCGGCTGATCGAGCATAAACCCGAGCCTAAACCTGCATTGCCTCACAACGCGAAGCCGGGGAAGCCCCTACTTGGGCAAATTTGCTCGACGCTCTCGATAACTAAAAGCCGTGGCCAGTTTCGCGGGCGCGAAAGCTCACAGTTCCACCGCAAAGCCTCGCACGCCGAGCCCTTCGGCAAAGCGACCCACCGCCGTTAGGCTGGCCCAGGTACGGATCACTTCGCGCCGTGAGCGCACCGGGATCACCTTGCGAGGTCGCCGCCGAGGCGTACCGAAAAAGTCCATTTCAATCGACTGACATCGCGGCCCACGACAAACTCCCTGACCGCGTTCTGTTGCACCAGGTACTGTAGCGCGTCTTCGTGAATCCCGTCCCCGATCACAGCAGCAACGCCGTGACGCGCGCCTGAGCGGCGTCATCAATGATCAGGTACAGGCTTTCAATCTCGGCCGGCTTAAGCACCTTGAGCTCTTCCAGCATCTCAACAAAACCTTGCGCCCGCTCGCTGGCCAGATGCACCTGCAGGGTGTCGGCGGCGAGCTGGATGGCAGTCATTCGACGGCGCAGTGTGGCCAGCACTTCAGGCGACGTACTGATCGCGGCTAACGGGTCGCTGCCGTTACCGTAACGGCCGCTCATTCGGGCACCACTCCGGACGGGCCGCCCAAGGTGGCGGCTTCGCAGGCAAACGCTGCCGCCTGTGGTGGGGTCAGCGCTCCGGCGGCGACCACGGCGTTTAACCAGTCCCAGAATCGAGTTACACAGCGCGTCTGCTGCTCAGCCACTTCCTGCAGGTGATCCAATAATTGCGCCTCCAACGCCTCAATCGAGGTGGCCAGCACTTGCGGCTGCAGCTCCAGGGCGATGCGCTCAAGCAGTGCGCCAGTGTCCGGGGACAGCGTGCGCAGGTCGCGCAAACGGCGCTCATAAGACGGCGTGACGGGTAACGGCATGGCAGGGGTGTCCTTATCCGAGTCAGTGGCCCCCAGTGCGTAAAACCACAGTATGGGGTTCTGGAGTACCAGTGTGGGGGGATGTGGTATCCGTGCCCACAAAAAAAAACCCCACGCTCGGCTTGAGTGTAGGGGGCTTTTGAACATAAGCGGCGTTATTCGTACCTCCGGTTACCCGAGCAACAAGATATAGATCAACGATGTCTAATCTGGGCGATCACACTCATCATCGACTTTAGCTTTAAGGCCTTCTTCCACGCTTCCTTGAAACCTTTAGGGACACCGTCCCATTTGTGTAACCAACCCGCATCCTAGCCACATTTCCACTCATCATTTGCCGTAAGGCTTCGCCATTTTTCGCGACCTTATTACATGAGCCTGGATCCTCAACAGGAGTGAGTGGAATAGCCTTATTTCCGTCCACCGACACACTACTCAGGTCATAGTCACATGATGGCCAGTACATATCACCGAGAAATCCAACGGAAGGGCTCAGCGTCACGAGTCGACCACCGAAAATGGTGAATCCGATGGTTAGGTCAGTTTTCGGGGGAAATGGGAGACCCTGGCTTCGGGGTATCTTTGAAGTCAGTTCTAACTTCGATCTGTGTAACGGTATCCATATCATCGTGGAACACTTTGACTCGCCAGTCTCCAAACGACTCCCAGTAGTTAGCGTCGCTGCTCGCCGAAGTTAATAGAAAAAACACAGCTAGAATTCGCTTGTTCACTACGATTTTATCTCCTGATAAATAATCTAAATTGCGCTCCCAGTTAAGCCCGGCAAATATCACCTACAACGAACAATTGAATGGGGCCAGTAAATCGTCCAGAGCGGCTAAGGCCGCTCTGATAGACCGCCGTCGAAGACGGCGAAGTAGCCTGACAGAAACTTGCCGACCCACGAGGGAAGTTGGAAGATCGCCCCAAGGCCAAATTTTTCCGATCTGCCTTGGTGCAGCCCGTACAGGGCGTAACCAAGGTGCGAAGCATCAGGCCGCACCGCTTGCGTGCGCGTCAGGTGAA
>NZ_CP146077.1:0-7500 GCF_037023725.1 Pseudomonas bubulae
AACAAACCCCCTGTCTGCGTGAGCAGACAGGGGGTTTGGAATTTAATCTTGACGATGACCTACTCTCACATGGGGAAACCCCACACTACCATCGGCGATGCATCGTTTCACTACTGAGTTCGGGATGGGATCAGGTGGTTCCAATGCTCTATGGTCGTCAAGAAATTCGGTAGCCAGGTCGTTTACCTTTCGGTTTACGCTCCAGCGAATGGGTATGTAATAGATGTGGTGTTTTGTGAACCGCAAACTTTCGGTTTGTATCGTCTTCACACACCGCAATTCGCTTCTAAGCAAATTGCTTGGGTGTTATATGGTCAAGCCTCACGGGCAATTAGTATTGGTTAGCTCAACGCCTCACAGCGCTTACACACCCAACCTATCAACGTCGTAGTCTTCGACGGCCCTTTAGGGAACTCAAGGTTCCAGTGAGATCTCATCTTGAGGCAAGTTTCCCGCTTAGATGCTTTCAGCGGTTATCTTTCCCGAACATAGCTACCCGGCAATGCCACTGGCGTGACAACCGGAACACCAGAGGTTCGTCCACTCCGGTCCTCTCGTACTAGGAGCAGCCCCTCTCAAATCTCAAACGTCCACGGCAGATAGGGACCGAACTGTCTCACGACGTTCTAAACCCAGCTCGCGTACCACTTTAAATGGCGAACAGCCATACCCTTGGGACCGGCTTCAGCCCCAGGATGTGATGAGCCGACATCGAGGTGCCAAACACCGCCGTCGATATGAACTCTTGGGCGGTATCAGCCTGTTATCCCCGGAGTACCTTTTATCCGTTGAGCGATGGCCCTTCCATACAGAACCACCGGATCACTAAGACCTACTTTCGTACCTGCTCGACGTGTCTGTCTCGCAGTCAAGCGCGCTTTTGCCTTTATACTCTACGACCGATTTCCGACCGGTCTGAGCGCACCTTCGTACTCCTCCGTTACTCTTTAGGAGGAGACCGCCCCAGTCAAACTACCCACCATACACTGTCCTCGATCCGGATAACGGACCTGAGTTAGAACCTCAAAGTTGCCAGGGTGGTATTTCAAGGTTGGCTCCACGCAAACTGGCGTTCACGCTTCAAAGCCTCCCACCTATCCTACACAAGCAAATTCAAAGTCCAGTGCAAAGCTATAGTAAAGGTTCACGGGGTCTTTCCGTCTAGCCGCGGATACACTGCATCTTCACAGCGATTTCAATTTCACTGAGTCTCGGGTGGAGACAGCGCCGCCATCGTTACGCCATTCGTGCAGGTCGGAACTTACCCGACAAGGAATTTCGCTACCTTAGGACCGTTATAGTTACGGCCGCCGTTTACCGGGGCTTCGATCAAGAGCTTCGCGTTAGCTAACCCCATCAATTAACCTTCCGGCACCGGGCAGGCGTCACACCCTATACGTCCACTTTCGTGTTTGCAGAGTGCTGTGTTTTTAATAAACAGTCGCAGCGGCCTGGTATCTTCGACCGACAGGGGCTTACGCAGTAAATGCTTCACCTCCATCGGCGCACCTTCTCCCGAAGTTACGGTGCCATTTTGCCTAGTTCCTTCACCCGAGTTCTCTCAAGCGCCTTGGTATTCTCTACCCAACCACCTGTGTCGGTTTGGGGTACGGTTCCTGGTTACCTGAAGCTTAGAAGCTTTTCTTGGAAGCATGGCATCAACCACTTCGTGTTCTAAAAGAACACTCGTCATCAGCTCTCGGCCTTAGAATCCCGGATTTACCTAAGATTCCAGCCTACCACCTTAAACTTGGACAACCAACGCCAAGCTGGCCTAGCCTTCTCCGTCCCTCCATCGCAATAACCAGAAGTACAGGAATATTAACCTGTTTTCCATCGACTACGCTTTTCAGCCTCGCCTTAGGGACCGACTAACCCTGCGTCGATTAACGTTGCGCAGGAAACCTTGGTCTTTCGGCGTGGGTGTTTTTCACACCCATTATCGTTACTCATGTCAGCATTCGCACTTCTGATACCTCCAGCAAGCTTCTCAACTCACCTTCACAGGCTTACAGAACGCTCCTCTACCGCATCACCCTAAGGTGATACCCGTAGCTTCGGTGTATGGTTTGAGCCCCGTTAAATCTTCCGCGCAGGCCGACTCGACTAGTGAGCTATTACGCTTTCTTTAAAGGGTGGCTGCTTCTAAGCCAACCTCCTAGCTGTCTAAGCCTTCCCACATCGTTTCCCACTTAACCATAACTTTGGGACCTTAGCTGACGGTCTGGGTTGTTTCCCTTTTCACGACGGACGTTAGCACCCGCCGTGTGTCTCCCATGCTCGGCACTTGTAGGTATTCGGAGTTTGCATCGGTTTGGTAAGCCGGGATGGCCCCCTAGCCGAAACAGTGCTCTACCCCCTACAGTGATACATGAGGCGCTACCTAAATAGCTTTCGAGGAGAACCAGCTATCTCCGAGCTTGATTAGCCTTTCACTCCGATCCACAGGTCATCCGCTAACTTTTCAACGGTAGTCGGTTCGGTCCTCCAGTTAGTGTTACCCAACCTTCAACCTGCCCATGGATAGATCGCCCGGTTTCGGGTCTATTCCCAGCGACTAGACGCCCTATTAAGACTCGCTTTCGCTACGCCTCCCCTATTCGGTTAAGCTTGCCACTGAAAATAAGTCGCTGACCCATTATACAAAAGGTACGCAGTCACCCAACAAAGTGGGCTCCCACTGCTTGTACGCATACGGTTTCAGGATCTATTTCACTCCCCTCTCCGGGGTTCTTTTCGCCTTTCCCTCACGGTACTAGTTCACTATCGGTCAGTCAGTAGTATTTAGCCTTGGAGGATGGTCCCCCCATATTCAGACAAAGTTTCTCGTGCTCCGTCCTACTCGATTTCACTGCAAAGATGTTTTCGCGTACAGGGCTATCACCCACTATGGCCGCACTTTCCAGAGCGTTCCGCTAACATCAATACAGCTTAAGGGCTGGTCCCCGTTCGCTCGCCACTACTAAGGGAATCTCGGTTGATTTCTTTTCCTCAGGGTACTTAGATGTTTCAGTTCCCCTGGTTCGCTTCTTAAGCCTATGTATTCAGCTTAAGATACCTAACTTATGTTAGGTGGGTTCCCCCATTCAGACATCTCCGGATCAAAGTCTGTTTGCCGACTCCCCGAAGCTTTTCGCAGGCTACCACGTCTTTCATCGCCTCTGACTGCCAAGGCATCCACCGTATGCGCTTCTTCACTTGACCATATAACCCCAAGCAATCTGGTTATACTATGAAGACGACATTCGCCGAAAATTCGCTGCTCAATTAAGAGCAATCACAAATTTTACCTTAGCCTGAATAAACACCAGTGAAAGTGCTATCCAGTCTAACTTTCTATTACATACCCAAATTTTTAAAGAACGATCTAATCAAAAGATCAGAAATCAACATTCACCATCATTTGATGGAATGCTCATTTCTAAGCTTTACGACAGAAAAACCGCAGATCAACTCTGCAGTTATCGTCTTCTACAATGAATCAAGCAATTCGTGTGGGAACTTATGGAGCAGCTGATGTCGTCGATTAAGGAGGTGATCCAGCCGCAGGTTCCCCTACGGCTACCTTGTTACGACTTCACCCCAGTCATGAATCACACCGTGGTAACCGTCCTCCCGAGGGTTAGACTAGCTACTTCTGGTGCAACCCACTCCCATGGTGTGACGGGCGGTGTGTACAAGGCCCGGGAACGTATTCACCGTGACATTCTGATTCACGATTACTAGCGATTCCGACTTCACGCAGTCGAGTTGCAGACTGCGATCCGGACTACGATCGGTTTTATGGGATTAGCTCCACCTCGCGGCTTGGCAACCCTTTGTACCGACCATTGTAGCACGTGTGTAGCCCAGGCCGTAAGGGCCATGATGACTTGACGTCATCCCCACCTTCCTCCGGTTTGTCACCGGCAGTCTCCTTAGAGTGCCCACCATTACGTGCTGGTAACTAAGGACAAGGGTTGCGCTCGTTACGGGACTTAACCCAACATCTCACGACACGAGCTGACGACAGCCATGCAGCACCTGTCTCAATGTTCCCGAAGGCACCAATCTATCTCTAGAAAGTTCATTGGATGTCAAGGCCTGGTAAGGTTCTTCGCGTTGCTTCGAATTAAACCACATGCTCCACCGCTTGTGCGGGCCCCCGTCAATTCATTTGAGTTTTAACCTTGCGGCCGTACTCCCCAGGCGGTCAACTTAATGCGTTAGCTGCGCCACTAAGAGTTCAAGACTCCCAACGGCTAGTTGACATCGTTTACGGCGTGGACTACCAGGGTATCTAATCCTGTTTGCTCCCCACGCTTTCGCACCTCAGTGTCAGTATCAGTCCAGGTAGTCGCCTTCGCCACTGGTGTTCCTTCCTATATCTACGCATTTCACCGCTACACAGGAAATTCCACTACCCTCTACCATACTCTAGCTTGCCAGTTTTGGATGCAGTTCCCAGGTTGAGCCCGGGGATTTCACATTCAACTTAACAAACCACCTACGCGCGCTTTACGCCCAGTAATTCCGATTAACGCTTGCACCCTCTGTATTACCGCGGCTGCTGGCACAGAGTTAGCCGGTGCTTATTCTGTCGGTAACGTCAAGACAATCACGTATTAGGTAACTGCCCTTCCTCCCAACTTAAAGTGCTTTACAATCCGAAGACCTTCTTCACACACGCGGCATGGCTGGATCAGGCTTTCGCCCATTGTCCAATATTCCCCACTGCTGCCTCCCGTAGGAGTCTGGACCGTGTCTCAGTTCCAGTGTGACTGATCATCCTCTCAGACCAGTTACGGATCGTAGCCTTGGTGAGCCATTACCTCACCAACTAGCTAATCCGACCTAGGCTCATCTGATAGCGCAAGGCCCGAAGGTCCCCTGCTTTCTCCCGTAGGACGTATGCGGTATTAGCGTCCGTTTCCGAACGTTATCCCCCACTATCAGGCAGATTCCTAGGTATTACTCACCCGTCCGCCGCTCTCAAGAGAAGCAAGCTTCTCTCTACCGCTCGACTTGCATGTGTTAGGCCTGCCGCCAGCGTTCAATCTGAGCCATGATCAAACTCTTCAGTTCAAACATCTTTGGGTTTTTAAGAAACCCTAAACTTGGCTCAGCAATCGTTGGTTACATCTTTGATTTCTCGCGGAGTAACTTGTGATGCTGATAATCTTGTTGACTATCAGCCTGACTCCACAAGCACCCACACGAATTGCTTGATTCAATTGTTAAAGAGCGGTTGGTCAGCTTTCGCTGTACCGAGGCGCGCATTCTACAGCAGCCTCTGTTGCTGTCAAGCGGTTATTTTAAGATGTTTTCAAAGTTTCCTCTGTAACATCAACCACTTGCGCTTTCGATCTCTCGTTAGCGGGAGGCGAATTCTACAGTGTTACACACTGCTGTCAACGCTTTATTTCCAGCTTCTTTCGATTGAGATAATCGAGTGGTTAGCCAGGCAAATGGCCTGATTAACCGTACGAGCTTTTTACAAAGCTTGTACTTATACAAAAACAAAATCCCCGTCTGCGCGAGCAGACAGGGATTTTGGAATTTAATCTTGACAATGACCTACTCTCACATGGGGAAACCCCACACTACCATCGGCGATGCATCGTTTCACTACTGAGTTCGGGATGGGATCAGGTGGTTCCAATGCTCTATGGTCGTCAAGAAATTCGGTAGCCAGGTCGTTTACCTTTCGGTTTACGCTCCAGCGAATGGGTATGTAATAGATGTGGTGTTTTGTGAACTGCAAACTTTCGGTTTGTATCGTCTTCACACACCGCAATTCGCATGCTCTTGTGTTCAAGGGCGCAAATTGCTTGGGTGTTATATGGTCAAGCCTCACGGGCAATTAGTATTGGTTAGCTCAACGCCTCACAGCGCTTACACACCCAACCTATCAACGTCGTAGTCTTCGACGGCCCTTTAGGGAACTCAAGGTTCCAGTGAGATCTCATCTTGAGGCAAGTTTCCCGCTTAGATGCTTTCAGCGGTTATCTTTCCCGAACATAGCTACCCGGCAATGCCACTGGCGTGACAACCGGAACACCAGAGGTTCGTCCACTCCGGTCCTCTCGTACTAGGAGCAGCCCCTCTCAAATCTCAAACGTCCACGGCAGATAGGGACCGAACTGTCTCACGACGTTCTAAACCCAGCTCGCGTACCACTTTAAATGGCGAACAGCCATACCCTTGGGACCGGCTTCAGCCCCAGGATGTGATGAGCCGACATCGAGGTGCCAAACACCGCCGTCGATATGAACTCTTGGGCGGTATCAGCCTGTTATCCCCGGAGTACCTTTTATCCGTTGAGCGATGGCCCTTCCATACAGAACCACCGGATCACTAAGACCTACTTTCGTACCTGCTCGACGTGTCTGTCTCGCAGTCAAGCGCGCTTTTGCCTTTATACTCTACGACCGATTTCCGACCGGTCTGAGCGCACCTTCGTACTCCTCCGTTACTCTTTAGGAGGAGACCGCCCCAGTCAAACTACCCACCATACACTGTCCTCGATCCGGATAACGGACCTGAGTTAGAACCTCAAAGTTGCCAGGGTGGTATTTCAAGGTTGGCTCCACGCAAACTGGCGTTCACGCTTCAAAGCCTCCCACCTATCCTACACAAGCAAATTCAAAGTCCAGTGCAAAGCTATAGTAAAGGTTCACGGGGTCTTTCCGTCTAGCCGCGGATACACTGCATCTTCACAGCGATTTCAATTTCACTGAGTCTCGGGTGGAGACAGCGCCGCCATCGTTACGCCATTCGTGCAGGTCGGAACTTACCCGACAAGGAATTTCGCTACCTTAGGACCGTTATAGTTACGGCCGCCGTTTACCGGGGCTTCGATCAAGAGCTTCGCGTTAGCTAACCCCATCAATTAACCTTCCGGCACCGGGCAGGCGTCACACCCTATACGTCCACTTTCGTGTTTGCAGAGTGCTGTGTTTTTAATAAACAGTCGCAGCGGCCTGGTATCTTCGACCGGCAGGGGCTTACGCAGTAAATGCTTCACCTCCACCGGCGCACCTTCTCCCGAAGTTACGGTGCCATTTTGCCTAGTTCCTTCACCCGAGTTCTCTCAAGCGCCTTGGTATTCTCTACCCAACCACCTGTGTCGGTTTGGGGTACGGTTCCTGGTTACCTGAAGCTTAGAAGCTTTTCTTGGAAGCATGGCATCAACCACTTCGTGTTCTAAAAGAACACTCGTCATCAGCTCTCGGCCTTAGAATCCCGGATTTACCTAAGATTCCAGCCTACCACCTTAAACTTGGACAACCAACGCCAAGCTGGCCTAGCCTTCTCCGTCCCTCCATCGCAATAACCAGAAGTACAGGAATATTAACCTGTTTTCCATCGACTACGCTTTTCAGCCTCGCCTTAGGGACCGACTAACCCTGCGTCGATTAACGTTGCGCAGGAAACCTTGGTCTTTCGGCGTGGGTGTTTTTCACACCCATTATCGTTACTCATGTCAGCATTCGCACTTCTGATACCTCCAGCAAGCTT
>NZ_CP146077.1:310000-592500 GCF_037023725.1 Pseudomonas bubulae
ACTGGCCCGTGGCGCCCATATCCACGCAGAAATCGTCGGCTTTGGCAGCAATGCCGACGGCCAGCACACCACCCGCCCGGAAGTCGGCACCATGCGCCGGGCGATGGAACTGGCACTGGAAGACGCCGGTATTGGCGCGGATGCCATCGGCTATGTAAACGGCCACGGCACCGCCACCGAACAGGGTGATATTGCCGAGACACTGGCCACCAGCGAGCTGTTCGGCAAACACATGCCCATCAGTTCGCAGAAGAGCTTTTTTGGCCATACCCTGGGCGCCTGTGGGGCGCTGGAATCCTGGTTCAGCATCGAAATGATGAACCGCGACCGCTACGTTCCCACGCTTAACCTCGATAAAGTCGACCCGCGCTGCGGCGAACTGGATTACCTGCGTGACGAGTTCCGGGTGATGCACAACGACTACGTGATGAACAACAACTTTGCCTTTGGCGGAGTCAACACATCGTTGATCTTCCGTCGCTGGGCCTGATACCTGTGGAACCCATGCAATGACTTACCTGCTGCGCATTACCTTGATTGCCCTGGCCCTGCTGACCACCGTGTCCTGCACCAGCAAACCCGTGTTCACCCCCGACCGCACATTACATGCCTCGATCAACAGCGACCGTGCGCAAATGCAACAGGCCATCGTCAAGGCCCTGGTCGGGCGCGGCTGGACAGTGCAAAAAATCACCCCGCAACTGGTGCAGGCGCAGATCACCGTGCGCGGGCAATACCACGCTGAAATCGACATTCCGTACAGCGCCGATCACTACCGGATCCAGTACCGCGACAGCAGCGGCCTGGACTACAAGGACGGCAAGATTCACAAGAATTACATTCGCTGGGTGCGCCTGCTGGATCGCGATATCGTGCGCGACCTCAAGGACAATCAGAACGAACGCACGGCCAAACAGCTGTCTGAAGCGGCGCGGGTAAAACCGTTGTAACCATCAGAAACGACAAAGGCGCCTTTCGGCGCCTTATTCACAAACAGACTGGCTTGTCATAGCACTGTGTCTGTCCGGCTCTGTAATGGCTGGTTTCCCAGGATTCTCAGAGTCTCACAAGCCCCTTGCGGGTACGAATGGACTATTACTCGCGCTAAGCGTTTAGGCAACCAGCATGACGCCCGCTTATCGTTTCTGGCCGCTCTTTTACAAGCTCAAAGCGCAGCGGACAGCCGATGTTTACGAATAACCACGATGGCCCTGACCTTGATCATTCCGGCACTTCATAGCCTCTGAAATCACAAATAAGTACGCTGCCTTCTTTCGGTTGATATTGAAGTGACATTGACTGGACCCGTGCTTAAAGAAGCGATTTTGCGCAGCTTTACTTTCAAGTTTCCAAGCGTGTTTTATAACTGCGCGTTTCGCAATTCTCGGCCAAACCGCAGCCCCTGCGGGCCATATTTCTTTCATTCGCAGGACATAACCTGCAAGGCCTGAACCGCGATGTAGCGCTGGCGATGGTGCATCTGATCCATCAGGCTAAAACGTCTGTGGATAAGTGACTGGCCCGGTAATACACGCTCCCAAAGCTACAACTATCGGGCGAGAGTGATACTTCCTTCGGTGCTTTGGCGATAAATCGTGTAAGGCAGCACCACCGTGTCAGCAATGGCGGAAGGCACGAAATCCAGAAGCCTGAGTGGTAGCAAGGCAGACGCTGCAATATCTTGTGAAACAGTAGGGGATGGCCCGTGCAGAATACACAGACCGTATGACACGCCACTGTAAACCCGGGGCACGGAATCACAGTAGGTTTTCCACTCTTTAAGATTACGACGCGTTACTTCATCACCACGCAATACCGTATTGGTCGTTCCACAACCGCTGAGTGCCAAGCATAAGCCAGCGAGCACTGCGTAACCTTTATGGGCCATGATCAAATCTCGATGTCAGGGGTTAATAACCTAACGACAAACGTGCACAAAAGGCGATCACCTCCCGGCATCGATTTGTTAAGAGATTTTTCGCCAAGAGGGAATCTTGCGCGCCAACATTTACCGGGCAGCGACGTCCGAGGGTCATATCTCTTTCATTCGCAGGACGCTTCCTAGAGAATCCTTGGGTCTTGCGCCTGTCTCTTTCGATCGCTAGCCTCCGGTACGTCATCCCCCATGGTTGACCGGGCGTGCAAGTCCGATTGAGATTTGAGTATCACCGCCAGAAACTCTGCTTTATGGCGGCTGTACGTGGGAGGTCTTCGGATCTGCCGGGTTTTGCTCCTATCTACCGGTCTTGCACACCCGCGTACAGCTGCCACCCTCTTTGTGTGCAAGCAAATGGTGACAGCTTCCAATTCGTATAGATGGAGACTCACCATGACTACACACGATCACGAACAAACCCTCGAACACACCGATGAACTGCTGCGCTGCGCCATCGCCACGGCCTATGCGTCGGCCGATAACCTGCAAGGCCTGAACCGCGATGTGGCGCTGGCGGTGGTGCATCTGATCCATCAGATCAAAGCGTCTGTGGATAAGTTGCTGGCTCGCTGATCAGCCCTGCCCTCACCCCAAACCTCTCCCTCCGGGAGAGGGCTAGGGTGAGGGGTGCACCATCTTGCGCGTCAGCAACTGCGCAAACGCGGTCGCCATCGGTGATGAGTGACCCTTGCGCTGCACCAGCCACACCGCCGTATTGGCATCGGTATCCAGCAACGGCCGATAAACCACACCCTTGATACGCATATGTTGGAACGACGCCGGCAGCACCGACACCCCCAACCCCGCCGACACCAGCCCGATAATGGTCATGGCCTCCCCCGCCTCCTGGGAGATATGCGGGCTGAACCCCGCCACCCGCGCCAGGCTGAGCAATTGCGCGTACAAGCCGCTGCCATAGCTGCGCGGGAAGAATACAAAGGGTTCGTCCGCCAATGCCGCCAGTTGCAAACCATCCTCGCTGCCTTCGGCCAGCGGGTGATCGGCGCGAATCACGGCCACCAGCGGCTCGCGAAACAGTTCAACAACATGCAACGAATCCGGCAACGCCAGCGGCCGCATGATCCCGACTTCGATGGACTCATCCACCAGCCCCTCGGCCACTTCGCGGCTGCTCATTTCCTTGAGGTCCAGATGCACCGCCGGGAACGCCTGGCGAAAGGCAAAAATGGCCTGGGGGATACTGGAGTTGAACGGCGCCGACGAGGTAAAGCCAATTTTCAATTCACCCAGCTCACCCAACTGCGCCCGCCGGGCCACGTCGGCGGCTTTGTCGACCTGGGCCAACACCCGCCGCGCCTCCTCCAGAAACAAGCGTCCGGCTTCGCTCAGGGCAACCCGACGATTGGTTCGCTCGAACAGCCGTGCCCCCAATTCCTGCTCAAGCGCCTGAATTTGCTGGCTTAGCGGTGGCTGGGAAATGCCCAGCACCTGCGCCGCCCGACCAAAGTGAAGCTCTTCGGCCACGGCAATGAAGTAGCGCAAATGGCGCAGTTCCATACAACCTCCATTAAGTCGTAAAACCTATTAAACAGGTCGAATTATATATTGGAAAGAATCGTTAGCCGCCTATATTCTTTTGTCATTGCCGTTCGGCTTTACCCCTATTTGAGGTCCCCGTGAAAACTGCCGCTGCACCCCTGGCCCACGAAATCCCGCCGTCCGCGCTGGATGATGTTGTTACCCAACTGAATGATGTATTTATCGAGAAAGGCACGCCGATGTTTATGCGCACGGTGCTGGCCCTGTTCTCGGGTGGGTTCGCAACCTTTGCCCTGTTGTATTGCGTGCAGCCGATGATGCCGGTGCTATCCCATGAGTACGGGATCAATGCCGCTCAAAGCAGTCTGATTCTGTCCGTGGCCACGGCGATGCTAGCCATTGGCCTGCTGATTACCGGGCCCATTTCCGATGCCTTCGGGCGCAAGCCCGTGATGGTGTTTGCGTTGTTTAGTGCCGCGCTGTTTACCCTCCTCAGTGCCCTGATGCCGACCTGGGAAGGTGTACTGATTACACGGGCGCTGGTAGGGCTGTCTCTTAGCGGGCTGGCTGCGGTAGCCATGACCTATCTGAGTGAAGAAATCCACCCGCAGCACATCGGCCTGGCCATGGGCCTGTATATCGGTGGCAACGCCATTGGCGGCATGAGCGGTCGTCTGATCAGCGGTGTATTGATCGACTTTGTCAGTTGGCACACCGCGATGTTGGTGATTGGCGCGCTGGCGCTGGTGGCCGCGGTGGTGTTCGTGAAAATCCTCCCCGAGTCGCGCAACTTCCGCCCGCGCTCGATGAATCCGCGCAGCCTGCTCGACGGTTTCACCATGCATTTTCGCGATGCCGGGCTGCCCTGGCTGTTTCTCGAAGCGTTCCTGCTGATGGGGAGTTTTGTCACCCTGTTCAACTACATCGGCTACCGCCTGCTGGCCGAGCCGTACAATATGAACCAGGCACTGGTAGGCTTGCTGTCGATCGTCTATCTGTCGGGTATCTACAGCTCGGCACAGATTGGCGCACTGGCCGACAAACTGGGCCGTCGTCGCGTACTGTGGGCGGTGATTGTGCTGATGCTGGCCGGGATCGCGCTGACCCTGCTCACACCCATTGCGTTTGTGATTATCGGCATGCTGATGTTCACCTTCGGCTTCTTCGGCGCGCATTCGGTGGCCAGCAGCTGGATCGGCCGCCGGGCAAGCAAGGCCAAGGGGCAGGCGTCGTCGCTGTACCTGTTCAGTTACTACGCCGGATCGAGCGTAGCTGGCACCCTGGGTGGTGTGTTCTGGCATCTGGCGGGCTGGAACGGCATCGGCTTGTTTATCTCCAGCATGCTGGTGATTGCCCTGCTGGTAGCGCTGCATCTGGCCCGGCTGCCAGTGCTGCCGGGAAACGCAAAGAACACGTAACTCCCTGCATCTGCGGCTACAGGCACTACCTCAATTCGGGTTGTTGATCTGTAGCCGTGCCTGGAGGCTGGTACCACGTTTTTCCAGACTCAGGCTTTCGAAGCCTGCACCCTCCAGTTCAATACGATTGAGCCAGCCCAGCACCGCAACCGCATCCCCGTTCAGGGAGATGCGTACAACACCGCCATCCATTTCAAACTGCTCAACGCTCAACCCGGAGTCTGCGGCACTGTCGCTCAAACGCGAGACCAAGGGCTGTTCAGCACCCCTGGCAATGGATCCGGGGCGTGCCTGCCGGACTTCACCTTCGAGTGCCAGCTGCTTGAGGTACAGCGCCCGGGCCGCATCCAGACGTTGTTGAGCCGGTAACCACAGCCCGTAGACGCTGAACACAATCAGTAGAAATACCGCCAGCACACCGCACAACTGGCGGTCTCGAGGCGGCAGGTGCAACCAGCGCTCACGCACAAACGTCTTCATGATTCATCCCTGAGGGTCAGCATGGCCTGCACCCGACTGCCCTGCTGGCTCGCATTGCCCAGCGTAATCGGCAGTGCGCTTTGCACGCCTCGCTCGCGTAATTGCTCAAGCTGGGCAAAGCTGCCGACCGTGAGGTTCAATACCCAACCGATGCTTGCCCGCCACTCCATATGCTGCACTTCGACACTGCTGGCGCCAATCACCTGCTCGGTCAGTTGAAGCAACCGTGCCATATGCCCTCCTTGTGCACCCGTGGCGCGCTGCTGCATTGCCTTGAGTTGTGCGGACAGGTCCACAATACGGGTTTGCGCCGGGTACAGGGTTTTGAACCGCTCCTCGCTCATGACATAAATCCGCGCCGCTTCCCCCTCCAGAAAACTGCTGCGCAGGTGGGTAAACCCCAAGGCCAGCGTAAACATCAGCAGTGCCATTACCCTGAGTCGCCGCCACGGCCAACCCCGCACCTGACGCCGAAACTCACCTTGGAGCAAGTTGATTGCATCTTCCGGAAGTGCGTCCCAGTCAATTTTTCGCGCCGTCAATGCGGTGGGCAAACCGGATTTAACCAACTCCAGCCCCACCAGGGAGACGGCCAGCCGGAATTCAAGCGTCCCGCCAACCAACCAGCGCCCACACCACCATTGCATACATGCTTGATCGCGAGGCAACAGATCCGCATCCACCTGCGCGCTGACGATAGTCAAGCCGCGTTCATGGAGCTGGCACAGCAACGTTCTAAATCGCTGTTTGTGAGTGATCAGCAAGGGATAACGCTGCTGCGTATCCACCGGCCCGACGGCGAAGTGCAGTTCGTCCAGATCATCGGCCAGTTGATCTTCGACGGCAAAAACCAGGGCCTGTGCGGTGGGCCTACGCTTGCCCGGCCAGGGTTCGGTCAGCACCCAGCTGCACATTTCCATGGGCAGGACCAGTGCGACGCTCCGGCCTTTCAGCCCGGCTGCAGCTTCGCTCAATGAGGTTTCTGTCGGCGACTGAGCATCGTGCCAGACGAATACAGGGGCGTTGTCATAATCAATCTCGACACTGTGGGCAAAACCCTTGGCGGTGAGGTAAAGCCAGCTGTTCATACAAAGGGCTCGCGGTGTCGGGGAGCTAAAAGGCGTCGCTGCAACAAGTGCCATTCGCCGGTATGAGGATCGCGGACCACATCGCTTTCAAGCCGCAAGCGACTTTGCCCAAGGCGCACATCGGTGGTGATCCGAAACCAGCGACTGCTGATGCCCAGACCCGCAGCCTGAACACCCAACCCGATCAGCGCCGGGGTGAACGTGAAATCCTGAACACTGGCATAGCCTTGCAGCGGCCGGGTAGTTACCAGCGCGCGCGCCAGCTCAGGCGTCACGCCTTCCAGCGTTGCAAGGAGAGTGGCAGGCGCAGTGTTTATGTTCAGTACGGCATCCTTGCCCAACAGCACGATCCACGGCTGCATACGCATGTACCACTGGCTGTCGACACCGGGCAGCACACGCAACTGGCTGATATCACTCAAACTCTGGCCCTGCAGTACGCTGGCATCCAGCGGGGTCAATTCAAGCAGGGTTTGCAGGCGCATCCAGCGTTGCTCCATCACATCGCTGGCGGGACCTTTGGCCAATAAGGGGCTGATGTTGAATCGCCCGGCGAGGTCTTCAATTACCACGTCGATTTGTCCATCGTCGATGCGCAACTGTGGCTGGCTGCTGGCCCAGGCCTGGCCAGAAGCAACGGCGACCATGGGGTCGCGGATCAGGGTACGCAAGTGTTCACGGGCCCAGGTCTCGCCCGCAAATGCCAGGGTGCGCAGTTGCAACTGGTGGATCTGCTGGGCACTGCTGTTCAGGGCCAGACGATGGCTGCGCAACATGCCGGCGGTGATCAACAACGCCAGGCTCATCACCAGCAACACGGTGATCAGGGCGATCCCTCGCTGGTTGCGGCGCATCACGTGCCCCCCGTCAATAACAGCACACGGCGTACACCGTCGAAGCGACCCACCGACAGGTTTAACTCCAGGGCGTGCTGCGCAGTTTTGGGGGCAGAAGCACCTGCACTGTGCCAACCCGTCTTGCGATTGAACAACCGCCAGCGCACCTCGCGCACATCGCCAAGCAGTTTTTGTTGTTGCAGTTGCGCGCCCTCCTCCAGCCCGCGGCTAAAGCGCCAGAGCACACCATCCTTGAGCTGGTAACTGACATCCTGCACTTCACTGCGCGGCAGGCCCAACGGGTTGCGCCAGTTGACGCGGCGCACTTCGAGTTTATCGGGGTACAGCACGACACCCGGGCTTTGGGCTGAACTCTGGGCCTGCAAAACATCGCGTTCGATCATCGCCACCGCCCTCTGCAAGCTGCGCAGGGCCTGCTGTTGTGCCGTGCTGCTGCGCTCGACACGTACAACTGCGTCAAAGAGTCGCCAGCAGCCAAGACCCAGCAAGGCGAAAATGGCAATGGCAATCACCAGTTCGAGCAGGGTAAAGCCGGCCTGGGGCTTATTCATGGCTGAACGCCAGCCAGTGGGTCACAGACTGTACCGCATGCTCGCTGCCCGCCGGGCTGACACTCAACTCTACCCGCAGCAGGCCTGTACCGGGCTCGGCCGTGATGCGTCGACTCAGGCGCCAGTCACGCCGGGCATAGGTCACATTGAGGGTTTGTAGCCCCAAGGCCGGAGGAGCAGTTTGCAGCTGCATTTCATTGAGGTGGTTGTCCGCCAGCCATGCGCCCAACAACCTTGCCTCGACCCTCGCACTCTGGCCCAGCACATACTGGCAGGCAGACATGACCGCCGCCGCCAGGATGGCAAAGATGGCGAGCGCAATCATGACTTCCAGCAGGGTGAAACCTTTATCAGCCTTCATGGGATGCCTGCGCCACAACAACCAGCGCGTCGCCAAGGCCGTCGCTGACGATACTTCGCCAGCGCCGGGGCGGACTGTCGACGTGCAGACTGAAAGCGGTGTTTTCATCGCTGCTCAACCACATTAACTGCGGTGCTTCTGCCATAGGTATAAGGGGCTGCGAGCGCCCCTCCACAGTCAGGGCAAGGGCCAGTCCGTAAGGCAACTTCACCCGGGCATCAGCCGGCTTCCAGGCATCACGTTCAAAGCGCATCACCTGATAGGCCCCGGGCTCAAGCCGCAGGCCATATTCCCGGCCATCCAGAACCGCTTTCTCGCGTAAACCGTGCATAACGCCCAACAGGACATCGGCTTCCTGTCGAGCGTTGCGGCTGTTGTTGTCACCCAGACTGATACGCACCATTGAAGCGAGCACACCCACCAGCACAATGACCACCAGCAACTCGATCAGGGTAAAGCCCGACGCCCGCCTGCGCATGGCTCAGTAGCTCCAGTTGCCGATGTCTGCCGCGCTCCCTTCACCGCCGGGTACGCCGTCTGAACCCAAGGAAAACAGATCGTAATCTGTCGAACGGGTACCCGGGCTCAGGTATTGATAAGGCGTGCCCCACGGATCCAGTGGCAGCCGCTTGAGGTACCCCTGCGGGTTCCAGTTTTTTACCACCGGGCTGCCGGCCGGGTGCTTGCTCAAAGCCTCAAGGCCCTGCTGGGTCGAGGGGTAGCTGAAGGTGTCGAGGCGATACATTTCAAGGGCTGTGGCAATGGCCTGAATATCAGTGCGCGCAGCGGTCACCTTGGCCTGATCCGGGCGGTTCATAAACTGAGGCACGACAATGGCACCGAGCACACCAATGATGACTACCACAACCATGATTTCAATCAGGGTGAAGCCCCGTTGCTTGGGTTTTGAAGCACTGTTCATAGGTCAATTCACCAGTTGATTGAGGCCAAGAATCGGCAAGAGAATGGCCATGACGATCAGCAGCACCACGCCACCCATCAGCACCAGCATGATCGGTTCAAACAGGCTCACTACCAGGGCGATACGGGCGGCGAGGTTTTTTTCCTGTTGCTCGGCGGCCCGCGCCAGCATGCTGTCCAGCTCGCCGGCACGTTCGCCACTGGCAATCAGATGCAGCATCATGGGCGGGATATCACCACTGCGCTCCAGCCCTCGAGCCAGAGTGCCGCCTTCGCGGACTGAGCGGGCAACGTCGAGCATGCGTTGGCGTATGGCCAGGTTACTGATGACCGTGGCCGAAATTTCCAGGGCATCCACCAGTGGTACGGCACTTTTGCCCAGTATCGCCAGGGTGCTGGCGAACCGTGCTGCTTCCATTGCCCTCAGCACCCCGCCCACCAGCACAAGGTTGAGCAACAGCACATGCCAGCGCAGCTTCAGCCGCGGCTGACGCAGTGCCCAACGGGTCGCGCCGCAGGCAACCAGCAGCACGATAAAAAGCAACGCGCCATAACTGCGCAGACCATTGCTGATGGCGATCATGGCTTGTGTCAAAACAGGTAATGGCTGGCCACTGTTGATGAAGATCTTGACCACGTCGGGTACAACGTAGCCGAGCAGGAAACCGACAATCGAGAACGAAGCAACCAGCAAGATCAGGGGATAGACCAACGCCAGCTGGATTTTCTGGCGCGAGGCCTGACGGGCTTCGGTGTAGTCGGCCAATTGCTCCAGGACGAGCCCCAGGTGCCCGCTGCGCTCGCCTGCAGCGACCGTGGCCCGGAACAGTTCGGGGAAAGCGCGGGGGAACACCGCCAACGTGGTGGCCAAGGCATGACCTTCCAGCACCCGGCTGCGCACAGCCGCCAGTAAATGGCTAACCCGACGCTTTTCACTTTGAGCCGTGACGGCGCTCAAGGCTTCTTCGAGGGGCAGGCCGGCATGGATCAGAGTGGCCAATTGACGGGTGAGCAGCGCCAGATCCGTGCCCCCCAGACGGGTGCCGGACTGCGCATGGCTGTCCTTCTGCCGATTTTTTCTGGCCTCACCCAGATGGCTCAGGCGCAGGCCCCGCTCACGTAAAAGCTGGCGAGCATGGCGGGCACTGTCAGCCTCTTGAAGCCCCCGGCAATTGCGCCCGTTGGCGTCCTGCGCGCGATACTCAAAAGCAGGCATGCTCAGTCCTCCTGAGTGACACGCAGCAGTTCGTCGAGGCTGGTCTGACCGTCAAGCACCCGCCGTTGGCCATCTTGAAACAGCCCGCAGGATAACTTTCGCGCTTCGCGGATCAGTTCCGGCTCGCTGGCGCCCTGATGAATCATCCCGGCCAGGGCCGGGGTGATACTGACCAGTTCGTAGATACCGGTACGACCGCGATAACCTTGCCGGCAGTGTGTGCAGCCCCGAGCCCGGAACAGGATCGGCCAGGCCTCAGGGTCAAGGCCAAGCCGTGCCCTGGCGACCGGGTCGGCGGCGTACGGGGTTTTGCAGTCCACACACAGCGTGCGCAGCAGCCGCTGGGCCAATATGCCCACCAGAGAAGACGACAACAGATAGGCATCCACCCCCATGTCTACCAACCGGGTGACGGCGCCAATGGCGCTGTTGGTGTGCAGGGTCGACAGCACCAGATGCCCGGTCAACGAAGCTTGTACGGCGATTTCGGCGGTTTCATGGTCACGGATCTCACCGACCATGACCACGTCGGGGTCCTGACGCAGAATCGCCCGCAGACCTCGGGCAAACGTCATGTCAGCCTTGGTGTTGACCGGGGTCTGGCCGATGCCGGGAAGGTGATATTCCACCGGATCTTCGACAGTCAGAATATTACGGCTCTGGTGATTCAAATGGCTAAGCGCAGCATACAGGCTAGTGGTTTTGCCCGAGCCGGTCGGGCCCGTGACCAGAAAGATCCCATGGGGGCGCGCAAGAATGTGTTGAAACCGACTCAGGGTCTCGGCGGGCATGCCCAGGCACTGGAGATCCAGGCGCCCGGCCTGTTTATCCAGCAGACGCATGACTACCCGCTCACCGTGTGCAGAAGGCAGGGTAGAAACTCGCACATCGACTTCATGCCCGGCCAGACGCAAACTGATGCGGCCATCCTGGGGCACGCGTTTCTCGGCAATATCCAGGCGCGCCATCACCTTGATCCGTGATACCAGCAGACTGGCCAGTTCGCGTTTGGGCCTGAGCACTTCACGCAGTTGGCCATCAATGCGCATGCGCACGGACAGGTAGTGCTCAAAGGTTTCGAGGTGTACGTCCGAAGCCTTCTCACGCATGGCTTCTCGCAGCAGGGCATTGATCAGGCGAATGATCGGGGCATCGCCTCCTGCTCCAGCAGATCTGCGGTTTGCGGTACTTGCTCGGCCAGGCTCATCAGGTCGAGTTCGTCGTCCAGCCCTTGGGCTACTTGCTCGGCCGCGCTTTGGCCAGCGCTATAGGTGCTGGCCAGCCGCTCGCTGAATTGTGCATCGGTGAGTGTGCTGACCTTTAATTCAGCCGTTGCCCAGCGCTGTGCTTCGGCCAACGCGGTCAATGGTGTGTCGGCACGAAGCAACAGGGTGGCAGGCGTGGATGAGGTGTCCAGCAGCACCCCGAAACGCCGGGCAAAGCCGAAAGGCAAACGCTCACCTGGCGATGTCATGGTCGACCTGCTTCAGGTGGGCGACGGTTATCTTGCGTAGGGGTATCGAACATTTGATGTGCATTGTCGGGCAACAACCGCGAGCTTTTGCCCTTGGGACCGCTCTCATCGAGCTTGCGCAAAGCGTTGTAACGGCTTTCGCTGATTTCACGCAGATCATTCTTGCTGCGCACAATGGTCGGACGCAAAAAAACCATCAGGTTGGTTTTGGTACGGGTGTCTTTGTTCCAGCGAAACAGGGCGCCCAGGTACGGAATGTCTTTAAGTAAAGGAACGCCACTGACCTGGGTTCGCACGCTGTCCTTGATCAGCCCGCCAATCACGATGATTTCCCCGTCTTCGGCCAGGATGGTGCTTTTCAAGGCGCGTTTATTGGTGATCAGATCGGTTGACTCGACACCCTGCAGTGAAGGGGCTATCTCGGAGTTTTCCTGTGCAACTTCCAGACGCATCAAGCTGCCTTCATTGATATGCGGCTTGACCTTTAGGCTGATGCCGATGTCCTGACGCGTCACCGTGGTAAAGGGGTTTTTGGCGTTTTCACCAGAGCCTGTATAGGAGCCAGTTTTGAGCGGCACGTTTTGGCCCACCAGGATCTCGGCTTCCTGATTGTCCAGGGTCAGAAGGCTCGGCGTGGACAACACATTGTTGTTGGTATCGCTGGCCAACGCTGAAACCAGGACGTTGAAACGGTCGTTGCCAACCTGCAGCACGGCACCTTCTGGAAGTTTGATATTACTTTGGGACAACGCACCAATTTGAATTCCGGTGCCCGGGAAGGTAATACCGCCTCTGCCTCTGCCTGCGTTGACACCCCATTGCACGCCGAGGGTTTTCGCAATATCCCCGGAAACTTCAACAATAGCGGCATGGATCAACACTTGTGAGCGCGGCTGATCCAGTTCGCGCACGATATTTTCCAGGGTACGAACCTGCGCAGGCTCAGCCATGATCACCAGTGCGTTCTGGCTTTCATCTGCCGCTACCATCACTTCGCGGGTTGATGCTTTCTGGGTACTGCTCTCCAGGGCCATGTCCTTTTTCAAACCCGGGCTTACTGATTCCAGTACTGCGGCCAATTGCTTGGCATCGCCATAGCGAAGACGCAGCACCCGTGAGTTTTCCTGCTTGATGCTGCCCGGAGCATCGAGAGAGCGGGCCAGTGCACTCAAGCGCTTGCGCGCTGTTTCGTTGCCAATGATTACCACGCGATTGGTCGATGTGTCGGCGATCACTCGACTGTTCGAACCCGCATCCTTTTTGTCCAGCGCTTGCTCCATGATCCTGGCAATGTCGCTGGCCAGACCATGTTTGAGCACAACCACCGAATGGCCGGAACGCGCACCTGAATCCAGCTGGCGAACCATTTCGACAAGGCGCTGCGTATTGGCTGCAGTGTCGGTAATGATCAGCGCGTTGGCCGAAGCAGAAGGCCCGACGTAACCACTGCTAGACACCAGTGGTCGCAACAGGCCAGCCAGATCGGCCGCGACGCTGCCATTCAGTTCGATGACCCGTGTGACAAAGGCCTCTGCCTCAACCGCTTTCGCATCAGCGCTGCCAGCCCGTGCTTTTGCCTCGGCGGCAGGGATGATCAGTAAACGATCACCTTGGTCAATCACCGAGAAGCCGTGGGCATCGAGCACAGAGTAAAACAAGCGACGTACGCCTTCGCGGTCCAGCTCTTTTTCGGAAATAACCGTGACCCGGCCCTGAACCCTGGGATCAAGAACCACGGTGGCGCCGAGTATCGATGATATTTCCTGCACGACGTCGCGCAGTTCGGCCTCTTTCATCGCCAGTTTCCAGTACTGCTTCTGGGCCCACGCCGGAGATTGCAACAGCAACCCTGCGCACAGCACACAACAGGTAAAAAGAGGGCCGAAAACGAAGGCACCGGGCTTGGTCATGGGCATTTTCTAAAGTTTCCCGGTCGATGGCCGCAGGTAAAAAGTGGTCTCCTGCGAGGTCGTAGCTGGAGCAGTGGATAAGGGCAATACATACTGGTTTGGCGGTTTAAGGGTCAGGTACTCTTCACGCCCATTGCGCCATAGCACCACATGGTCCATCTCGATACGGCGCAGGACACTGCCACCCGGCAAAGGCTCACCTTCCGAGTAGAAACGTGCCGACTGTGCATCGGCCAACAAGGCTTGAGAGGAGCCCTGGCTCGCAACAAAGCTCGCACGCAACTGCAATGGCTCAGCACTCGGTACCCGACGGTCTTGAGTGACAAGCCCGAATAACGTGGCGATCGCTTCAGGCTTGAAAAGCCCGGGAGCCGGAGGATCTGAAACATTCAAGGGTGCGAGTTCCGATTGCATATGGATAGAGTGGCGATACCCTTGTTCTTGCCACACCAAATAACTGCCATAGACCAAGATCAATGCCAGCGACGCCCATACAGATGAAAAGCAGTGTTTGAGTACTTGAATCGAACTGTTCATGACTGTCTCATGACTGAATTGCTCTACCCTGATAAAAAACACCGCTGCGTCAGATGGCAAGTGGATAACTATCAACCTGCACACACATCAACACGCAAATCCCCCTCTAAAAAACAGGCTTAAGCTAAACAGTACCGAACAACTTCACTCCAAAACCCGGCGCCCCCTTACTTAAACAGTCAGGAGCTATCATTGCGACTTGTTTCTAGACCAAGGTAACTTTCCAGCAAGAGCCACACCCGGATCACAATGAGTGGTCTACGGAGCGTATTGCAAGCAGCAGTCCGAATGTAGGGCGGTTATCACTAATACACCCTCAAACTGCGAGCGCTTGAAAGTGCAACAACCAAGAACTCACCCTGGTACATTTATTATTAAAAAACCCAAAAACAACCTTACCCTGAATAACAGAACGTTGTGCGCAGAATGCAAGCCCGATAACACTAATCAGCCTTTTATAACACCAACCTTATTTATACAAAGGCGAAGGCTAATTTTCACTGGCATGAACAATTATTAATGTAAGGCCAGCCCTCTTGAATCTGTAGGTTTTGTCTCTAACTCCCCTACATTTAGTGTCGGCAGTCATACTAATGACTACGCAATAAATGAAAATACCCCGACATGTCGGGGCATTTTTTAATCTGCTGGAGCTTACTGGTGATATTGACCGGAGAACTCATGCACCGCACTGATAAACGCACCGGCGTGCTCGGGTTTTACTTCCGGGGTAATACCATGGCCCAGGTTGAACACATGGCCCGAGCCGTTGCCGTAGCTGGCCAGGATGCGCTTGACTTCGGTGCGGATGGCCTCCGGGTTGGCGTACAGCACGGTCGGGTCCATGTTGCCTTGCAGGGCAACCTTGTTGCCGACACGACGGCGGGCTTCGCCCAGGTCACAGGTCCAGTCCAGGCCCAGTGCGTCGGCACCAGCATCGGCGATGCTTTCCAGCCACAGGCCACCGTTTTTGGTGAACAGAATGACCGGCACCTTGCGACCTTCGTGTTCGCGGATCAGGCCGCTGACGATTTTGCGCATATAGGCCAGGGAGAACTCCTGATAGGCCGCAGCCGACAGGTTACCGCCCCAGGTGTCGAAGATCTGCACCGCCTGCGCGCCCGCCAGGATCTGGCCGTTGAGGTAAGACGTAACCGACTGCGCCAGCTTGTCGAGCAGCAAGTGCATGGCTTGCGGGGTGTCGTAGAGCATGGCCTTGGTTTTACGGAAGTCCTTGGAGGAGCCGCCTTCAACCATATAAGTGGCCAGCGTCCACGGGCTGCCGGAGAAGCCAATCAATGGCACACGGCCATTGAGCTCTTTGCGAATGGTGCTGACGGCGTTCATCACGTAGCCGAGGTCTTTTTGCGGATCCGGGATGGGCAGCGCTTCGATGTCGGCCAGGGTGCTGACAACCTTTTTGAAGCGCGGGCCTTCACCCGTTTCAAAGTACAGGCCTTGGCCCATGGCATCGGGGATGGTCAGGATGTCAGAAAACAGGATGGCCGCATCCAGCTGCGGGAAGCGGTCCAGAGGCTGCATGGTGACTTCACAGGCGAATTCGGCGTTCTTGCACAGGCTCATGAAATCGCCGGCCTTGGCGCGGCTGGCGCGGTACTCCGGCAGGTAGCGACCGGCCTGACGCATCATCCAGACAGGCGTTACGTCTACAGGTTGCTTGAGCAAAGCGCGAAGGAAACGGTCATTCTTGAGAACAGTCATGTCAGCATCCGGAAAAAAAGTGGGGGCATTTTCTCAGAGACGGACGCAAAAGGCACGGCAAGTGCCGTGCCTTTTATCTATCGGGTCGATTTGCCGCGGTGGAACGTGCTATTTGGCAACACCGCGAAACAACTGTGGGAGCCGGCTTGCTCGCGATACAGACAACTCGATTGATCAGCAGACCGAGTTGATCCCATCGCGGGCAAGCCCGCCCCCACAGGGAATCGGGTTACACGCCCAGGTAATCCATGATCCCTTCAGCCGCAGTACGGCCTTCGAAGATCGCGGTCACTACCAGGTCGGAACCACGCACCATGTCACCACCGGCAAAAATCTTCGGATGGCTGGTCTGATGCTTGAACTGCGACTGCTCTGGCGCAATCACGCGGCCCTGGCTGTCGGTCTGGATCTCGAACTGCTCGAACCACGAGGCCGGGCTCGGACGGAAACCAAAGGCGATAATCACGGCGTCTGCCGGAATGATCTCTTCAGAACCCGGGATCGGCTCCGGGCTACGACGGCCACGGGCATCCGGCTCGCCGAGACGGGTCTCGACCACCTTCACGCCTTCCACTTTGCCTTCACCGACAATGGCGATCGGCTGACGGTTGTAGAGGAACTTAACGCCTTCTTCCTTGGCGTTCTTCACCTCTTTGCGCGAGCCCGGCATGTTGGCTTCGTCACGACGATAGGCACAGGTTACTGATTTGGCGCCCTGGCGAATCGAAGTCCGGTTGCAGTCCATGGCCGTATCGCCGCCACCGAGCACCACAATCTTTTTGCCTTTCATGTCGACGAAATCTTCCGGCGACTTTTCAAAGCCCAGGTTGCGGTTGACGTTGGCAATCAGGAAGTCCAGCGCATCGTGCACGCCCGGCAGATCTTCACCGGCAAAACCACCTTTCATATAGGTGTAAGTGCCCATGCCCATAAACACGGCGTCGTACTCGGCCAGCAACTGCTCCATGCTGATGTCCTTGCCGATTTCGGTATTGAGACGGAACTCGATACCCATACCGGTAAACACTTCGCGGCGATGGCTCAGTACGGTTTTTTCCAGCTTGAACTCGGGGATGCCGAAGGTCAGCAGACCACCGATTTCCGGGTTCTTGTCGAACACCACCGGGGTCACTCCGCCACGCACCAGCACGTCGGCACAGCCCAGGCCTGCAGGCCCGGCACCGATAATGGCGACACGCTTGCCGGTGGGCACGACCTTGGACATGTCCGGGCGCCAGCCCATGGCGAATGCCGTATCGGTGATGTATTTCTCCACCGAACCAATGGTCACCGCGCCAAAACCGTCGTTGAGGGTGCAGGCGCCCTCGCACAGACGGTCTTGCGGGCACACCCGCCCGCACACTTCGGGCAGGGTGTTGGTCTGGTGCGACAACTCGGCGGCGGCGAGGATATTGCCCTCGGCCACCAGCTTGAGCCAGTTGGGAATGAAGTTATGCACAGGGCATTTCCATTCACAGTACGGGTTGCCGCAGCCCAGGCAGCGGTGGGCCTGTTCGGCCGACTGCTGGGGTTTAAAAGGCTCGTAGATTTCCACGAACTCTTTCTTGCGTTGACGTAACAGTTTCTTCTTCGGATCTTTGCGCCCGACATCGATGAACTGGAAGTCGTTACTCAGACGTTCAGCCATGGTTAAAACCTCATCAAACTTTTCAGGCGCATATCACTGCGGGTTGGCACGGATGCTGGAAAGCAACGATTTCAAGCTGGCAGCCTTGGGCTTGACCATCCAGAAACGACGCAGGTAATCATCGAGGTTTTCCGAGAGGTTGCGACCCCACTCGCTGTTGGTTTCCTCAACGTATTCGTCCAGCACGTGTTGCAGGTGATTACGGTAGGCCTCCATCGCTTCGCCACTGATCCGCTGGATTTCCACCAGCTCGTGGTTAACCTTGTCGACGAAGGTGTTGTCCTGATCCAGCACGTAGGCGAAACCGCCGGTCATGCCCGAGCCGAAGTTGTAACCGGTTTTACCCAGCACACAGACAAAACCGCCAGTCATGTATTCGCAGCAGTGATCGCCTGTGCCTTCCACCACGGTGTGGGCACCGGAGTTGCGCACCGCGAAACGCTCGCCCGCCGTGCCCGCTGCAAACAGCTTGCCGCCGGTGGCGCCGTACAGGCAGGTATTGCCGACAATCGCGCTGTCCTGAGTTTTGTAGACGCTGCCTGCAGGCGGGACTATCACCAGCTTGCCGCCGGTCATGCCTTTACCTACGTAGTCGTTGGCATCGCCTTGCAGGTACATGTGCAAGCCACCGGCGTTCCACACACCAAAGCTCTGACCGGCAGTGCCTTTGAAGCGGAAGGTGATCGGTGCCTTGGCCATGCCCTGGTTGCCGTGAGTACGGGCGATTTCACCCGAGATACGCGCACCGATGGAGCGATCGCAGTTGCAGATGTCGAGGTCGAACTCGGCGCCGCTCATGTCGTTGATCGCCGAACGCGCCATGTCGAGCATCTGCTCGGCCAGCAGGCCCTTGTCGAACGGAGGGTTGCGGTCTACCTGGCAGAATTGCGGCTTGTCGGCCGGGATATGGTCGCTGCCCAGCAATGGCGTGAGGTCCAGGTTGTGCTGTTTGGCAGTCTCGCCCTGGAGGATTTCCAGCAGGTCGGTACGCCCGATCAACTCTTCCAGGGTGCGCACACCCAGCTTGGCCAGCCACTCGCGGGTTTCTTCGGCCACATAGGTGAAGAAGTTGACCACCATATCGACGGTGCCGATGTAATGGTTTTTACGCAGCGATTCGTTTTGCGTCGCAACGCCGGTCGCGCAGTTGTTGAGGTGGCAAATACGCAGGTATTTACAGCCCAGGGCGATCATCGGTGCGGTGCCGAAGCCGAAGCTTTCAGCGCCCAGAATTGCTGCCTTGATCACGTCGAGACCGGTTTTCAGGCCACCATCGGTTTGTACCCGCACTTTACCGCGCAGGTCATTGCCGCGCAGGGTCTGGTGGGTTTCGGCCAAACCGAGCTCCCACGGTGCGCCCGCGTACTTGATGGAGGTCAGCGGTGAAGCGCCGGTGCCGCCGTCATAACCGGAGATGGTAATCAAGTCGGCATAGGCCTTGGCCACGCCAGCGGCGATGGTACCTACGCCCGCTTCAGCTACCAGTTTCACCGACACCAGTGCTTTCGGGTTGACTTGTTTCAAGTCAAAGATCAGCTGCGACAAGTCCTCAATGGAGTAGATGTCGTGGTGCGGCGGTGGCGAAATCAGGGTCACACCCGGTACGGCGTAGCGCAGTTTGGCGATCAGGCCGTTGACCTTGCCGCCCGGCAGTTGCCCGCCCTCGCCCGGCTTGGCGCCTTGAGCAACCTTGATTTGCAGCACTTCAGCGTTGACCAGGTATTCCGGTGTCACACCGAAACGACCAGTGGCCACTTGCTTGATCTTCGAACTCTTGATGGTGCCGTAACGCGCCGGGTCTTCGCCGCCTTCACCGGAGTTGGAGCGTGCGCCCAAGCGGTTCATGGCTTCAGCCAGGGCTTCGTGAGCCTCTGGCGACAAGGCGCCCAGGGAAATACCGGCTGAGTCGAAACGCTTGAGGATCGAGTCCAGCGGTTCGATATCGTCGATCGACAGCGGGGTATCGAGGGTCTTGACCTTGAACAGATCGCGGATCATAGACACTGGACGCTGGTCGACCAGTGCGGTGTATTCCTTGAATTTGCTGTAGTCGCCCTGCTGCACGGCGGCTTGCAGAGTGGCCACCACGTCAGGGTTGTAGGCATGGTATTCACCACCATGCACGTACTTGAGCAGGCCGCCTTGCTGGATGGGCTTGCGCGCACTCCAGGCCTCGGCTGCCAGCAGCTTTTGCTCGGCTTCAAGGTCGACGAAACGTGCGCCCTTGATGCGGCTTGGCACGCCACGGAAGCTCAGTTCGCAAATTTCTTCGGACAGGCCGATGGCTTCGAACAGCTGCGCACCACGGTACGAAGCGATGGTCGATATGCCCATTTTCGAGAGGATCTTGAGCAGACCTTTGGTGATGCCTTTGCGGTAGTTCTTGAACACCTCATAGAGGTCGCCCAGTACTTCACCGGTGCGGATCAGGTCGCCCAGCACTTCGTAGGCCAGGAACGGATAGACCGCCGAGGCACCGAAGCCGATCAGCACCGCAAAGTGATGCGGGTCACGGGCAGTAGCGGTTTCAACCAGAATGTTGCTGTCGCAACGCAGGCCTTTTTCGGTCAGGCGGTGATGCACGGCGCCCACAGCCAAAGAGGCGTGAACCGGCAACTTGCCCGGTGCGATATGACGGTCGCTCAGAACGATCTGGGTGCGACCGGCGCGCGCTGCTTCTTCGGCCTGATCGGCGATATTGCGCACAGCCGCTTCAAGACCGACGCTTTCGTCGTAGTTAAGGTCAATGATCTGACGCTCAAAGCCCGGCAGGTCGAGGTTCATCAGCGAGCGCCATTTTGCAGGCGAGATCACGGGCGAACTGAGAATCACACGGGAAGCGTGCTCAGGGGATTCCTGGAAGATGTTGCGCTCGGCACCGAGGCAGATTTCCAGCGACATGACGATGGCTTCACGCAGCGGGTCGATCGGCGGGTTGGTGACCTGCGCAAACTGCTGGCGGAAGTAATCGTAAGGTGTTCGCACACGCTGGGACAGCACGGCCATTGGCGTGTCGTCCCCCATCGAACCTACCGCTTCGTAGCCTTGCTCGCCCAACGGACGCAGCACCTGGTCGCGCTCTTCGAACGTGACCTGATACATCTTCATGTATTGCTTGAGCTGATCGACGTCGTAAAACGCCGAACCGTGGTCGTTGTCTTCCATGGTCGCCTGAATGCGCAGGGCATTCTTGCGCAGCCATTGCTTGTACGGGTGGCGCGACTTGAGGCGGTTGTCGATCGAGTCAGTGTCCAGCACCTGACCGGTTTCGGTGTCCACGGCCAGGATCTGGCCAGGGCCGACACGGCCTTTGGCGATCACGTCTTCCGGCTTGTAGTCCCATACGCCGATTTCCGAGGCAATGGTGATATAGCCGTTGGTGGTGGTCACCCAGCGCGCAGGGCGCAGGCCGTTACGGTCAAGCAGGCAGACCGCGTAGCGACCGTCGGTCATTACCACGCCGGCGGGGCCGTCCCACGGTTCCATGTGCATGGAGTTGTACTCATAGAACGCCCGCAGGTCGGGGTCCATGGTTTCAACGTTCTGCCACGCCGGTGGAATCAGCATGCGTACGCCACGGAACAGGTCGATACCGCCGGTGACCATCAGCTCCAGCATATTGTCCATGCTGGAGGAGTCCGAACCCACGCGGTTGACCAGCGGGCCGAGTTCGTCGAGGTCACCGATCAGATCGTTGGCAAACTTGGTGCGACGGGCCTGGGCCCAGTTGCGGTTACCGGTGATGGTGTTGATTTCGCCGTTGTGGGCGAGAAAGCGGAATGGCTGAGCCAGCGGCCATTTCGGCAGGGTATTGGTGGAGAAGCGCTGATGGAACACGCAGATCGCGGTTTGCAGGCGCTCATCGCTCAGGTCCGGATAGAAGGCGGTGAGGTCCGCCGGCATCATCAGGCCTTTATAAATGATGGTCTTGTGGGAAAAGCTGCAGATGTAGTGATCGCTGTCTGCCGCGTTGGACACCGAGGAACGGCGACGGGCACTGAACAGTTTGATGGCCATATCCTGATCGCTCAGGCCGTCCCCACCAATAAACACTTGCTCGATCTGCGGCAGACGCTCCAGCGCCAGACGACCCAGAACGCTGGTATCGATGGGCACTTTGCGCCAGCCCACCAGTTGCAGGCCAGCGGCAAGGATCTCGCGATTCATGTTGTCGCGGGCCGCCTCGGCCTTGATCGGATCCTGGTTGAAAAACACCATGCCGACCGCGTATTGCTTGGGCAAATCGGCACCGAACTGCTCCTTGGCGGTTGCACGCAGGAACAGGTCAGGCTTTTGAATCAGCAGGCCACAACCGTCACCGGTCTTGCCGTCTGCGTTGATCCCACCGCGGTGGGTCATGCAGGTCAGGGCTTCAATGGCGGTTTGCAGAAGGGTATGACTGGGTTCGCCCTGCATATGGGCAATCAGGCCGAAACCACAGTTATCCTTGAATTCATCGGGGTGGTACAGACCTGCTTTCATAGACACTTTCTCACCAGGCTGCCCTTAAAAAGGGCAAATTTCTTTTAATTCAACCACTTGCTTCCCGCGCTGAACGTACGCCAGCTTGGCAGGGGCAAAAGGGTGGTCATTCTACACACCGTCACAAAGACCCACAAATTAAGCGGCGTTATACCGTAAATTCATGTCGCATTTATGAAAGGTTTAAAGCGATTGCTCGTGCTAGTCAAAACATTTTTGATGTTGACTGCTACACGGCGCAGACACCACAAGGCACACGGCTGTTAAGGCCGCATGCACAAGCAGGATTTTTGATGGACTAGAACGGCGACCTGGGTAAGGTCGCCGGATCATCAGCGAGCTGCAGCCAGCTCTTTTTGGACGCTGGCGACAGTGCGAGGCCAAGGTTTACCAGCCTGCGTCTTCGCTGGCAAGTTCTTGATTGCTGCAGTTGCTGCAGCATGGCTTGGGAAGTTGCCATAGGTGACGACGTACAGCGGCTTGCCATTCAAGGTTTTCTTGAAGTAACGAGCATCACCGCCCAGTTC
The DNA here is from genome assembly GCF_037023725.1 of Pseudomonas bubulae. NCBI lineage: Bacteria > Pseudomonadati > Pseudomonadota > Gammaproteobacteria > Pseudomonadales > Pseudomonadaceae > Pseudomonas > Pseudomonas bubulae. The sequence continues at coordinate 332,629 of NZ_CP146077.1, forward strand.
TTTGGCGACATTTTGCGCAGACGCTTCAGAGCTGGTGCCGACGATCTGCACCACATAGTTATTGGCAGGCTGGCTGGCGTACCAGCTACCGCCTGGTGCGGCCTTAGCCAGGCTAACCGGCTTCTCGGCCGGTTTGACCACTGGTTTGGCTGCCGGGGCCGGGGCAGGCTTGGCCACTGGCGCAGGCTTGGCCGTGGCCACGGTAGGTGCCGGTGCTGGTGCCGGGCGTGGCGTGGCTACGGGCGCAGGGCCCGCTGGCACGCCAACCGGTGGCGCGGTGGTGGTGACGGTCGGTGGCGAAGCAACGCCGCCGTCGACCGCAGGCACACCGCCATCGTCGCCCTCGGAGATACCACCGGCCGCTTCAGCCAGCGGACCACGCATCACCGGCTGAGACTGCCCCACCAACGGCAACGGCATCGGCTGCGAAGAACCGGCGAAATCCACCGACGGCTTGGCCCCGCCATTGGGTGTGGCCTGCCCCAGCTGTGTCTGTTCGGCATCCGGCGCAACAGGCGCCTTGCCACGGCCCGGAATCAAAACGGCAGCAGCGACAGCCACTACCACTACTGCACCAATGGCCAATACGTGTTTCTTCGGCATCTTGAACCCCATACTTGGACGCTTGACCGCTGAGCGGCTGGCAATCATGGCTTCGATCATTGCATCACGGGCGACCTGGTTGATAATCCCGGGCCAGCCTTCAGAGCTCTCGTGTATATCTGAGATCTGCTGAGCGCTAAAGAGTTCGATCCCGCGCCCGGCACCTTCAAGGCGCTGGGCCAGATATTCGCGGGTTTCTTCGAGGTCATAGGGCTGCAGGTCGACCACATGGAAGCGTTCTTCATCAGCGCTCAGCTCCTCAAGACCGGCAATCATCGACGGCTCACCGAACAAGAACACGTGCGGACGCCCCTCTGGCGTACCCGCAGCCAGCGCCAGCAAGGCTTGCAGCGCAGACTCATCGAGCTGTTCGGCATCATCGACCAGCAGGTAGACCTCTTGCCCCGTAAGCGCCAGTTGCACCACTTGCGCCAGAATGGAGCCCACGTCAGGGCGCGCCACATTCAGGGTTTGCGCCACTTGCTGCAGGATACCGGCGGCATTGCCGGCCCCACGCGCCGAGACCACGACACTTTGCACCGACTGCTTGTTGGTACTCGCCACCAACGCCTGGCGCAGCAAGGTTTTGCCGCTGCCCTCAGGCCCGGTGACCACCAGCAGCAACTGGCTGTAGCGGGCAAGGTGATGCAACTGCCCCAGAACCGGCTTGCGCTGGGCCGGGAAAAACTTGAAGCCCGGAACCCGCGGTGCAAAGGGGTCGTGGGTGAGCTGGAAGTGACCGAGGAACGCCTCGTCGGCATGCAAACTAGTCATCGGGATCTTATTAACCTTTAAGCTGAGCCAGCGCGCGGTAATCCGCACCCAGCGTGGCTTGTAGAACCTCTTGTGGATAATCGTCAGTCACTGTGGCTTCGCCCATGCGGCGCAACAGCACCAGACGCATACGACCGTCGATCACTTTTTTATCAACTGCCATGTGTTGCATAAAGTCGGCCGGGGTCATTTCGACGGGCGGCACCACTGGCAAACCGGCACGCTGAAAGATCCGGATACCTCGATCACGCTCGGCATCGGTGATCCAGCCCAGGCGGGCAGACATTTCCAGTGCCATCACGGTGCCCGCAGCGACGGCCTCGCCATGCAGCCACACGCCGTAGCCCATATGGGTTTCGATGGCATGGCCAAAGGTATGCCCCAGGTTGAGCGTTGCACGCACACCCGCTTCGCGCTCATCGGCGCCGACCACTTCAGCCTTGGCCGCGCACGAACGCTGGATCGCGGCAGTCAGGGCCGCCTGGTCCAGGGATCGCAGCGCATCCATGTTGTCTTCAAGCCAGGTCAGGAACGGCTCATCGCATATCAGGCCATATTTGATGACTTCAGCCAGCCCTGCGGACAATTCGCGGGCAGGCAGGGTGTTGAGGGTCTGGGTGTCGATCAGCACAAGGTTGGGCTGATAGAAGGCACCGATCATGTTCTTGCCCAAAGGGTGGTTGATCCCGGTTTTGCCGCCCACGGACGAATCGACTTGGGACAACAAAGTGGTCGGCACCTGGATAAAATCGACTCCGCGCTGGTAACAAGCAGCAGCAAAACCGGCCATGTCACCGACAACACCGCCACCCAACGCTATCACCGTGGTGCGTCGATCATGACGTGCTGTGAGCAGGCCATCGAAAATCAGCTGCAGGGTTTCCCAATTCTTGAACGACTCGCCATCGGGCAGGATGATCGGCAACACCGAGAACTGCGCGAGGCTACGCGTCAAGCGCTCAAGATAGAGTGGCGCGACCGTTGTATTGGTCACAATCGCCACCTGGCGCCCGGCGATATGCGGAGCCAGCAACTGCGGCTGATCCAACAAACCTTCGCCAATATGAATCGGGTAGCTACGCTCGCCTAGATCAACCTTCACTGTCTGCATGAAACCCCGCGTTGAAGCACGGCGCCAGCGCCCTGCTTCGCAATTATCAAGTGATGGCATGCCGTAAAAAGGCATGCTCGGCGCCGAGAATAGCGCATTTCGTATCGCACTTTAATGGTCTGTGCAGCGACTACCGGGGAGGAAGCTGGGCCAGGCGCTCGAGGATATCGAGCACCACCATGCGCGGCGGCCGCTCATCGGTTTCAACCACCAGGTCAGCAATTTCACGATAAAGCGGGTCGCGCACAGCCAGCAGGTCGCGCAGGATTTTTTCCGGGTTGGCATTGCGCAGCAGTGGCCGGTTGCGATCACGGGAGGTGCGCGCCACCTGCTGCTCGATGGAGGCGTGCAAATACACCACGCGCCCACCATTGCGCAGGGCTTGCCGGTTTTCCGGGCGCATGACCGCGCCACCACCGGTGGCCAGCACAATGCCATTTTCATGGCACAGCTCGACAATCATGGCTGTTTCACGATCGCGAAAGCCCGGCTCGCCTTCTTTATCGAAGATCCACGGGATATTGGCACCCGTGCGCACTTCAATTTCCTTATCGGAATCTTTGAACGGCAGGTGCAGCTCTTTGGCCAGCAAACGTCCGATGGTGCTTTTTCCAGCCCCCATTGGCCCAACAAGAATCAAATTTCGCACAGAATCAATGACTCACAGCAATCGCCTGGTTGTTCATGATACGCGGAGTCAGGAACACCAGCAGTTCGGATTTTTTTTCCAGGACAACGTCTCTACGGAAAAGTCGGCCAACATACGGCAGATCGCCTAAAAATGGCACTTTATCTACCACTTTGCTTTGAGTTTTTGAGAACACTCCCCCAATCACGATGGTTTCACCGTCCTTGACCAGCACCTTGGCCCTGACCTCGTTCTTCTTGATGGGCGGTACATCCTGCAGCCTGCTCATGTAATCGGGCTCATCCTTGGTCACTACGACGGCCATGATGACGCTGTTGTCCGGAGTGATTTGCGGCGTCACCTCCAGTGACAATGAGGCTTCCTTGAACGAAACCGATGTAGCCCCGGTTTTGCTGGCCTGCTGGTAAGGAATTTGGGTGCCTTTAAGAATTTTGGCGGTTTCCTTATCCGCAGTAACCACTTTGGGTTGCGAGATGATTTCCCCATTACCGGTTTTTTCCATGGCCGTCAGTTCCAGGTCCAGCAACACATTGTTGGTGATGAAGGCGATGCCCAAGCCCGAGGTATTTCGCGAAACACCCAAATCAACAAAGGGCGCACTAACGTTGCCAGGGGCAGCCCCGGACGCCGCAGGCTGGGTAATACCACCGGCTTTCCAGAGGCCACCATTGTTTAGCGCTCCCCCCCAACGCACACCCAGGCTTTTTTCGAAGTCCACGCCTGCCTCGACAATCCAGGCTTCGATCATCACCTGACGCACTGGCACGTCCAGTTGAGCCACGATGCGCCGCAGCTCCTCCAGCCGTTCACTCGATTCATAAGCAATGATGGTATTGGTGCGTTCATCCACCGTGATCGTGCCCTGCCCCTCGATGCCGGGCTGCCCGCCGGTCACTGACTGGAACAGCATGACGATATCTGCCGCCCTGGCGTAATTGACTTGCACCAACTCCCGACGCAAAGGCGCAGGCTCAGGGCGCTCGCGGGCTGCGATCTCTTCCAGGGGCGCGATCAACAACACATTACCTTCAAGACGCTTGCCCAACCCCTTGCTCTCAAGCACCAGCTCCAGCGCCTGATCCCAAGGCACATCCTGCAAACTGAGGGTTATGCTGCCCTTTACGGTGTCGCTGACCATCAGGTTGAACCCGGTAAAATCCGCCAGCGATTGCAGTACCGTGCGTACATCAAGATTCTGCACGCTCAGGGACATGGGCTCGCCCACATACTGCGAGCGCTTGACGGATGATGGCGCGGCCTGCCCAGCCGCCAGCATTGACTGCGAATTCAGCGCACTCCATAGCGCCAGTACGCAGACCGGTGAAATCCTTTTCATGGTGTTTATCCGTTAAGACTGTTGATTTAAAGGAATCGTCAGGGACCTTTCCAACCAACCGCCCCGACCATCGGAAATCAGTTCAAATACTTCAATCTGGTGCGCCTGGATCGAAGCAATCTGGCCATTGTTGCGCCCCAGGTAATCCCCCACTTTCAAGCGATGAATAACACCATTGGCCCGCAGCAAGGCATTTGCCTGCGATTCACTGGACAGCATGCCAACCATCTCGAACTGCTCCAGATCAAAGCCTTCCAGAAACTGCCGGGGCCGGTCCGCGTCAAGTTCATCGCCGGCAAGGCTGACCTGCCAACTGCCGTCCCCTCCCCCCCCTATAGCCTGAAAAGGATTGCGCAAACCCATCGATCCATAGGCAAACACAGGCCCGACACTGATCACGGGGAGCGGCTCAATGGCGTTGCTCGCATGCCCCTGCGTAGCCTGTAAATAACTGTGCAGGTCTGCGGTAGTCTGCGGGCTGTCACACCCTGCCAGGCTTGCCAGCAATCCGGCGCCAAACACTCGCAAACAAACACCCATGGGATCAGTCCTTGATCGTGGTTCGGTAGGCCTTTGCCAGCAGCGTCATGCGCAGTTGACCATCACCGGTACCGTTGCTCGGCGCAAGGCTGAGGTCATGCAAGGTGACAATGCGCGGCAGGCTGGCCATGGCGCTGACGAAGAGGCCAAGTTCGTGATAGCCCCCGACGAGGGTCATCTGCAGTGGCAGTTCGGCATAGAACGTTTGCAGGACTTCAGGGAGCCACTGAATGTGCTCGACCAGCAGACCATTGCTCAGACCCAACCGCGAAATCTCATCCAGCAATTCGGGCACTTGTGCCTGAGCGGGGAGTTGTTTGAGCAACGCACTGAACCCGGCTTCCAGCCTGTGAACTTGCATCCCATAAGCATCCAGATTGGCAACCTGTGCGACCCTGGATTCAAACTCCGCCTTCAGCGTGGTTTGAGTCTCGTGCAACTGTTGCAACCGGGAAGAAGGCAGTTGAAGCAGCAGCGCATGACCCGACACCAGCACCAGGCCCAGCCACACCAGAGCCACGGTTGTTTTGCGGGCTGGCGACCAGGCGCCCATGTTACCCGGGGCCAGTTCGCGCAGGTCGAAATTGCGCAGGCTAACGAGCCAGTGCGCAGGTATCACAATGCCCCCCCGGAAGGGGTATGTCGGGCCTCACGCACCGTCATCTGAAACAGGCGCTCCTGCCCGCCTGCCTGGGCAGGGTCTGCCTTGACGTCATTGAGTTGCGGCGTATCCAGCCAGTGCGAAGCATCGAGATTTCGCATCAGCTGGGCGACAAGGTTGTTGGACTGGGCAATCCCCGTGATGACAATGGTGCCCTCGGTCATTTTCACGTCGGTGAAATGCACACCTTCCGGCAAGCTGCGCGCCAATTGTTCCAAAATGATCCCGCTGCTCGACCGGCTGCTCTGCAACATGCCTATGGTTTGCATGCGTTCAAGCAATTGCTCCCGGCGCACTTTCAACTGGTCGATCTGCTCCGCACGCCCATCCAGCTGGAACGTGGTACTGCGGATCAGGTCATTGCGCTCCATCTGCTCCTCTACCAAGGTGTCGATAAAGTGGTCAGCAGCAAACAGGCCGGCCACCGCCAGCAAAGACAGGGCCACCAGCACCATCAAAAAACGTTTGCGCCGCTTTTCACGCAACAACGCGCGCCAGGGCAACAAATTGATTCTCGCCATTAATCAAACCCCCTCAAGGCCAGACCGCAGGCAGTCAACAACACAGGGGCATCGCAAAGCAAGGCTTCAGGGGTGAGTGAGGGATCGAGGTCCATCAACGCAAACGGGTTGGCGATGCGTGTCGGCGTGCCAAGACGGGATTCAACCCGCTGAGCCAGCAGCGGATCCATGGCAGCCTCACCGGCCAATACGATCAGGCCGATCCGCCCATCAACTCCGGAGTCGGCAAACAGCCCAAGCTCTCGCTCCAGCTCTTCGACAATCGTGGTTTCGAATGCTTGCGCCCCTGCAGTGGCCTGCCCGCAAAGCAGCTCCCGGACGTAAATGACCTGACCCTGCTGCACGATGCTCAGCAGGATTGTATGGGGTGCAAAATCGACCACGGCCACGGCCCCGTTCAGTGCCTGGCCTGCAGTCATTGCCTCAACGCCCCGCACCAGGGCATGAGCCTGCACGGCAACCACCCGCGGGACCAATCCCGCACCGGTCAAGACCGAACAATGCCACTCCAGTGCTTCCTGGCGGCACGCCACCATCAGCACGCGGGCCGGCCCGGTATGGTTCGACGGGTGATCCTGGAGCTCAAAATCCAGTGCCATGTCATCCAGTGCATAAGGTATGTACTGCTCAGCCTCAAACCGCACATGAAGCTCAAGCTCTACTTCGCTCAAGCCTGCCTCCACCTCCAGGCTTTTGCAGATCACCTGACCATCGGGCATCGCGATAATGGCGTCCCTGGCGATTACCTGGGCCTTTTCCAGCGCCCTGAGAAGCACTGGGACGACACTTTTGGCCTCTGCGCCGGTCTGATCATTCACAAGCCCGGCTGGCAGGGGTTCCATGGCATAGGACTGTAGCTTGAACCGGCCCTGTGAACGGCTCAGCTCGACGAGCTTGATCGACTGCTGGCCGATTTGTACGCCGACACAGCGCTGACGTGTTTGAGGAAATAATCCGGGCACCTTTGTTTTCCCTAATGCAATCCGTAACTTACGGAGGGTAAAAAATGAGATCCGTTCAAAACCTGTTCTGACATGCGGCTCATGACGTTCATGAGCGAAAAATGCTTATAATGCCGGGCGTTTTTTCCGTATCGTCGACCCGGCGCAACTGCGCACTACCCTGACGTGCAAACCCATTTCTTGATCTGGAAATCCAAAAGCCTTGATTCGTCTGCTGAAGTTTTTCGGGTGGTCTTTCGTTGCCGTGTTCTGCGGGCTGTTGCTCGTGTTGAGCGGCGCGTTTCTCTATCTTAGTCCTGGCTTGCCGTCTGTAGAGTCGTTGAGAAGCATCCAGTTGCAGATTCCTTTGCGGGTCTACACCAGCGACGGAAAGTTGATCGCAGAGTTTGGCGAAATGCGCCGCTCACCGATCAAGTTCGCCGACATTCCGCCCAATTTCATCAATGCCCTGCTTTCTGCAGAAGATGACAATTTCGCCAATCATTACGGGGTCGACCCCAGCAGCCTGATGCGTGCCGCTACCCAGTTGGTAAAAAGCGGACACATACAATCAGGTGGCAGCACCATCACCATGCAGGTGGCGAAGAACTATTTCCTCTCCAGCGAGCGAAGCTTTTCGCGCAAGACCAACGAAATCCTGCTGGCTCTCGAAATTGAACGCGAGCTGACCAAGGACGAGATCCTTGAGCTGTACGTGAACAAGATTTACCTGGGCAACCGCGCTTACGGTATCGAATCCGCAGCTCAGGTTTACTACGGCAAATCGATCCGCGACCTGAGCCTGGCGCAGATGGCGATGATCGCCGGCCTGCCCAAAGCCCCTTCACGGTTTAACCCTCTGGCCAACCCGGTGCGCAGCAAAGAGCGCCGCGACTGGATCCTGGGGCGTATGTACAAGCTGGGTAAAATCGATCAGGCCAGCTATCAAGCGGCGATCGCCGAGCCGGTCAACGCCAGCTATCACGTGCCAACGCCGGAAGTGAGCGCCCCCTACATCGCCGAAATGGCCCGTGCCGAAATGGTCGGCCGTTATGGCAGCGAGGCGTACACCGAAGGCTTCCGTGTGACTACCACGGTGCCGAGTGACCTTCAGGAACTGGCCAACACCGCCGTTCATGAAGGCCTGATTGCCTACGACCAGCGTCACGGCTACCGTGGCCCCGAGTCACGCCTGCCGGGCAAGACCCTGGCCGTATGGACTCAGGAACTGGCCAAGCAGCGCCCGATCAGCGGTCTTGAACCGGCCATCGTGACCCAGGTCGACAAGGACGGCATTCAAGTACTGACTCGCACCGGTGAGGCGCACGTCGCCTGGAACACCATGAAATGGGCACGCAAGTTCCTCAACACCAACAGCATGGGGCCGATGCCCAAACAGCCTTCGGATGTCGCCCAGGTCGGTGATCTGATTCGCGTACAACCGCAGACCGACGGCAGCTACAAATTCAGCCAGGTGCCCACCGTGCAAGGCGCACTGGTATCCCTGGATCCGGACAACGGCGCCATTCGCGCGCTGGTGGGCGGTTTCGCCTTTGAGCAAAGCAACTACAACCGGGCGATGCAGGCCAAGCGCCAACCGGGCTCCAGTTTCAAACCGTTCATCTACAGCGCCGCACTGGATAATGGCTACACCGCCGCCACCCTGGTCAACGACGCACCCATCGTGTTTGTCGATGAATATCTGGACAAGGTCTGGCGCCCGAAGAACGACACCAACACCTTCCTCGGCCCGATCCGCGTGCGTGAAGCACTGTACAAGTCGCGCAACCTGGTCTCCATCCGCTTGCTGCAAAGCCTGGGTGTCGACCGCACCGTCGACTACATCAGCAAGTTCGGTTTCAACAAACAGGACTTGCCGCGCAACCTGTCGCTGGCCCTGGGTACTGCCACCCTGACGCCAATGGAGATTGCCACCGGCTGGAGTACATTCGCCAACGGCGGCTACAAGATCACGCCGTATCTGATCGACAAAATCGAAAGCCGCAATGGCGAAACCCTGTTCGTGGCCAACCCGCCAAGCGTGCCTAAAGCCGACAGCAAGGATGTGCCGCCTGAAGCCGCAGCGCTGACCGTTGACACCATCAATGCCGCACCGGGCCTGCCCACTGTCGAGACGCAAGCAATAGCCGAGCGGATTGTCGACGGGCGCACCACGTACATCCTCACCAGCATGCTGCAGGACGTGATCAAGCTCGGCACCGGCCGCCGCGCCCTGGCGCTGGGCCGCACCGATCTGGCAGGTAAAACCGGTACGACCAACGAATCCAAGGATGCGTGGTTCTCAGGATACAACGCCGACTATGTGACCACTGTTTGGACCGGTTTCGACCAGCCCGAAAGCCTGGGCCGTCGCGAATACGGCGGCACCGTCGCGCTGCCGATCTGGATGACGTACATGGGGGGCGCGCTCAAAGACAAGCCTGCGCATACGCAGCCAGAACCCGAAGGCATCCTCAGCTTGCGGATTGATCCGTCCAGCGGCCGTATCGCGTCTCCAGGCACCCCTGGCGCCTACTTTGAACTGTTCAAGAGCGAAGACACACCGCCCACCAACAGCGAACTGGGCAACAACGTAGCACCGGGCAGCCCGCTGCCGGCAGATGACGGCGCCCCAATAGACCTGTTCTGATCAACAGGGCTGCACGTTGCAGAGCGCCCGAGCGCTTGCAACGTGCAGCCTGGCAGGCTCAAGCAAGCAGGTGATCCACAGGCACACCCCCTGCAAACAGCTCATCGATCGGCGCCATCGCCAGTTGATCGATACGCGTGCTCTCGCTGTGAGACTCCCAGCGCTCCAGACTTTCAGCCAGCACACCGGGCTGTTGCGCATACTGCCCATACACATCTGCCCGGGTCGGCACCCGAAACCTCAGCAGGTACAAGCGCTTGCGGGTTTTATGGACATTGCTCATTTCGCGCATGAGCAGGTTCATGGCTTCTACCTGCTCTTCAAACGTACCGCCCGCACAGGTCATTACCTCACGGTACTTAACCCGCAGTTGCTGCGCGACGTGTTCAAGCGCCTGATCCACGAACAACACCTCACGCTCGGTCACCAGTGAACACCGGGCCTGCAGCGCTTGCTGGCTGCGGCGCAAAACCGCCCAGCAACTGGGAATATAACTGTCGATCATAAACGGCTGGCCTGCATCGACCCGTGGCTTGAGCCCACCCTCTGATTCGGGTGCTGCACTTTTTTGCTCAAGTACCGCATGGCTGACGGCATGCTGGGTGATCGTCTTGCTAAGCGGATCCCACAGGACATGCGACCTCATCTCCTGAGCAAACTCCAGCGGCATAAAGTGGCGCAAGGTTCCGTGATGCTGATAAGGCTCTGCGAGCAAACGGCTCAGGCCCGCCACAAACACGCCAAAACCTGCGGGTACGTTCACGAAACTGAGTACCGTGCCTGCACAACAGGCCGACAATGGGCGGTTCATCCAGCTGCCGGGCACCCCGGGGACAGGATCGTTATGGTTAACCATGCGCTGATGCACCAGCCCCTGTGCCGCGCGAACAAAGGTTGCGTCCGCTGCGCGAGGGGCTCCGTACGTGTAGAGCTGCACCTCACAGGCCCTCAGCTGGATCAACATTTGGGCAAGGATCAAACCGATAGCCCCGCCCTGGCTGTGTCCGCAAATCAGTACGGCTTGCCCCCAGTGGAACTTGTCCATGTACCTGTCAACAAGCTCGTAAGCCTGCCTGGCGGCGTCGTAAAAACCGCCATGTACCTGGCCCTCACCCTCTTCAAAGGGTACTTGAGGGGCCTCTGCATCCTGTGACAAATCAGACCAGGTACAGGTGCTATGAACGGCAACCAAGACAACTTTATCGTTATGGCTCACAAAAACTTGTGCACCTGCGCCTTGAGCCCCAAAACGGATATCTCCGCGATAATGCACTGAAGACGGAGTTTCCTGAGCCATTCCGCAAAGCGGGTCATTGGCCGGGTACAGCACGGGGTCGAAAGGCACAATTTCCAAACGCGCCGAATACGGCACATCTTCATATAAAGGGTAATAGGACTTTGCCTGTTCCGGGCTGGCCCGCCAGCCCATCATGCTTGCCTCCCCAAAGGGATCTTGCACACGCGACATGCGGGCCGGCCCAGCAAATGAGCAGTTGCCCAGGGTGGCCATCAACGCCAATTGATAGAGATTGAGCGCACAAAACTGCGGGTCCGTGGACAGCAGCGGGCACAAGGCCCGCAAGGGACGCACCTGCAGCACCGTATGACGCCCCTCTGCAATATGCACACCGAGCGGGCCACGCTCGACCGGGAACAGGCTCCCGTCCTCAGGCGGCAAATGAGAAACATGCTCGACCAGATGCCGCACTTCAATCTGGTAATAGTCACTGTCGGGATCAATGCATGGCGGCTTGCTCTGCGGGCGCGCACCGCTCCTGTCGAGGAAGCGGGTGCGCTCCGCCCTGACCTGAAGCTCGGTGATCTTGAGAGGGTAATGCGTTCGACCCATCAACCGCGAATACAGGCCATTGCTGGCGTCATGCAACTGCCTGAACATAAGCGCAAATGGCCCTTCAACGCCCTTGCGCACCCTGCCAACCCCCGAGGCATCCAGACGACCGCCGTGCCGTCTACCTCGCTGATCAACCAGCTCAAAGGCCAGCCCTGCATAGGCGGTACTCACCCCCTGGTCGTCAATCAGTTGAAAGCGGGTCTGACTGTAACGGCTTTGACGAAGGCGAGTGAACATCCGTGATTCCTATAAAACGTCCTATAAAACAGAGGGCACACTTCAGAATTCTTCAGAATTCAGAACAGGCTCCCCTCGGAACAAAGGAATGAAATTAACGGAGGCTCGAAAAAATTAATGTAAGACAATTCCTATTTTGTAGAAGGGTTAGGCTTATTTTGTAGATCCTTTCGTGCCCGTTTCGCAGAAAACAAAAAAGCCCCGACGCTTTACAGCGCCGGGGCTTTTTTATGACGCTACACAGCCTTAGCCGTTGAAGACGTCATCCACGCTTTTGAGCGGGTAGTTTTTCGGGTATGGCAGGGTTGCAACACCGGTCTCGATGGCAGCCTTGGCCACTGCATCGGAGATCAGAGTGATCAGGCGTGCATCCATTGGTTTCGGGATGATGTATTCACGACCGAATTCCAGCTTGATACCGCCGTAAGCGTCACACACTTCTTGTGGCACTGGCAGTTTGGCCAGTTCACGCAATGCGTTGGCTGCAGCGATTTTCATTTCTTCGTTGATGCGCTTGGCGCGAACGTCCAGGGCACCACGGAAGATGAAAGGGAAGCCCAGCACGTTATTGACCTGGTTCGGGTAGTCCGAACGGCCAGTGGCCATGATCACGTCGTTACGGGTGGCGTGAGCCAGCTCCGGGGAGATTTCCGGATCCGGGTTCGAGCACGCGAACACGATCGGGTTAGGCGCCATGCGCAGCAAGTCTTCAGCGCTCAGCAGGTTCGGACCCGACAGGCCAACGAACACGTCTGCGCCGTCCATGGCATCAGCCAGGGTGCGCTTCTCGGTAGCATGGGCGAATGCCGACTTGTACTGGTTCAGGTCGTCACGGCCGGAGTGGATCACACCGGTACGGTCGATCATGTAGATGTTTTCGATGGTTGCGCCCATGCTCACCAGCAATTTCATGCAGGAGATGGCAGCAGCACCGGCGCCCAGGCAAACGATCTTGGCTTGCGCCAGGGTTTTGCCAGCGATTTCCAGGGCGTTGATCATGCCGGCCGCGGTCACGATAGCGGTGCCGTGCTGGTCATCATGGAATACAGGGATATCGCACTGCTCGATCAGAGCACGTTCGATCTCAAAGCACTCAGGTGCCTTGATGTCTTCGAGGTTGATGCCGCCGAAGGTGATGGAGATGCGTTTTACGGTGTCGATGAAAGCCTGTGGGCTCTCGGAATCAACTTCGATGTCGAAAACATCGATACCGGCAAAGCGCTTGAACAACACGCCTTTGCCTTCCATAACAGGTTTGGAGGCCAATGGGCCGAGATTACCCAGGCCCAGGATAGCGGTGCCATCAGAGATCACGGCTACCAGGTTGCCCTTGCCGGTGTACTTGTAGGCCAGTTCAGGGTCGCGGGCGATTTCGCGCACTGGTTCGGCTACACCCGGGCTGTATGCCAGCGCTAGATCGCGGGCAGTAGCGGTAGGTTTGGTAAGCTCGACACTCAGTTTGCCTGGACGTGGCTGGGCATGGTATTCGAGAGCGGCAGTTTTCAAATCAGACATGTGGGCATTCCGCTTTTTTTGCTGTTGGACAGACGAATCGCCGAGCATACGCGTGTCGCAAAGTCCCGACAAGACTGACCAGTCAGCAGTGTCAAGGCCTTTACCTTACGACTTTGGCCCAAGAGCCGCGCCCCACAAGGGCTGGAGTGTCCACAATCTGTATTTAAAATTGTCTACAATTTTTAGCGAGCAATGACTTTAAGCATTCCCGGATGAGTTAAAGGCAACATCCAGCGTGCCTGCCCGGCCTTCACGCCTGCACGCTGCGAACGATCCAGAACCCAACCTCTGGCCTCGACTTGCGCACCTTGCAACCTGGCCAGTTGCTTTTGATCGAAAGTGGGCAATTGCCTGAGCGCAATGTTCAACACCAGGCCGCCTTGCAGGTCGATCCAGAGCCCGCCCTGATTGCGCCGGACCTGACTGACCGTGCCACTCACCAGGGCGAAACCCGAGCGACGGATTTGTTGCGGCGCCAGCACCGGCGACTGCCGCCAAAGGCCCAGACGAGCCTTGCGCGCACTGCGCTCGGCGGCTTGCTGACAGTCAAGCAGCGCCACATTCGGCGCGATAGCCACCTGAAATCCCAGGCCGTCAGCCAGCAATCGGGCTTCAAGGTTGCTGCCATCGGCACCAAATACATGGGCCAGGGTGCGACCATAACGATCCCGGGCCTGTTTACCTGCCAGCAACCCGACACGGCCATCGCTTTGCGCCACCAGCGTTTGCAGGCGCTTGCGCGCCGCCTCGGCAAAGGGCTCGGCGGGCCGGCCTTTTTTGCCCGTCTCCGGGGCATTGAGGCCGATCATGCGCACGCTGCGGCCATCCTTGAGACGCAGGGTGTCGCCATCGGTCACCCGCTCCACCGTGGCGTAGGCCACAGCCCCTGGCGCCGGGCACAACGGCGCGGCCGAAACACTGGCCAGCCAAATCGCAGGCACAAAAAAGGCGCCCGCAAGGGACGCCTTTTTCAATAACCTGGCCAGACCCAAAAGCCTGCCCATGGTCATGCGCCTTACTCGGCGGCTTTTTTCGTAGCGCCGAAAGCACCGAAACGAGTTTTGAAGCGATCAACACGACCGCCAACGTCCAGAGTTTTCTGCTTACCGGTGTAGAACGGGTGGCACTCGTTGCATACGTCGGTGCCCAGTGGCTTGCACAGGTTCGAACGAGTTTCGAACTTGTTGCCGCAGCTGCAAGTTACCAGGATTGTTTCGTACGCTGGATGGATATCGGCTTTCATGGGGTATTCCTCTAGCGTGCCGCCACTCAACACCATTGTTGAATACCGCACGTAAAATTAGGGCGCCGATAATACCAGACCTTTGCATTGACGCAAGCGGCAAAGCATGATCCGCCTGCAAGTTTCACAGTTCATTGACCTGCCTTTTAGTCCCGCGCGGCGTTGTCTGCTAGGCTCCGGGCCATCTTTGCCGTTCATCACTTGAGAGCCCCGCGTGCCCGACGCCATTTTGCGCCTTGCCCTGCCTTCCCCCTTGCGCCGCCTGTTTGATTACCGGGCGCCTGCTGGCGTGCTGCGCAGTCAATTACAGCCCGGCATGCGCCTGCGGGTACCGTTCGGACGACGGGAGATGATTGGCATACTGGTCGAGGTGGTCGACCACAGCGAAGTACCAGCCGAAAAGCTCAAGCCCGCCATCGCCCTGCTCGACGCCACGCCGCCGCTGCCCGCCTCTTTATTCAAGCTGTGCCTGTGGACGTCGCAGTACTACCAGCACAGCCTGGGCGACACCCTGAGCTGGGCGTTGCCAGTATTGCTGCGCCAGGGTGAGCTGGCCGAAACGCGCCAGGAACGATTCTGGCAGATTGCCCCGGGCGCCCGGCTTGACGACCCCCGTGTTGCCCGCGCTCCACGCCAGCGTGAAGCACTGGCCACCCTCGCCCAGCACCCCCACGGCGTGGCGCATCAACTGTTAAGCAAGTTGATGCTGAGCAAGGACAGCCTCGACCTGCTGCTGGCCAAGGAGCTGGTCACTGTCGAGATCCGCCGCCATGCACCCAGTGAGCGCCATGAACATTGGCTGGCTCAGCCCGAGTTGCCGCTCAACGACGAGCAACGCGCTGCCTACGAAGCGATTCGCGCAGGTTTCGACCACTTCCATGCCTTCCTGCTGGCCGGGGTCACTGGCAGCGGCAAGACCGAAGTGTATTTGCAATTGATCCGTGAAACCCTCCAGGCCGGCAAGCAGGCGCTGGTGCTGATCCCGGAAATCAACCTGGGTCCGCAAACCCTGGCCCGCTTCGAACAACGCTTCAATGCCCGTATTGCGCTGGTGCATTCTGCGGTCAATGACCGCGAGCGCCTGGAAAGCTGGCTGGCAGCCCGTGATGGCGAAGCCGACATTATTATTGGCACGCGTTCAGCGCTGTTCACCCCGATGAAAAACCCGGGGCTGATCATTATCGACGAAGAGCACGACGGCTCTTATAAACAGCAGGAAGGTTTGCGCTACCACGCCCGCGACCTGGCACTGGTGCGTGCCCGGCAGGAAAACATCCCCATCGTACTCGGCTCCGCAACGCCATCACTGGAAAGCCTGCACAACGCCTACACCGGCCGTTACGGCTTGCTGCGCCTGAACGAACGTGCTGGCGGGGCCAAACAGCCTCGTTTTCTGCGCCTGGATGTGAAAAGCCGTCCCCTGGACAGCGGCATTTCCGGGCCGATGCAACAGGCCATCGGCCAAACCCTCGCTGCAGGCCAGCAAGTACTGGTGTTTTTGAACCGTCGAGGCTTCGCGCCGACATTGCTGTGCCATGACTGTGGCTGGATGTCTGAATGCCAGCGCTGCGATGCGCGCATGACCGTTCATCAGCGCTCTGGCGAGCTACGCTGCCATCACTGCGGCTACGTCGAGCGCGTTCCGCGCAACTGCCCGCAATGCGGCAAAGTCGACCTGCGGCCTGTAGGTGCCGGGACTGAGCGCGCCGAAGAGCGGCTGGGGATTTTGTTCCCCGACTACCCGGTACTGCGGGTAGATCGAGACAGCACCTCGCGCAAGGACGCGATGAACCAACTGTTTGCCACGATCCAGAAGGGCCAGCCGTGCATACTGATCGGCACACAAATGCTCGCCAAAGGCCATCACTTCCCCCGGGTGACGCTGGTATCGATCCTGGATGCCGATGGCGGCCTGTTCTCCGGCGACTTCCGCGCCAGCGAGCGCATGGCCCAGCTGATCGTTCAGGTCGCGGGCCGGGCCGGCCGGGCTGAAGAGCCGGGCAAGGTGATTATCCAGACCCATCTGGCCGACCACCCGCTGCTGATCCAACTGACCGAGCAGGGTTACTTCGCCTTCGCCGAACAGGCCCTGAGCGAACGCCGGGCGGCAGGACTGCCGCCTTTCGCCCATCTGGCGCTGCTGCGCGCAGAAGCCCACAAACCGGGACAAGCCGAAGGTTTTCTGGATGAAGCCTGCAGCGAGGCTGAACGCCTGCTGGGTGAGCTGAACCTGGGGGGTATCGAGTTGCTCGGCCCCGTGCCTGCGCCAATGGAGCGCAGGGCCGGACGCTATCGTGCTCAACTACTATTACAGGCCAATGCCCGTGCACCGCTGCATCGTTTACTGAGCCAATGGCTGCTGGTCCTTGAGCAAATGCCCAGCGGTCGTCAGGTGCGCTGGTCGCTGGACGTGGACCCGGTAGACCTTTATTGAGTCACCTCATGACCCCCGTGGGAGCGGGCTTGCTCGCGATGCAGACGACGCGGTACAACTTGAAAACCGCAGCGATGCCATCGCGAGCAAGCTCGCGCCCACCGTTTTGAAGTAATAACCGAACACCGCAGATCCATAACCCGCCTGCTAAGGTTGGCAAGGCCGACCTTGCAACGGATAATACCCAGTTTTTCCACCTGCGCACTGAAGCGCTACCGCGCTTGCGGTCGAAAGAGAAGACCATGAAAGACACCATTCGCCAGCTTATTCAACAAGCCCTAGCTCAACTCGTCACAGAAGGTGTGTTGCCTGAAGGCCTGACGCCAGCGATTCAGGTGGAAAACGCCCGTGACAAAACCCACGGCGACTTCGCCAGCAACATCGCCATGATGCTGGCCAAGCCTGCGGGTATGAAACCCCGTGATCTGGCTGAAAAAATCATCGCGGCACTGCCCGCCGATGAGCAGATCAGCAAAACCGAAATCGCCGGCCCTGGCTTCCTGAATTTCTTCCAGAACACCCAGGCCCTGGCTTCGCGCCTCGACGCGGCCCTGGCTGACGAGAAAATCGGTGTACGCAAGGCCACCCCGGCCATGCGTACCGTGATCGACATGTCCGCGCCCAACCTGGCCAAAGAGATGCATGTGGGCCACTTGCGCTCCACCATCATTGGCGATGGCGTGGCCCGTGTACTGGAATTCCTCGGCGACGAGGTGATTCGCCAAAACCACGTAGGCGACTGGGGCACCCAGTTCGGCATGCTGATGGCCTATCTGGAAGAAAACCCGATCACCAGCGACGAGCTGTCCGATCTGGAAAACTTCTACCGCGCCGCGAAAAAACGCTTTGACGAGTCCCCGGAGTTCGCCGACCGTGCCCGTAGCCTGGTGGTCAAGCTGCAAGCCGGTGACCCGGACTGCCTGGCGCTGTGGACCAAGTTCAAAGACATCTCACTGTCGCACTGCCAGAAAATCTACGAGCAGTTGAACGTTAAACTGACCATGGCTGACGTAATGGGCGAAAGCGCCTACAACGACGACCTGATCAACGTGGTCAACGACCTCAAGGCCAAGGGCATGCTGGTCGAGAGCAACGGCGCCCAGTGCGTGTTCCTCGACGAGTTCAAGAATGCCGAAGGCGAGCCGCTGCCCGTCATCATCGTCAAGGCCGACGGCGGCTATCTATACGCCACCACTGACTTGGCAGCCATTCGCTATCGCAGCGGCGTATTGAAAGCCGATCGCGCCCTGTACTTCGTCGATCAGCGCCAGGCCCTGCACTTCCAGCAGGTGTTTGCGGTTGCGCGCAAGGCCGGTTTCATCACCCATCCGATGGAAATGGAACACATGGGCTTCGGCACCATGAACGGCGCCGATGGCCGTCCATTCAAGACCCGTGATGGCGGTACGGTTAAACTCATTGACCTGCTCAACGAAGCCAAAGAACGTGCCTACACGTTGGTTAAAGAGAAAAACCCGGAGTTGCCTGAAGACGAACTGCGTGCCATCGCCAAAGTTGTCGGCATTGGCGCGGTGAAATACGCCGACCTGTCCAAGCACCGCACCAGCGACTACAGCTTCAACTTCGACTTGATGCTGAACTTTGAAGGCAATACCGCACCTTACCTGCTGTACGCCTACACCCGCGTTGCGGGCGTGTTCCGCAAACTGGGCAAGGGCTTTGAAGAAGTGCAGGGCCAGATCGTGCTTGAAGCCCCGCAAGAACAGGAACTGGCTGCCAAGCTGGCGCAGTTCGGCGAGGTGCTGAACAACGTGGCCGAAAAAGGCACGCCTCATACCCTCTGTACTTACCTGTACGAAGTGGCCGGCCTGTTCTCCAGCTTTTACGAGAACTGCCCGATCCTGAGCGCCGAAGACGAAGCACAGAAACAGAGTCGCTTGCGTCTGGCGGCACTGGCAGGCCGTACCCTCAAGCAAGGCCTGGAACTGCTGGGTCTGGAAACCCTGGAGCGCATGTAAGTTGGCCGCCAAGAAGAAACCAGTACCCAAGCGTGGTGCCAGCCGGTATCAGGCGCCCGCCAAAAAGCCGATCCCGGGCTGGCTATGGATGGCCATCGGCCTGACCGTGGGCGCCTTTATCGTGTTTCTGATGAAGCTCGAACCCGGCCAGGGTGATGACGTCAAACGGGTCAAGCAGGAGCAGCAGAAAGCCACGAAAGTGGCCGAAGCCAACAAGACCGCGCCGAGCCCGACTCAGCCGGCCAAGCCCAAGTACGACTTCTATACCTTGCTGCCCGAGTCTGAAGTGCTCGTGCCGCCAGAAGCCGTGCCCGAGAAGACCCTGCCTACACCACAAACCGCGCCGCTGGCACCGGTAACACCGGCTGAAGCAGCCAAAATCGACACCGCCCGCGCCCAGGCAGCCTTGAGCGGAATCACTCCGCCTCCAGCGCCACCTGTCGTCAAGGCGGCACCGGTTACCAAGTTCTTCCTGCAAGCGGGCTCGTTCCGCAAACAGGCCGATGCCGAAAAAGTACGCGCGCAAATCATCCTGCTGGGCCAGACCGCTACGGTTGAAGCCGGCACGGTGAAAGACGAAACCTGGTACCGGGTGCTGGTTGGCCCGTTCAGCAATCGCGACCAGTTGACGGTGGCCCAAAAGCAATTGGCGGGCGGCGGTTTCAACAACCTGTTGTTGCAACAGCGCCGCTGACAGCAGCCGCTCCCACGGGATTACGCTACACCCTGTGGGAGCGGGCTTGCTCGCGATGGCATCACCGCGATCAGCCTGACACTGCGGGTCGTCTGCATTTCGAGCAAGCCCGCTCCCACAACATCTTCGCCAAATCCTGCCTCCCCGTTCATCCCCATTCCCTCCCCGCTGTTGAAAAATCCGCGACAACCCCCATATGTATTTCCATCAGGCATTTTCGCCCCGCTGCGTGGAGACTCTCCCTTGACCACCATCGTTTCAGTACGCCGCCACGGCAAAGTCGTCATGGCTGGCGACGGCCAGGTTTCTCTTGGCAATACCGTGATGAAAGGCAACGCGAAAAAAGTCCGTCGCCTCTATCACGGCCAGGTCATCGCCGGTTTCGCCGGTGCCACCGCTGATGCATTCACCCTGTTCGAACGCTTTGAAGGCCAGCTTGAAAAGCACCAGGGCCATCTGGTTCGCGCCGCTGTCGAGTTGGCCAAAGAATGGCGTACCGACCGCTCGCTGAGCCGCCTGGAAGCCATGCTGGCCGTAGCCAACAAGGACGCATCCTTGATCATCACCGGTAACGGTGACGTGGTTGAGCCTGAAGACGGCTTGATCGCAATGGGTTCGGGCGGTGCATTCGCCCAGGCAGCGGCCCGTGCCCTGCTGATGAAGACCGAACTGTCGGCCCGCGAAATCGCTGAAACAGCACTCGGTATTGCTGGCGATATCTGCGTATTCACCAACCACAACATCACTATTGAGGAGCAGGACCTCGCTGAATAAGTCACCTGCCGGGCCGCTTCAACGGCCCGTTTGTGAACCTTGATTCTGCTAGAGGAACGCCAATTATTATGTCCATGACTCCCCGCGAAATTGTCCACGAACTCAATCGCCACATCATCGGCCAGGACGACGCCAAGCGCGCCGTTGCCATCGCGCTGCGTAACCGCTGGCGCCGGATGCAACTGCCGGAAGAACTGCGCGTTGAAGTGACGCCAAAAAACATCTTGATGATCGGCCCTACCGGCGTCGGTAAAACCGAGATCGCCCGTCGTCTGGCCAAATTGGCCAACGCACCGTTCATCAAGGTTGAAGCGACGAAGTTCACCGAAGTTGGCTATGTAGGCCGCGACGTCGAGTCGATCATCCGTGATCTGGCTGATGCTGCAATCAAGCTGCTGCGCGAACAGGAAATCGTAAAGGTTCGCCACCGTGCCGAAGACGCCGCCGAAGAGCGCATCCTCGACGCCCTGCTGCCTCCTGCCCGCACATTCGGCGAAGAAGCCGCCGTACCGCAGGATTCCAACACTCGCCAGCTGTTCCGCAAGCGTCTGCGTGAAGGCCAGCTGGACGACAAGGAAATCGAAATCGAAGTCGCCGATGCTGTTGGTGTGGACATCTCCGCGCCGCCTGGCATGGAAGAAATGACCAACCAGTTGCAAAGCCTGTTTGCCAACATGGGCAAAGGCAAGCGCAAGAGCCGCAAGCTGAAAGTCAAAGAAGCCCTGAAAATGGTGCGTGACGAAGAAGCCGGTCGCCTGGTTAATGACGAAGAACTCAAGGCCAAGGCCCTGGAAGCGGTCGAACAGCACGGTATCGTGTTTATCGATGAAATCGACAAAGTGGCCAAGCGCGGTAATGTCGGTGGCGCCGATGTGTCCCGCGAAGGTGTGCAGCGCGACCTGCTGCCGCTGATCGAAGGTTGCACCGTCAATACCAAACTGGGCATGGTCAAGACCGACCACATCCTGTTTATCGCCTCCGGCGCGTTCCACCTGAGCAAGCCAAGCGACCTGGTGCCCGAGCTGCAAGGCCGTCTGCCGATCCGCGTTGAACTTAAGGCGCTGTCGCCACAGGATTTCGAACGCATCCTCAGCGAGCCGCACGCTTCGTTGACCGAGCAATACCGCGAGCTGCTGAAAACCGAAGGCCTGAACATCGAGTTCATGCCTGAAGGCATCAAGCGCCTGGCCGAAATTGCCTGGCAGGTGAACGAGAAAACCGAGAATATCGGTGCCCGCCGTCTGCACACGCTGCTTGAACGTTTGCTCGAAGAAGTGTCCTTCAGCGCCGGTGATATCGCCAGTGCGCAGAATGAGGAGCCTATCCGCATCGACGCCGAATACGTCAACAGCCACCTGGGCGAACTGGCCGAGAACGAAGACCTCTCGCGCTACATCTTGTAAGCCCTTTGCACCTGTAGCCGCTCTCAGCGGCTACAGCGCTTGTGCAATGACCTAAGGTTATGACCATGATCCCCAGTGCCATCAACCTGCACAAAGCTTCTAAGACCCTCACCCTCAAATACCCGTCCGGCGAAGAGCACCACCTGCCGGCCGAGTTTCTGCGCGTGCACTCGCCGTCTGCCGAGGTTCAGGGCCACGGCAATCCGATTCTGCAATTTGGCAAGATCAATGTCGGCTTGAGCAAGATCGAACCCGCAGGCCAGTACGCGTTGAAACTGACCTTCGATGACGGTCACGACAGCGGGCTGTTTACCTGGGACTACCTCTACCAACTCGGCGTGCGCCAGCAAGAGCTGTGGGCGGATTACTTGCAGGAACTGAAAAAAGCCGGCAAGTCCCGCGACCCTTCGGTGTCGGTGGTCAAATTGATGCTCTGAGCCGGCTGCAGCTTTTTTGTAGCCGCTGAGGCGCGCGTAGCGAGGCTGCGCCCGGCGGCGAAGCCGTCGTAGAACCATCCACTCCGGTTATTCAGATGCACTGCGTTTACCGGATTTACGACGGCTTCGCCGCCGGGCGCAGCCTCGCGCGGCTCGTCAGCGGCTACAAAGTGGAAGTCGTTCCCTTGGCATCAACCGCTGGCGCTTTAGGCGCTACTGGTTTCTTGGCCGCAGGTTTTTTGGCGGCCGGTTTGGCGGCTGCTGGCTTGCTCGCGGCCGCAGGAGCTTTAACAGCAGCGGGCTTGGCTGCAGGTTTGGCCGCAGGCTTGGCAGCCGCTTTGGCAACCGCAGGTTTTGCCGCAGCCTTGGCCGGTGCCGCCTTGCTCGCAACCGGCGCCTTGCTGGCCGCAACTTTGGCAGCCGCCGCAGTCAGCTTCTCGATATGCTTGGTCAGGGTCTCGACCTTGGCATGCAACGCCTTGACCTCATCACGGCTGGGGACACCCAAGCGGGTAATGGCGCTATTAAGGCGCTTGTCGAAAGCCTCTTCGAACTCGCCCCACTTTTCCAGGGCCAGATCCTTGACATCTTCAACCCGCGAGCGCGCGGACGATGTCGATGATTTAACGCCCTCGGCCACTTTGTGCCCGGCATCCTTGGCCAGTTTTTCGGCCTTTTCGCCATCCTTGACCAGGGTGTCGAAGAGCTTGCTGCCATCGGTATCAATTTTCGAGTACACACCCAAACCAGCCAGCCAGATTTTTCGTGAGTACTCTTCCACCTTGCCTACCCAGGTGTTGCTGTCTTTAGCAGTCGGTTTTTTCGCAGCCATCGTGTTCCCCTCAATGTCATGTCGCGACGCCGGTGAGCAGGATCGTCGAATCATCAAGATGAACAAAGGTGCTCACCTGCATCAGGTTTAGACGTTAAACCGCCTTGTATCAAGGGCGCGGCCGCTATTAGACCGGCAACACGACTACGCCAGCGCCTTATCCAGCGAGCGTTCGATTTCCGACTGGATCATGCCGCTCATCGCCGACATCAACAGGCCCAGTTCCACATCGACCTTGACGTTGTTGTCGCTGATTAGCAGGGTGCCATTCACTCCCGAGCGCTTCAGTTTTACCGTGTCGCCCGCCCAGGTAGGGGTCAGGCCATACTGGCTGGCCAGTTTCTCGACCAAAGGACGGGCTTTCTCACGTGCGGCCTCAAGGCCCAGACTGTGGGTACGTTCAACGCTGATACGCGCCATGGCGTGGCTCCTGATAAATAAAGCCGCCACTATACATTCACCCTCGCCAAGACAAAGCCGGCCACCGGGATTAGAATGGCCAGCATTCTCTTTTGGTGACAGCGATATGACTGATCAGCGCAAAGGCAGCGATGCCGAACCCACCACTCACTTCGGCTTCAAAAACGTACCGGAAAGCCAGAAGGCCGAGAAAGTCGCCGAGGTTTTCCACTCTGTAGCCGGCAAATATGACCTGATGAACGACGTTCTGTCAGGCGGCATGCACCGTCTGTGGAAGCGTTTTACCATCGAGCTGTCCGGTGTACGCCCGGGCAACAAGGTGCTGGACATCGCTGGCGGTACCGGCGATCTGGCCCGCAAGTTCTCCCATCTGGTTGGCCCTACCGGCCAGGTCGTGCTGGCTGATATCAACGCGTCCATGCTTAAAGTCGGCCGTGACCGCCTGCTGGACAAGGGCGTAGCCGGCAATATCGAGTTCGTTCAGGCCGACGCTGAAAAGCTGCCGTTCCCGGACAACTATTTCGATTGCGTGACCATCGCTTTCGGCCTGCGCAACGTGACCCACAAGGAAGACGCCCTGCGCTCCATGCTGCGCGTGCTGAAGCCGGGCGGCCGCCTGTTGGTACTGGAGTTCTCCAAGCCGACCAACGCGCTGATGTCCAAGGTCTACGACACCTACTCGTTCGCTTTCATGCCGATGGTGGGCAAGCTGATCCTCAACGACCCGGAAAGCTATCGCTACCTGGCAGAATCGATCCGCATGCACCCGGACCAGGAAACCCTGAAGTCGATGATGGTCGAGGCCGGTTTTGACCGCGTGACCTATCACAACATGACCTCAGGTATCGTCGCCCTGCATCGCGGCATCAAGCCCTGATGTTGCTGCGCGGCCTTCTCGCCAGCGTCGAACACGGCGTCAACCGCGTATTGCGGCTGGACAGCACGGCCCTGGCGCGTTTGCGCCCCTTGACCGGCAAGTTGATTGCCGTCGATTGCGCCAGCCCTTCGCTGCACCTGTTTATTCTGCCCAGCGAAGAAGGCCTGATGCTGGCGAGCCAATGGGCAGCCGAGCCTGACTGCACCCTGCGCGCGCCTGCCTCCAGCCTGTTGCGCCTTGCTCTGAGCAAGGACAAGAGCGCCATCCTGCACAGCCCTGAAGTCGAACTCGAAGGCGACAGCGCTGTGTTGATGGAATTGGCGGCGGTGCTGCAAGACCTGGAACTGGATTGGGAGTATGAACTTTCGAACTGGATCGGGCCTGTGGCAACGGCATTGATCGGTGGCCATGTACGCAGCCGCGCCAACTGGTATCAACAAGGTTTCGCCAGCATCAACCAGAACCTGGCCGAATACCTGAGCGAAGAAGCCCGCACTTTGGTCGGAGAACGTGAGGCGCAAGCGCGCTTTGACGAGCTGGACCAACTCAAACTCGACCTGGATCGCCTTGAGGCGCGCTTCGAGCGCCTTTGCCGATCCCTCAATTCCAGCGATAACGCATGAAGCTGCTTGCCATACGCCGTTTGTTCCGCATCCAGCGCGTCGTCATTCGCTACCGGCTCGATGACCTGCTGTTCGCCCTGCCCTTGCCGTGGTGGATGTTGTCCCTGCGCTATGCACTGCCGTGGCGCTGGTTCCCGCGCAAAAAACTGGAGCTGAGCCGCGGTGCCGCCCTGCGCCTGGCGTTGCAGGATCTGGGGCCGATTTTCATCAAGTTCGGCCAGATCCTTTCGACCCGCCGCGACCTGCTGCCCGCCGATATCGCCGATGAGCTGATGCTGCTGCAAGACCGCGTACCGCCGTTTGACCCGCAGTTGGCAGTCAAGCTGATCGAAGAACAGCTAGGTGCCCGGATCAGTGAAGTGTTCAGCCGTTTTGATATCGAACCACTGGCCTCGGCCTCGGTGGCCCAGGTTCACTCGGCCAAACTCAAGACCGGCGAAGAAGTGGTGGTCAAGGTTGTACGCCCGGGCCTCAAGCCGATCATCGGCTCCGACCTGGCCTGGCTGTTTATCCTCGCCCGCACTGCCGAGCGTTTGAGCGCAGACGCCCGCCTGCTGCATCCGGTGGATGTGGTCAGTGACTACGAAAAAACCATTTACGACGAACTCGATCTGTTGCGTGAAGCGGCCAATGCCAGCCAGCTCAAGCGCAACTTCGAAGGCTCGCCGCTGATGTATGTGCCGCAAGTCTACTGGGACTGGTGCCGCCCGAAAGTGTTGGTGATGGAGCGCATCTACGGGATCCAGGTCACCGACCTTGCGGCCCTGGCCGATCAGCGCACCGACATGAAAATGCTAGCCGAACGTGGCGTGGAGATTTTCTTCACCCAGGTGTTCCGCGACAGCTTCTTTCATGCCGACATGCACCCCGGCAACATTTTTGTCAGCACCGTGAACCCGTGGGCCCCGCAATACATCGCCATCGACTGCGGCATTGTCGGCAGCCTGACCCCCGAGGACCAGGACTATCTGGCGCGCAACCTGTTCGCCTTTTTCAAGCGCGATTACCGGCGCGTGGCGCAGTTGCACATCGATTCAGGCTGGGTACCGGCGCACACCAAGCTCAACGAGTTTGAAGCGGCGATCCGCACCGTCTGTGAGCCGATCTTCGAAAAGCCGCTGAAGGAGATTTCCTTTGGCCAGGTGCTTATGCGCCTGTTCCAAACTGCGCGACGCTTCAATATGGAAGTTCAGCCACAGTTGGTGCTGCTGCAAAAAACCCTGCTCAATATCGAAGGCCTGGGCCGCCAGCTGTACCCCGACCTGGATTTGTGGAGTACCGCCCAGCCGTTCCTTGAGCGCTGGATGCGTGAGCGCGTCAGCCCCAAGACCCTGCTGCGCAACCTGCACAGCCAGGTCGAGCAGATCCCGCATCTGGCCGGCATGACCCGCGACTTGCTCGAACGCATGTCGCAGCCCCATGCCCATAACAAACAATTGGTCGTGCGCGAACCCCGTGACAGCTGGTTCCTGCGCCTGATCGGTGCCGGGCATCTGGCCGCTGGCGCATTACTGGCCAGTATTGGCCCGCTACACACTGCAGGCTATTGGCCTGCCGGCATAATGCTGGCCGTGGGCTTGTATCTGATCGTGCGCCGATAGCCAGCCCCGGTCGAGGCTGGCAAACTGTTAATTCACCAGGCCTCAGCCACAGGGCTGAGGCAGGTTGTCGGAGTCGAACATGAAAGACTGGCTGGACGAGATCAAATGGGACAACGACGGCCTGGTGCCGGCGATTGCCCAGGACCACAAAACCGGGCGCGTACTGATGATGGCCTGGATGAACCGCGAGGCACTGAGCCTGACGGCAACCGAGAACCGTGCCATCTACTGGTCACGTTCCCGTGGCAAGCTGTGGCGCAAGGGCGAAGAGTCCGGCCATGTGCAAAAGCTGCATGAAATGCGCCTGGACTGCGACGCCGACGTGATCATCCTGATGGTCGAACAAATCGGTGATATCGCCTGCCATACCGGCCGTCAGAGCTGCTTCTACCGCGTGTACGAAAACGCCGAGTGGAAGATCGTCGACCCGGTACTTAAAGATCCGCACGCCATTTACCAAGCAGGGCACTCCCATGACTGACACTCTGAGCCGCGTAGCCCAAGTGCTCGAAGCGCGCAAAGGCGCAACCCCGGACAGCTCCTATGTGGCCAGTCTGTACCACAAGGGCCTGAACAAGATTCTGGAAAAGGTCGGCGAAGAGTCGATCGAGACCATCATCGCCGCCAAGGACGCTGCCATCAGCGGTGATTGCAGCGATGTCATCTACGAAACAGCCGATCTGTGGTTCCATAGCATGATCATGCTGGCCCAGCTGGGGCAGCATCCTCAGGCCGTACTGGATGAACTGGAACGTCGTATCGGCACCTCCGGCCATGTGGAAAAAGCCTCGCGGCCGTCCACCTAACCCTTATTTGCAAAGGAACAGATCATGGGCATTTTTGACTGGAAACACTGGATCGTCATTCTGGTAGTCGTAGTCCTTGTCTTCGGCACCAAAAAACTGAAAAACCTGGGCACGGATGTCGGCGAATCGATCAAGGGCTTTCGCAAGGCCATGAACGACGACGAAAAGCCTGCCGAGCCCGTGGTTCCACCTGCGCAGCCAACCGCCGCGCCGCAGCCGCACACCACTTCGACCCTGAACGAGCCGCACACCATCGACGTGCAGGCGCAAAAAGTCGAAGAGCCGACCCGCAAAGACGTGTGAGCCAAAACTAATGTTCGGTATCAGCTTCAGTGAACTGCTGCTCGTCGGCCTGGTGGCCCTGCTGGTGCTCGGCCCCGAGCGCTTGCCGGGTGCTGCACGCACGGCGGGCCTGTGGATCGGGCGCCTGAAACGCAGCTTTAATGCGATCAAACAGGAAGTTGAACGGGAAATCGGCGCGGACGAAATACGTCGGCAGCTGCACAACGAACATATCCTGTCGATGGAAGAGGAAGCCAAGAAAATTCTGGCTCCGCTGCAGGACGCTGTGAAGCCGTTAACGCCCACCGAGCCACCTGTCAGTACCGCTCCCGTCGCACACCCAGAGTCTGCGAGCGCTGCGCCCGTGACCCTGAGCAAAACCGCGTCCGCCCCTGCGCCGCAACCGGCAGCGCCACACGACCCCACCCTGCCACCGCGAGCCCCTTAAGCGCATGAGCGATAAGCCTGAACACGACCAGCCAATGCCGCTGGTTTCGCACCTGACCGAGTTGCGTACCCGCCTGTTGCGCTGCATCGCGGCGATTTTCATCATTTTTGCCGGGCTGTTTGCCTTTACCCAGCAGATCTACACCCTGGTCTCCACGCCGCTGCGTGAATACCTGCCGGTGGGTGCAACGATGATCGCCACCGACGTGGCCTCGCCGTTCCTGACCCCCCTCAAGCTGACCATGATGGTCTCGCTGTTTATCGCCATTCCGGTGATCCTGCATCAGATCTGGGGGTTTATTGCACCGGGCCTGTACAAGCATGAAAAACGCATCGCCGTGCCCCTGCTGGTGTCGAGCATTTTCCTGTTTTACGCCGGCATGGCCTTTGCCTACTTCCTGGTATTCCCGCTGGTGTTCAAGTTCTTCGCCGCTGCCACCCCGGAAGGGGTTGCGATGATGACCGATATCAGCAGCTACCTTGATTTCGTCATGACCCTGTTCTTTGCTTTTGGCGTGGCCTTTGAAATCCCCGTAGCCGTAGTGCTGCTGGTGTGGATCGGCATCGTCGATGTGCAATACCTGCGCAAGATCCGCCCCTACGTGATTATCGGCTGCTTCGTGGTCGGCATGATCCTGACCCCGCCCGACATTTTCTCGCAAACCTTGCTGGCGATCCCGATGTGGATGCTGTTTGAAATCGGCATCCTGTTTGGCAGCCTGGTCAGCAAAAACAAGCGTGGCGATGACTCAGACGAGCAACCGGCCGATAACGACGCCCAACCGCCAGCACCACAAGCGTGAACCTGCTGCTCCTCGAAGAGGCTGATTTCATTGCCGCCGACCGCGTGATCCTGCGTGACCGGCGCCTGACGCATATGCAGGAAGTTCACCGTGCTGCAGTGGGCGACAGCCTGCGCGTGGGGCGCATTGGCGGGCTGATGGGCAGCGCCGAACTGGTGCGTCTGGAGGCCAAAGAGGCTGAGCTGGTTATCCACAGCCTGGACCTGCCGCCACCCGCCAAACTGCCACTGACCCTGCTGCTGGCGCTGCCGCGCCCGAAAATGCTGCGCCGGGTGCTGCAAACCGTAGCCTCGATGGGTGTGCCCAAGATCATTCTGGTCAACAGCTACCGGGTTGAAAAAAGCTTCTGGCAGACACCGTTTCTGGAGCCCGAAGCCATCCGCGAACAGTTGATCCTGGGGCTGGAGCAGTCCCGTGACAGCGTGTTGCCCGAGGTCATCATCGAAAAACGCTTCAAGCCGTTTGTCGAAGACCGCCTGCCGGCGCTGGTGGAAGGCACCCTGGGCCTGGTGGGCCACCCGGGGGATTACCCGGCCTGCCCGCGCGGGCTGGATGAGGCCGTAACCCTGGCCATCGGTCCTGAGGGTGGCTGGATCCCCTACGAGATCGACTTGCTGGCCAAGGCGGGCTTGCAGCCAGTGCAACTGGGCGCACGCATCCTGCGGGTCGAAACCGCCGTCACGGCGCTGCTCGCCCGCCTGTTCTAGACCGCTCTGCAGGGCGCTGCGGGCGCATTCCAGCCCCGCAGCAGCCCCTGACATTTGTGTAGCCTCTTTTCCTCCTTAAGATTTGCTCGCTCGAGCCGATGCAGTAGCACTTCAATATCACTCAAGAAGCCATGGACGGCTGTTATCGATGCCAATCGATCAAAAAAAGGAACTCGTCCATGAACCATTGGTTGACTGCCACACTAGGCAATATCAGTGTCAATCGTAAGCTCGGCCTGGGCTTCGGCCTTGTGTTGCTGCTGACCCTGCTCATCACCATCACCGGCTGGAAGGGGCTGACCAGCGTGATTGAGCGGGGCGACAAGCTGGCCAATATTTCCCAGGTCATCGCCCTGATCAAGGATTTGCGCATTGCCCGCGTCACCTACGACAAGAACAACGGTGAAAACGGCCCGGGCGAGGTCAATGACCTGCTCAACAAGATCGGTAACCAGCTGGTCGCCGCCAACAAGCTGATGGTCCAGGCCAATGACCTGAGCATGAGCAAGGACGAAATCAGGGCCGTCGAGCAGTACAAGAGCATCTTCGCCACTATCGATGAGGCGACCCGGGCACGCGAAGTCAGCAGGGCCAAGCTCGGTGCAACATCCGTCGCCGCCCTCAGCCAGATTGCCGGGATCGAAAAGGACGTGCTCCAGAGTGAAAACCTGGCCGAGTTCAACAGCGTCAACCAGGTCAACCGGTCGCTGTTGCAGGCCCGCTTCGAGGTGCGCGGCTACACCCACACCGGCGACATCGATGCCGCGGTGCCTGCCGTGGAAGCCATCGATCAAGCGCTGGCAGAACTGGCCAGCCTCAGTAAGCGACTGCCCGCTACCTATGCCCCTCAATTCGAGCAGGCCATCGCTTCGCTGAAGAACTACCGCGCTGCCTTTATCGACTTTCGCGATTCCCAAGTGAATAGCGACAAGCAATTATCACAACTGCAAGTACTGGGCGATGCACTGGTCGACCTGAGCAACAAACTGTCCCTGTCACAACTTGACCAACGGGATATCGATACCCGACACGCCAAAACCGCGCTGCTGGTCTGCGCATCATTGGCACTGGTGCTGGGCATTATCGCGGCCTGGATCATCACCTGGCAGATCGTTACGCCCTTGCGCGACACGCTCAATATTGTCCGGGCCGTGGCAGCCGGTGACCTCAGCCAGAGCCGCCCGACAACCCGCCGTGACGAACCCGGCCAGCTGCAGCAGGCCATTGAAGTCATGCGCGGGGGCTTGCACGAACTGATCTGCGGGATCGGCGAAGGCGTTAGCCAAATTGCCAGCGCAGCGGAGCAGCTGTCTGCCGTTACCGGGCAAACCAGCGCAGGGGTCAACAGCCAGCGCATCGAAACCGATCAGGTCGCCACTGCCATGAATGAAATGGCCGCCACCGTGCATGAAGTCGCGCGCAATGCCCAGGAAGCGTCCAAAGCCGCGATCACCGCCGACCTGCAAGCTCAGGAGGGTGACACCGTGGTGGCCCAGGCCGTTGAGCAGATTGGCCGCCTGGTGGCGGAAGTGCAGCTATCCACTGATGCAATGGCACATCTGAAGCACGAAAGTGACAAGATCGGTAGCGTACTGGATGTCATCAAGGCTGTTTCGCAACAAACCAACTTGCTGGCCCTCAACGCCGCAATTGAAGCCGCCCGTGCCGGAGAGGCAGGTCGTGGTTTTGCCGTGGTGGCCGACGAGGTACGCAGCCTGGCGCAGCGCACGCAGAAGTCCACGGAAGAGATTGAAGTGCTGATCACGGGCCTGCAAAACGGTACGCAACAAGTATCCAGCAGCATGGACAGCAGCCGGTTGCTGACGGACAGCAGTGTAGAGTTGACCCGGCGGGCGGGTGAGTCTTTGAGCACCATTACCCGTACCGTATCGACCATTCAAGGTATGAATCAGCAGATTGCGGCCGCGGCCGAGCAACAAAGCGCGGTGGCCGAAGAGATCAACCGCAGTGTGGTGAATGTGCGCGACGTGTCAGAGCAAACTGCCACCGCCAGCAAGCAGACCGCCGCCTCCAGCATTGAACTCGCACGGCTAGGCACACAGCTGCAAACCCTGGTGGCCCGTTTCAAGGTCTGACCAGGAGCGGTGCGACTTTCGTCACACTAACGGCAACTGTCCTTCAGTTCCGGGCCACGACGCCGATGACCTGATACCCCTCCAAGGAGTATCACCATGTACCGTCAGCTGGCCCAACTGCTGGGCAATATCAGCGTCAACCGCAAACTCTGCCTGGGCTTCGGCCTGGTGCTGGTGCTGACCCTGCTGATTGCCGGCACGGGCTGGAACGGCCTGGTCTCGGTGATCGACCGGGGCGACAAGCTGGCCAACATTTCGAAAATCATCAGCCTGACCAAAGACCTGCGTATTGCCCGCCTCGAATATGAACGCCAGCCCGGGGAAAGCGCACTTGCCGGCGTTACCAACCAACTGAGCGAACTGGACAACGCACTGGCGTTGTCGCGCAAACAACTGACCTCTCCCGACGACCTGGCCCTGGTTGAGCAGCAGCTCAACGCCGTGGCGGAGTACAAACGTGCCTTCGCCGACCTGATCCAGGGCACCCAGGCCAGTGATCAAGCCGTTGAACGCATGCACCAGCAGGGCAATGTCCTGATCGAGCAAAGCCAGAAGCTCTCGACCCTGCAGGCCACCAAACGCAACAACGAAAGCCGCCAGGCTACCAACCTGCTGATCGGCTGCACACTGCTGGCACTGGTACTGGGCATCATTGCTGCCTGGGTTATTACCCGCCAGATAGTCATACCGCTGCAACGCACCCTCAAAACCGTTGAGCGCATTGCAGCAGGCGACCTGACCCACGACCACCCGACCGACCGCCGCGACGAGCTGGGCCAGCTACAGCAAGCCATACAGCGCATGACTGCCGGCCTGCGGGAGTTGATTGGCGGTATCAGCGACGGCATAACGCAAATCGCCAGTGCCGCCGAAGAACTCTCGGCGGTCACCGAGCAAACCAGCGCCGGGGTCAACAACCAGAAGGTCGAGACCGATCAGGTCGCTACCGCCATGCACGAAATGGCGGCAACCGTGCAGGAAGTGGCGCGTAATGCCGAAGAAGCTTCCGAGGCTGCGCTCGCGGCCGACCAGCAGGCGCGTGAAGGCGACACAGTGGTCGCGCAGGCCCTGGCCCAGATCGAGAAGCTGGCCATCGAAGTCGGCCACTCCACCGACGCCATGGGCCATCTCAAGCGCGAGAGCGACAAGATCGGCAGTGTGCTTGACGTGATCAAGTCCGTGGCCCAGCAAACCAACCTGCTGGCGCTCAACGCGGCGATTGAAGCGGCACGGGCGGGTGAAGCCGGTCGCGGCTTTGCCGTGGTGGCCGATGAGGTACGCAGCCTGGCGCAACGCACGCAAAAATCCACGGAGGAGATCGAAGAGCTGATTGCCGGGCTGCAAAGCGGCACCCAGCAGGTCTCCAGCAGCATGGACAGCAGCCGCGCCCTGACTGACAACAGCGTTGAGCTGACCCGTCGAGCAGGCGAATCACTGGGCAATATTACCCGCACGGTGTCTACGATTCAGGGCATGAACCAGCAGATTGCCGCAGCCGCCGAGCAGCAGAGCGCGGTGGCGGAGGAAATCAACCGCAGTGTATTGAATGTGCGTGATGTGTCTGAGCAAACCGCCGCCGCCAGCGAAGAGACAGCAGCCTCCAGCGTTGAACTGGCGCGCCTGGGTACGCATTTGCAGACATTGGTGGGGCGGTTCAAGGTTTAGAAACCTCTGCCCCTGTGGGAGCGGGCAAGCCCGCTCCCACAAAAGCAGGCAGGCCGTGCTCTTAAAGCACCTGACGCAAAAACGCCTGGGCGCGCAGGTCTTTGGGCGAGGTGAAGAAATCTTCCGGGGCGGAATCTTCCAGTAACTTGCCGTGGTCGAAGAACAGCACGCGGTTCGCCACTTCACGGGCAAAGCCCATTTCGTGGGTCACGCAGACCATGGTCATGCCTTCGCGGGCCAGGGTCTTCATCACGTCCAGCACTTCGCCGACCATCTCCGGGTCGAGCGCCGAAGTCGGCTCGTCAAACAACATCACCTTGGGTTCCATCGCCAGCGCACGGGCAATTGCCACACGCTGTTGCTGGCCACCCGAGAGACGTGACGGGTACTCATTGGCTTTTTGCCCGATCCCGACCTTGTCCAGCAATGCCCGGGCCTTGGCTTCGCGCTCGGTCTTGCCACGCTTGCGCACAACCTTCTGCGCCAGGCACAGGTTTTCCAGCACGGTCATGTGCGGAAACAGGTTGAAATGCTGGAACACCATGCCGACTTCACGCCGGTAGGCGTTCACGTCGGTCTTGGGGTTGGCCAGATCCAGGCCGTCGATGCTGACGGATCCCGAGTCGAAGTCTTCCAGGCCGTTGAGGCAGCGCAGGAAAGTCGACTTGCCGGAACCCGACGGGCCAATCACCACCAGCACTTCGCCCTGGGCGACGGTGGTGCTGACGTTGTCCACGGCGCGCACGATATGGCCGCGGGTGTCGAAGACTTTTACCAGTTCGCGAACTTCAATCACTTTGCGCGAGCCTCCGCTCAAGCCGGCTGGCGAAATGCGACAGCGGCAGGTTGATCAACAGGTACAGGCCCGCTACGCAGAACAGGATTTCGAACGGCGAAAACGAGGTAGTGATGACTTCCCGACCGCTTTTGAGCAGTTCGGTAATGGCAATCACCGACACCAGCGAAGTGTCCTTGACCAGGCTGATAAATTGCCCGGCCAATGGCGGCAGCACCCGCTTGAACGCCTGCGGCAACACCACATAGCGCATCGACTGGCTGCCGTTGAGGCCCAGCGAGCGGGCCGCTTCGTTTTGCCCGCGAGCAATGGACTGCACGCCCGAGCGGATGATTTCAGCCACATACGCACCGGTGAACAGCGACAGCGCGGCAATACCGGCAAATTCGCGGGACAGGTTGAGTACGGTGCCGATAAAGAAGTAGAAGATAAAAATCTGCACCAGCAACGGCGTGCCACGGACCAGTTCGACGTACAGTGTCGAGAGGTCGCGCAGGGTCGGGTTGTTCGATAGCCGGCACAGGCCCGTAACCAGCCCGATAATCAAGCCCAGTACGCCAGACACCAGCGACAGCCAGACGGTCGTCCACAGGCCCCACAGCAGCGGCCCCGCAGCCCAGTGGCGGTTGACGCCGATCACATCGCCTTCGTCGACTTCGTCACCTTCGGCCAGTTGCAGGCTATTGCCGGCAACGCTCACCCGTTGTTCATTGCCATCATCACCGCGCAGCAGCACTTCGGCAGTGTCGCCCTTGCGTACCAGTTCGATGATGGTCGAGTGCTCAGCAGCCCGCTGGGCTTCTTCGGCCTGATAAGCGAAATACTGGGGGACGCGGTTCCAGCGCCATTCGTAAGACATCAGCGAGGTGGCGTAATACAAAGCCCCCGCCAGGCCGATGAGCACCAGCACGGTCAATACGTGCCAGGGCCACTGGGCTTTTTTTTGTTTGATCACTTTCAGGTTCCACGTCTTGTATCGCTAGGGAGGCCGTCATCGCGGGCAAGCCCGCGATGATTCAATCAGCCTTATTCCATGTCCTTGAGCCAGGCGGTGTCTTTGAACCACTTGTCATGGATGCGATCGTAAGTGCCGTCTTCGTGGATCTGGTGCAGGAAGTTGTTGATGAAGTTGATGCTGTCGTAGTCACCCTTCTTCAGACCGAAGGCCAGTGGCTCGTAGGTGAATGGCTGGTCAAGGAACACCAGTTTGCCGTTACCGAACTTGTTGACGGCTACAACGTTGTAAGGCGCGTCGTATACAAAGGCATCAGCCTTACCGTTAACCACGTCCAGCACACCTTCAGGCTCGTTGTCGTAGCCGTGGTACTGGGCTTTGGACATCAGCTTGCGGGCGATCATTTCGCCGGTGGTGCCGATTTTCGAGGTCAGGCGGTATTGCGGGTCGTTGAGGTCTTTGTAGGACTTGATCTTGTCAGCCAGTTCCTTGCGTACCAGCAGGGTTTGGCCCACAACAATGAAGGGTTCGCTGAAGTTCAGGCGCAAGTTGCGTTCCTGGGTCAGGGTCATGCCGCTGCCGATCATGTCGAACTTGTTGGTCATCAGGGCCGGGATGATGCCGTCGTAACCGGTAGACACCAGCTCCAGCTTGACACCCATGGACTTGGCCATCGCTTTGAGCAGGTCAACTTCGAAGCCAATGATCTGGCCACGCTTGTTGGTCATTTCAAAGGGCATGTAGGTAGGGTCCATGCCCACCTTTAAGGTGCCACGCTTGACCGCATCATCAATTGCGCCTGCATGGGCTGCGCTGATCGCCAGCAGTGCAGTGACACCGCACAGCAGTTTCGAGACAAACTTCTTCATCATCAACTCCCCCTCACCTACTCAATTAAGGTGTTGGCCTGCGGCTGGCTTGAAGCAAAAAGCCAATAAAGCCGGGCGCTCACCCATTCGAAAACGGATGCTAACTCACTGAGGGTTGTGAGACGAGTTTTGAAACAGAAAAGGCCAATGGCTGGGGGATACAGTCACTGTGGGAGCGGGCTTGCTCGCGATACAAGCGACGCGGTGCAACAGGTATTACGAGGTGATGCAATCGCGAGCAAGCCCGCTCCCACTTAAAGCGGAAACGGGTTGCTCACGAAGGATCAAGCTGCAGGCTGCAACGGCAACAGCGGTGCGTGAGGGTCGGCAGCAACCGACTCACGCCAGGCGTTCAGCCAGCCTTCGTGCCCCTCGCTCCACACCAGCGCATGCAGGCGTGCAAGGGCAACCGGGTCGCTCAACAACTGCATGCGCTCGTTGTTGGTAACGCCCTCTGGACCGACTTTGAGTGCATGACGCACACGCTCGGTACGCAACCACTCAATCGGCTCGGCTTCCCGGTGACGCGAGGTCGCCAAAGCACAGGCCAATGCGTTCTGCTGCGGATCAACCACGGCCCGGACAAAACCGTCATGCAGCGCATGGTAGCGATTTTCATGGGTGTATTCGGCGGTAGCCGACAACTCACGGGGCGGCGCATATTCCTCAGGAATCAGGAACAGGCTTTCGTCACGGGTCTTGAGGCCCAGTTTCACCCGACTGGAGATCACGGAAACCGGGATCGACAACATCAGTGAACCGACAATCGGTACCAGCCACCACAAAAAGCTCGGGTTCAACCACAGCACCAATGCAGCCCATGCAGCACCCAGCAGGGTTTGCGGGCCATGACGGCGTACGGCTTCGCTCCACGGCGTGGAGTCGTCGTCACGCTGTGGCGAGTTCCAGGTCGCCGCCCAGCCCAGAAACGCGGCCAGTACAAAGCGGGTGTGGAAGATCATGCGCACCGGTGCCAGCAACACCGAGAAGAGCATCTCAAGCAGCATCGACAGCGTTACTTTGAACTTGCCACCGAACTCTTTGGCACCCTTGGCCCAGATCAGAATGATGCTCAGCAGCTTGGGCAGGAACAACAAGACGATGGTGGTGGAAAACAGCGCCACGGCTTTTTCCGGGTGCCACTGTGGCCACAACGGGTACAACTGCCGTGGTTCCAGGAAGTACTGTGGCTCCATCAGCGTGTTGACCGCCAGCAGGGCCGTCGACAACAGCAGGAAGAAGAACCACAACGGTGCCGACAGGTACGACATCACCCCGGTCAGAAACACCGCACGGTGCACCGGGTGCATACCCTTGACCAGAAACAGGCGGAAGTTCATCAGGTTACCGTGGCACCAGCGACGGTCACGCTTGAGTTCATCCAGCAGGTTAGGCGGCAATTCTTCATAGCTGCCCGGCAAGTCGTAGGCAATCCACACCCCCCAACCGGCACGGCGCATCAACGCGGCTTCCACGAAGTCGTGGGACAGGATCGCGCCCGCAAAAGCGCCTTTGCCCGGCAGCGGCGCCAGGGCGCAGTGCTCGATAAACGGCTTCATGCGGATAATTGCGTTGTGACCCCAGTAGTGGGATTCACCCAACTGCCAGAAGTGCAAGCCGGCGGTAAACAGCGGGCCGTACACACGGGTGGCGAACTGCTGCATGCGCGCATACAGCGTGTCCATGCCCGAGGCTCGTGGCGCGGTCTGGATGATACCGGCGTCCGGCGTAGCTTCCATCAGGCGTACCAGGCTGGTCAGGCACTCACCGCTCATCACGCTGTCTGCGTCGAGCACCACCATGTACTTGTAATCACCGCCCCAGCGACGGCAGAAGTCGTCGAGGTTGCCGCTTTTACGTTTTACACGGCGGCGGCGACGGCGGTAGAAGATCCGCCCGAAGCCTTCGGTTTCGCGGCATACATCCAGCCACGCCTGTTGCTCGGCAACGCAGATATCGGGGTCGTTGCTGTCACTGAGGACGAAGAAGTCGAAGCGGTCCAGGTCGCCGGTGGCGGCCACCGACTCGTAAGTCGCGCGCAAACCCGCGAATACACGGGTGACGTCTTCGTTGCAGATCGGCATCACCAGCGCGGTACGCGCTTGTTCCGGGATCGGTTCATTACCGGCGCTGGCGCCGGAAATACGGTATTTGTCGTGCCCGGTCAGCAGTTCCAGAAAGCCCATCAGGGCGGTCCAGAAACCCGCCGACACCCAACAGAACAGAATCCCGAACAGGATCAGGATGCTGGTTTGCAGGGCATAGGGCAGCACTTGCTGGGCCGTTTGCATCAACGGCTGGTGCAATACTTCTTCAAGGTCAACGAACGACCAGCCCTGGTACGGCATGATGCCTTTCATGTACCAGCCCGCAACGATGGTCTGGCCGAGCATCAATACCAGCAGGATGTAGCGGCGGATCGAACCCACCGTACGCCAGCGGGCCTTGGGCAGGACGCGTTCGTCGATTTCCGGCTTGGGCGGGTTGCTGCGTCCGGTCAGGCGCCGCCAGCCACGCACCAGGATATTGGTGCGCCATGGCTCTGGCACTACCTTGGTACGGCGAATCGGCGGCGTAGCCTTGAGCATGACCCGGCCGCTGGCGTCGAGGGCGAGCATTTCTGCTTCCTCAAGTTCAGCCGCCGAAGTCAGGTTCAGACGCGTGCCCACCGAAGCCTGAGCGGCCTCGGCAGCATCCACGTCGCTCTGCGCCGACAAGCGCGCATGCAACTCGGCGAACGAGGTGCAGTTCGCCAGTTCCGCGCGCTGCTCATCGCTCAGTGGTAAATGCGCCAGGTACTCGCTGAGCGAGGCCGGGTGGGGCTGAGCATTACTCATCGGCTGGCAACTGGTAGCTCCAGGTCTCGGTCAGCACTTTTTCAGTCTTGACCGGCTCCGGAGTGGCTGGGGTCGCTTCAGGCGCCTTGGCGTCCTTGGCTGCGTGGTCTTTCTTGTCCTGTGCCTTGGCCGCAGCTTTCTCGGCTTTGGTCTCAGGTGCCTTATCCGCTTTGGCGGCCGCAGCCGGCTCAACGTCCTGGACCAGCGCTGCACGCATTTCCGTGGCCTTGCTCGGGTCTTTGATTTTCAACCGCAGGGTCAAACGCCAGCCCTTGGTTTCAGGGTTGTAACGCACGTTGTTTTCAACCAGTTCGGCGTTGTCACCCACACTGACCTGGCTGCGCACAGCAGCATTTTCCGGCAGAGCCTTGAGGGACGGGCCTTCGAAGTCCACCAGATACGCCACACTGCCGTCTGGTTGGCGGATCAGGTTGGATTGCTTGACGTCACCGGTCGAACGCAGGGTCTGTTGTGCCCAGGCGCTGTCGGCCGGGTGCAGAGCTGCTTCATCCATGGTCCAGTGCAGGCGATAAGCGAAATCAAACGGCTTGAGCGGCTCCGGCAGGGTGTCCGGGCTCCAGAAAGCAACAATGTTGTCGTTGGTTTCGTCAGCGGTTGGAATTTCTACCAGGTCAACCGAGCCTTTGCCCCAGTCGCCCTGTGGTTCGATCCAGGCGCTTGGACGCTTATGGTAGTTGTCATCCAGGTCTTCGTAGTGGCTGAAATCACGGCCACGTTGCAGCAAGCCGAAACCACGCGGGTTTTCAACGGCGAAGTTGCTTACCGACAAGTGTTTCGGGTTGTTCAGCGGACGCCAGATCCACTCGCCGTTACCGGCGTGAATGGCCAGGCCCGACGAATCGTGCAGTTCGCGACGGTAGTTGAGGACCTTGGACGGCTGGTTGGCGCCAAACAGGTACATGCTGGTCAGCGGAGCGATGCCCAGCTTGCCTACCTTGTCACGCAGGAACATCTGCGCTTTGACGTCCACTACCGTGTCCACGCCCGGGCGCAGGGTAAAGCGGTAAGCACCGGTAGCCCGTGGCGAGTCCAGCAGGGCGAAGATCACCAGATGCTTGTCGTTAGGTTTGGGTTTTTCGATCCAGAATTCGGTGAAGCGCGGGAACTCTTCGCCCGACGGCAATGCCGTGTCGATCGCCATACCACGGGCCGACAGACCATAGATCTGGCCCTTGCCCACAACGCGGAAGTAACTCGCGCCGAGCATGGTCATGATCTCGTCCTGTTTG
Source organism: Pseudomonas bubulae (assembly GCF_037023725.1). NCBI lineage: Bacteria > Pseudomonadati > Pseudomonadota > Gammaproteobacteria > Pseudomonadales > Pseudomonadaceae > Pseudomonas > Pseudomonas bubulae. The sequence continues at coordinate 372,849 of NZ_CP146077.1, forward strand.
TCCGCCTTGTTGATTGGATACAGCACGCGGAAACCCGCCCAACCGAGGTTTTCGGTGGCTTTAGGATCGAACTTGACGTCACCGAAGTCGAAACGGCTCGGGTCGTACTTGATCTCTTCAACCGTGGTGGCGGTCACTTCGTTGATTTTCACCGGCGTGTCGAAATGCATGCCCTGGTGATAGAAGGACAGTTTGAACGGGGTTTTGTCACCCGCCCACTGGGCCTTGTCACGGTTGAACTGGATTTTCTGGTAGTCCGCGAACTTCATGTCGCGGAATTCCTTTGGCAAATTGCTGCGCGGCGCTTGGTACTTCTGCTCGGCGAGGGTTTTAGCCTCAGCCGCCACGTCATCCAGACTGAATGCCCACAGTTGACCCGCACCGAACAAGCAAAAGAGCGCAGAGCCCGTCACCAGTGCGTTACGCAACCGCTTGGCAGACATTTTTGGTGCATTTAATGGACTAACAATCACGAGCAAACCTCGCCGAAAACAGATGATGAAACCAACGGCCAGCGATCTAAATGCCAGGTTGGCGAGCACTGTTCCGACCGTCAAAGGAATAAATGATTCCCCGGACGTGTCGGATTAGTCTCTGTGTAGCGCAGGATTATCTAGTAGCCCGCGTTACAACGCATCTACTGTCAGCAAGTATTTCTCGCTAAACCCCCCTGTTTTCAGACGAAAACACGGTTTTTCAGGGTTTTAGGTTTGTAACAAAAATGTCACAGGGCCATCATTGATCAAATGCACCTGCATATCAGCGCCAAAACGCCCCGATTCGACGCTGGGGTGAAGTCGTTTTGCCGCTTCAAGCAGCTGATTGAACAACGCCTCGGCCAATGCCGGTGGTGCTGCCGTGGAAAAGCTCGGACGCAGGCCGCTCTTGGTGTCTGCCGCCAGGGTAAATTGCGAAACCAGCAGCAAACCGCCGCCGATATCGGCCAGTGACAGGTTCATTTTGCCTTCGGCATCGCTGAATACCCGATAGTTGAGCAGCTTATGCAGCAACTTGGCGGCGCTGGCTTCGGTATCCCCGGGCTCGACGGCAACCAGCACCAGCAAGCCCTGATCGATTGAACCGACAATCTCCCCCGCTACCTCTACCCGCGCGCCACTGACGCGCTGCAACAGCCCCTTCATGCTTCGTCAGGCTGCAAGTTGAGCAGACGACGGGCCATTTGCTCGGTGGCGCGCACCAGGGCGTCGGTAATGCCAGGCTCGGAAGCGACGTGCCCGGCTTCACGGATGATTTGCAGCTCACTGCCCGGCCAGGCCTGGTGCAGCTCCCAGGCGTTATCCAGCGGGCAGATCATGTCGTAGCGGCCATGCACGATCACGGCCGGCAGGTGGGCAATCTTGTGCATGTCCCGCAGCAGCTGATTGGGCTCAAGGAACGCGTTGTTCATAAAGTAATGGCATTCGATACGGGCAATGGACAATGCCCGGTGCGGGTCGCAGAAGCGCTCGACCACCTGCGGGTTGGGCCGCAGGGTGGCGGCGCGGCCTTCCCAGGTCGACCATGCCTTGGCCACATGCATCTGAGCAATCTGGTCGTTGCCCGTGAGGCGCTTGTGAAAGGCACTCATCAGGTCGTCACGCTCTTCCTCAGGGATCGGCGCGATATAGTCCTGCCAGTAGTCGGGGAAAATCCGGCTGGCCCCTGCCTGATAGAACCATTCGATTTCCTGCGGCCGCGCCAGAAAGATCCCACGCAAAATCAGGCCATGTACTTGCGCTGGATGGCTTTGCGCGTACGCCAGTGACAGGGTCGAGCCCCACGAACCGCCGAACAACACCCACTTGTCGATGCCCAGGTACAGGCGAATCCGCTCCATATCGGCGACAAGATCCCACGTGGTGTTGCTGTCCAGGCTGGCGTGCGGTGTCGAGCGACCACAGCCGCGCTGATCAAAGGTGATGATGCGATACAGGCCCGGATCGAAATAGCAGCGGCTGTTGGCATCGCAACCCGACCCCGGCCCGCCGTGGACAAACACCACCGGCAGGCCGTCTGGCGAACCGCTCTCGTCAACGTAGAGCACATGCGGGCCATCGACCGCCAGTTCATGCCGGGCGTAGGGTTTGATCTGCGGGAACAAGGTCTGCATTACGCACTCCAGGGAGGGGTCGAAAGAGATTGCCGTCAGGCATCATAAACCCGATTGGAGGTATTGAGCATGCCCTTACTAAAAGGATGGGGTTTGGATCGGTGGCGCGCCTCCAACCCTCTCCTGTAGGGCGAGGGGGGCTGATTGTCGGTGTTCTTGAGGCCGCGCGCACTCTGTCCCCTCTCCCTCCGGGAGAGGGCTAGGGTGAGGGGCTTTTGACTTAACGTTCCCGGCCCCACTCAATAATCCGCGCCAACAATTGCTTGAGTACCACCCGGGTCGGTGCCGCAAGGTCTTCGCGATAGTTGAACGGCTCGAACTCTTCCATATAGGTGCACTGCGCCAGTTCCAGTTGCACAGCATGGATGTTGTCCACCGGACTGCCGTAATGACGGGTGATATGGCCACCCTTGAAGCGTCCGTTCAGTACATGACTGTAGGCTGGATGCTCGGCACAAATGGCTTCAAGATCGCGGGCCAGCGTCGGATCGCAACTGGCACCATTGAAGGTGCCCAGATTGAAGTCCGGCAGACGGCCGTCAAACAGATGAGGGATTTGCGAACGAATGGAATGCGCATCAAACAGCAGCGCATAGCCAAACTCGTCTTTCATGCGTTTGAGTTCCTGTTGCAAGGTCTGGTGATAGGGTTTCCAGATCTGCTCCAGGTACGTCGCACGCTCCTCTTTCGTAGGCACCAGCCCTTCACGAAACAATGGCACGCCATCAAATAGCGTGGCCGGGAACAAACCTGTGGTGGCGCCCACATACATCGGCGCATCGTCCTGCGGGCGATTGAGGTCAATCACAAACCGCGAATACTCGGCTGCCAGGGTGCTGGCACCCAGCTCGCTGGCAAAGTCGTACAGCTGCGGGATATGCCAGTCGGTGTCCGGCAGGCTTTGCGCCTCAGGGATCAGCCCGGCCTTGACTGCCGGAGTCAGTTTCAGACCAGCATGGGGCATGCTGATCAGCAACGGCACGCGGCCTTGTTTGAATGTCAGAACCTTGTCCACAAGCTTTCTCCTAAAGCGTTACGTCAACGCCGCTACGCACGACGCGTTTGTCCAGATCACCGCCCAGCCAATAAGCCAGGTCTGCCGGACGATCAATGTTCCAGGCGACAAAGTCGGCCACCTTGCCGGGCTCAAGCGAGCCGTGGGTCTCGCCCATGCCCAATGCCGTTGCCGCGTGCAGGGTGACCCCGGCCAGGGCTTCTTCGGGGGTCATACGGAACAGGGTGCAGGCCATGTTCAGCATCAGGCGCAACGACAGTCCCGGCGAGGTTCCCGGGTTGAGGTCACTGGCAATGGCGATTTTTACCCCGTGCTTGCGCAGGGCCTCCATCGGCGGCAACTGGGTTTCACGCAAGAAGTAAAACGCACCAGGCAAGAGCACGGCCACGGTGCCGGAGGCGGCCATGGCAATGGCGTCTTCTTCGGTCATGAATTCCAGATGATCGGCCGACAGCGCCTGATAGCGCGCCGCCAAGCTGGAGCCATGCAATGAAGACAGCTGCTCGGCGTGCAATTTGACCGGCAGGCCCAATTGCTGCGCTACCTTGAACACCCGCTCGACCTGGGCCGGTGAGAACGCCAGGTATTCGCAGAACGCATCCACAGCGTCCACCAGCCCTTCGGCCGCCAGCGCGGGTAGCATCTCGTTGCAGATATGCTCGATATAGTCATCGGCGCGATCCTTGAACTCCGGCGGCAAGGCATGGGCGGCCAGGCAGGTGCTGCGCACCGTGACCGGCAACGCTTCGCCAAGACGGCGGATCACCCGCAAAATTTTGCGTTCACTCTCCAGGCTCAGGCCATAACCGGACTTGATCTCGACACTGGTCACGCCATCGCGCAGCAAACACCGCAAACGCTGACGGGCACTGTCGAACAACTCGTCCTCGCTGGCCGCGCGGGTCGCACGCACAGTGCTGGCAATACCGCCTCCGGCCGCGGCGATTTCGGCATAGCTCACGCCTTGCAGACGCTGCTCGAACTCACCGCTGCGGTTGCCGCCAAACACCGTGTGCGTATGGCAATCGATAAGCCCCGGCGTTACCCACGCGCCTTCAAGGCCGTGGGTTTGCCCATATTCGCCCGTCGGCAACTGCTGACGCGGGCCAAGCCACTCAATGTAGCCGTCACGGGTGACGAGGGCGGCATCCTCGATGATCGAGTACGTGCCGTTGGCCATTGTTGCGACATTGCAGTGCTGCCAAAGGGTTTTCATCGCGTCACTCCGTCAATGATCAAAAACTCAGGAAAGCTCGGGAGCCACTTCAATTGCCCGACCCGCTGCAGGTTTTACCCACAGCAGATAAGCCACAACCAGCATGAGAATCCAGACCACACCTACCATTAGCGCGGCTTGTGTCTCAGGGAAGTAACCCAGTACGCCGAAGATAAACACCATGAACACAATGGCGGCAATCGGCGCATACGGCCAGAACGGCACCGGGAACTTGAGTTCGGCCACTTGTTCACGGGTCATGGAACGACGCATGGCCACCTGGGTGACCAGAATCATCAGCCATACCCATACCGTGGCAAAGGTCGCAATCGAGGCGATTACCAAAAAGATGTTTTCCGGGATCAGGTAGTTAAGCACCACACCCACCAGCAAGGTGGCGCCCATTACCAGCACGGTCATCCACGGCACGCCGTGTCTGGAAATTTTGGCAAAGCCCTTGGGCGCCTGCCCTTGCTGGGCCAGCCCGTACATCATGCGGCCTGCACCGAAGATGTCGCTGTTGATCGCCGACACTGCCGCCGAGATCACCACAATATTGAGGATGGTGGCCGCCGAGCTGATACCCAGACTGTCAAAGATCTGCACAAACGGGCTGCCCTGGCTGCCGATCTGAGTCCACGGGTAAATGGCCATCAGTACAAACAGAGTCAGTACATAGAACAGCAGAATGCGCAGCGGCACCGCGTTGATCGCTTTAGGGATCACACGCTGCGGGTCTTTGGCTTCGCCAGCGGTGATACCAATGATTTCAATGCCGCCAAAGGCAAACATCACCACGGCAAACGAGGCGATCAAACCGCCCACGCCATTGGGCATGAAGCCGCCGAAGGACCACAGGTTGCTGATGCCGGTCGCCACCGCATCGGAGCTGCCCGAGGTGCCAATACCAAACAGCATGATGCCGAAGCCGGCCAGGATCATCGCCACGATGGCAGCAACCTTGAGCAGCGACAGCCAGAACTCCATTTCACCGAAGACTTTAACGCTGCACAGGTTCAGGCCGCCAATCAGCAGCACGATGCCCAGCACCCAGATCCAGCGCGCCACTTCCGGGAACCAGAAGCCCATGTAAATACCGAACGCGGTGACATCGGCCAGACACACGATGATCATCTCGAAGGCATAGGTCCAGCCGAGAATAAAGCCCGACATGGGCCCTAGATAGGTGCTGGCGTAGTGACCGAAGGAACCGGACACCGGATTGTGCACGGCCATTTCGCCCAGTGCGCGCATGACCATGAAGACCGCCGCGCCACCAATCAGGTAAGCCAGCAGCACAGCAGGTCCAGCCATTTGGATGGCAGCGGCTGAACCATAGAAAAGACCCGTCCCGATCGCTGAACCCAGCGCCATGAAACGGATGTGGCGAGCGGAAAGCCCGCGTTTCAAACCTTGAGTCTGGTTTTGCATTTCGCGTCCTTGATTATTTTTGTCGGCGAAAACAGAGACGCAGAGAGCCCGTAGGCCCTCTGCGTTTTTTTGGATTACAGGCTTGGCAGAACGTGTGCAGGCAGCAGTGCGTTCAGGCAACGGGACGCCAGCAGTTGCATGGCGATTTCGATGTCCGGTGCGAAGAAACGGTCTTTTTCATAATGCGCGACTTTGCTGCGCAGGGTGGTGCGGGCGATTTCCAGCTTGGCGGACGTTTTCAGGCCATCACGCAGATCCAGGCCCTGGCACGCGGCCAGCCATTCAATGGCCAGAACACCGCGAACGTTTTCGGCCATTTCCCACAGACGCTTGCCCGCAGAAGGCGCCATCGATACGTGGTCTTCCTGGTTGGCCGAGGTAGGAATGCTGTCCACGCTATGCGGGTGGGACAACGCCTTGTTCTCGCTGGCCAGGGCCGCAGCCGTTACCTGGGCGATCATGAAACCGGAGTTGACGCCGCCATTGGCCACCAGGAACGGCGGCAGTTGCGACATATGCTTGTCCATCATCAACGAGATGCGACGCTCACTCAGCGAACCGATTTCGGCAATGGCCAGGGCCATGTTGTCGGCTGCCATCGCCACTGGTTCGGCGTGGAAGTTACCGCCAGAGATCACGTCGCCCTGTTCGGCAAATACCAGCGGGTTATCCGACACTGCGTTGGCTTCAATGCCCAGCACTTCGGCGGCCTGACGGAACTGGGTCAGGCAGGCGCCCATGACTTGTGGCTGGCAGCGCAAGGAGTACGGGTCTTGTACCTTGTCGCAGTTTTTGTGCGACTCGGACACTGCGCTGCTGGTGCCCAGCAGATCGCGATAAATCGCCGCCGCGTCGATTTGACCGCGTTGGCCGCGGGCAGCATGAATGCGTGGGTCGAACGGCGAGCGCGAACCCAGAACGGCTTCAACGGTCAGGCCGCCACAGGCCATCGCAGCGGCAAACAGGTCTTCGCCTTCAAACAGACCGCGCAGAGCGTAGGCCGTCGATACTTGAGTACCGTTAAGCAGGGCCAGGCCTTCCTTGGCAGCCAGGGTCAGCGGCTCAAGACCGGCTTGTTTCAAGGCAGTGACGGCATCCAGCCACTCGCCTTTGTAACGAGCCTTGCCTTCACCCAGCAGCACCAGGGACATATGCGCCAGGGGTGCCAGGTCGCCCGATGCGCCCACCGAACCTTTGAGCGGAATATGCGGGTAAACCTCGGCATTGATCAGGGCGATCAATGCATCGATGACCACGCGACGAATCCCGGAGAAACCACGGCTCAGGCTGTTGACCTTGAGCACCATGATCAGGCGCACCAGATCATCGCTGATTGGCTCGCCGATACCGGCGGCGTGGGAAAGCACCAGGGAACGCTGGAGGTTTTCCAGGTCTTCGCTGGCGATTTTGGTCGAAGCCAACAAGCCAAAACCTGTATTGATACCGTAGGTGGTGCGGTTTTCGGCAAGGATCTGCTCAACGCACGCCACGCTGGCATCGATCTGCGCCGAGGCGCTCGCGTCCAGGCTGAGGGTAACCGGCTGCTGATAAATGTCACGCAGTTGGGCAAGGCTCAGTTGGCCGGGGATCAGGTTTAACTCAAGCACGTTAATACTCCTTCACGCGTGTTACCGAAAATTATAGAAATCTTTAACAACCATGTGGGAGCGAGCCTGCTCGCGAAGGCCGTTCGCGAGCAGGCTCGCTCCCACGGGAGACCAGAGGTCAGCCGTTGATCATCGGCAGGTTCAGGCCCTGCTCGTTGGCGCAATCGATGGCGATGTCGTAACCGGCATCGGCGTGACGCATTACACCGGTGGCCGGGTCGTTGTGCAGGACACGGGCGATGCGCTCAGCCGCTTCGTCGGTACCGTCACACACGATCACCATGCCCGAATGCTGGGAGAAGCCCATGCCGACGCCGCCGCCGTGGTGCAGCGACACCCAGGTCGCGCCGCTGGCAGTGTTGAGCAAGGCATTGAGCAGTGGCCAGTCGGACACGGCATCCGAGCCGTCCTGCATGGCTTCGGTTTCGCGGTTCGGGCTGGATACCGAGCCGGAGTCCAGGTGGTCGCGGCCAATCACGATCGGGGCCTTCAGCTCGCCGCTGCGCACCATTTCGTTGAACGCCAGGCCCAGCTTGGCACGCTGGCCCAGGCCGACCCAGCAGATACGTGCCGGCAGCCCCTGGAAGCTGATGCGCTCGCGCGCCATGTCCAGCCAGTTGTGCAGGTGAGCGTCGTCGGCGATCAGCTCCTTGACCTTGGCATCGGTCTTGTAGATATCTTCGGCATCCCCCGACAGCGCGACCCAGCGGAACGGCCCTACACCACGGCAGAACAGTGGGCGGATATAAGCAGGGACAAAACCCGGGAAGTCGAAGGCGTTTTCTACGCCAACTTCTTTAGCCATCTGACGGATGTTGTTGCCGTAGTCGAAGGTCGGCACGCCAGCTTTCTGGAATGCCAGCATCGCTTCAACGTGCTCACCCATTGACGCTTTGGCAGCTTTGACCACAGCAGCCGGATCGGTCACGGCGCGGTCGCGGTACTGCTCCCAGGTCCAGCCTTTTGGCAGGTAGCCATTCAGCGGGTCGTGGGCGCTGGTCTGGTCGGTGACCATGTCCGGGCGCACACCACGGCGAACCATTTCTGGCAGCAGTTCAGCAGCGTTGCCGCACAGGGCAATGGAAATCGCTTTGCCTTCAGCGGTGTATTTGGCAATACGCGCCAGTGCGTCATCCAGGTCCGCGGCTTGCTCGTCGACATAACGGGTGGCCAGACGGAAATCGATACGGCTTTGCTGGCATTCGATGTTCAGCGAGCAGGCACCGGCCAGAGTTGCTGCCAGCGGTTGTGCGCCGCCCATGCCGCCCAGGCCTGCGGTCAGTACCCACTTGCCGACCAGGCTGCCGTTGTAGTGCTGGCGACCGGCCTCGACGAAGGTTTCGTAGGTGCCCTGGACGATGCCCTGGCTGCCGATATAGATCCAGCTGCCGGCGGTCATCTGGCCGTACATGGCCAGGCCCTTGGCGTCGAGTTCGTTGAAGTGCTCCCAGGTGGCCCAGTGCGGTACCAGGTTGGAGTTGGCGATCAGTACCCGTGGCGCGTTGCTGTGGGTTTTGAACACGCCGACCGGCTTGCCCGATTGCACCAGCAGGGTTTCGTCATCGTTGAGGTTGGTCAGGCTTTCGACGATTTTGTCGTAGCACTCCCAGTTGCGCGCTGCCCGACCAATACCGCCATACACCACCAGTTCAGTCGGGTTCTCGGCCACTTGCGGGTCGAGGTTGTTCATCAGCATCCGCAGGGGTGCTTCGGTCATCCAGCTTTTGGCAGTGAGCTGGGTGCCGCGGGCGGCGCGGATCTCACCATCACGGTGACGGGTGAACTCGGCAGGCGATTTTGGGGTAGTTGAAGTCACGGGTAACTCCTCAGCGTTGGGCAGATGCGTCGGGTGTGAGAAGAGGATCGACGCACACTTATGTACTTGTACATACAAGCATATGCAAGTTAGCGGCCAATCTGAAAATTTTCCTGATGAAAAAGCTGCAAGCCACGGAAATAAAGGTGCGCAACCGCAAGAGAAGGTTCTTGGTGGAGAGGGAGAAATTAGCGAGGGGTGTTACTGAAGTAGATGTGTGCGCTGATTTGGGGCGTTTGGTAACGCATGTGTTCTGTGGGAGCGGGCTTGCTCGCGATCGCATCACTGCGACCCGCCAATAAACCGAGTCACCTGCATCGCGAGCAAGTCCGCTCCCACCTGATCAGGACGGTGTCAGACCGCGCTCAACTCAATCACGCAACACAGCCCGGTTAGCGTGATTTCCAGCAACTCGCGATTGCCGCTTAGTTGCAGGCAGTCGTAGCGGCCCAGGTGTTCATGGCAGGTGTTACCCAGGCCAACATGCACCTGCTCGCCCGCACTGAACACCAATACGGTCTGCGCCGAACTGAACAGGCGTTGCGGGACGGTTGCATCCAGCCATTGCAGACGTGCTGCGTAGCGCTGCGGGGCGTAGATCAGGTTGAAGTCACGGATCGGCCCATCAATCAGGGTGCAGGAGACGGTGCTTTCACCCTTGAACGCATATGCATCAAAGGGTAACAGTGCCCGCGTGCTCGCCCCGTCAACTTGCAAGTTCATGCCCGCGCCTTGCAGCACGCTGATAATCCGCTGATAACCCTCAAAACGCGAAAAGCCACCTGATTCGCCAATATCGGCAATCGACAGGCGCCAGCCAAAACCGACAAGGCCTTCACCTGCGTCACGGGTGATTTCTTCAGTGCTGCCGCCGCCGTTTTTCCACGGCATGCGTGGATAATCGACGGCACGTAAAACAACGGGCTGGCTCATTTATTGAAGCGTCCTTCAAGACGATGACGGGAACCGGGGTGGATCAGCCGGGCGGCGGTCACAGGCTGACGGCCCGACCAGGTGCGGCGGCGAATCAGCAGGCACGGCTCGCCTGGCTCGATTTGCAGCAACTTGCACTCTTTGGGGTCAGCCAGAATCGCTTCGACCACATGCTCGCCTTCGGTCAGCGGAGCGACCTGAGACAAATAGGCATACGGTGTTTGCAGGGTGAAATCCTGCTTGAGGTAGTCCGGCGCCACCTGTGCATTCACGAAACGGTCCTCGATTTGCACGGCAATCCCGTTTTCGTAATGCACGATCAGGGAATGAAAGACCTTTTGCCCTTCACGCATATCGAGCACGGCGGCGCGTTCCGAGCCGGCCATTTCTTCACCCAGGCTGATGACCTTGCAGGTGTGAGTGTGCCCGCGGGCAGCAATTTCATCAGCGATGTTGTTGACTTCAAACAGCGCGGACTGTGTCTTGGGCTCGGCCACAAAGGTACCGACACCCTGCATGCGCACCAGCAAGCCGTCGGCGGTCATTTCACGCAGCGCACGGTTGATGGTCATGCGGCTGAAACCCAACTGGGTCACCAGTTCGCTTTCAGATGGCACACGGTAATGCGGCGGCCAGTTTCCACTCTGGATCTGTTGAGTGATCATTTGCTTTACGCGGGCGTAAAGCGGGGCCGGGCTGTCGCCCATGTGGGCGGCCAGCGGGGACACGACAGGCGGAGTCGACACAGGCAATCCTTGTTCATGAGTAAAGGGCGTAGCTTGCCGGAGTTTACCGGGCAGGCAAACGTCTGTATATGTATATACAAATAACAAGCTTTGGGGTACCGAACCGATGTCTGTCTTCTTTGCCGAGCGCGCCCTGCTACCGACTGGCTGGTCTGCCAATGTCCGAATCGAGGTGGGTGCCGATGGTCGCCTGACACAAATTACAGCCAATGCCGACGCGCACGGGGCAGAACGTTTGAGCGGCCCGCTGTTGCCGGGCATGCCGAATCTGCACTCTCACGCGTTCCAGCGGGCCATGGCCGGTTTGGCCGAAGTGGCGGGCAACCCCAATGACAGCTTCTGGACGTGGCGCGACTTGATGTATCGGCTCGTCGGAAAAATCAGCCCTGAACAACTCGGCGTCATTGCCCGTCAGTTGTACATCGAGATGCTCAAGGCCGGTTACACCTCGGTGGCGGAATTCCATTATGTCCATCACGATCTGTCAGGGCAGCCCTATACCAACCCGGCTGAGCTGGCACTGCGAATTAGCGAAGCTGCACGCTCCACCGGCATTGGCCTGACGTTGCTGCCGGTACTTTATAGCCACTCGGGTTTTGGCGGCCAGGCACCCAACGACGGTCAGCGGCGCTTTATCAACAGCACCGAGCAATACCTCAAATTGCAGCAACAGCTCAAGCCGCTACTGGCGCAACAGCCAGCGCAGACCCTGGGGCTGTGTTTTCACTCGTTACGCGCCGTTACTCCCGGGCAAATAAACGCAGTGCTGGGCGCCAGCGACACAACCTGCCCGGTGCATATCCATATTGCCGAGCAACAAAAGGAAGTCGACGACTGCCTGAGCTGGAGCGGCAAGCGTCCGATCCAGTGGCTATATGACAATGTCGAAGTCGATTCGCGCTGGTGCCTGGTGCATGCCACCCACGCCAACGCAGACGAAGTTCAACTGATGGCGCAGAGCAAGGCCGTCGCCGGATTGTGCCTGACCACTGAAGCCAACCTGGGTGACGGTATTTTCCCGGCGGTGGATTACCTCGCTCAAGGCGGGCGCATGGGCATCGGTTCGGACAGCCATGTATCACTGAGCGTGGTCGAGGAACTGCGCTGGCTGGAGTACGGCCAACGTTTGCGCGACCAACGCCGCAACCGGATGTATAGCAGTGATCAGCCGATGGTCGGGCGTACGCTGTACGACGCCGCCCTGGCGGGTGGTGCACAAGCGATGGGGCAACCAGTCGTTGGCTTGGCCGTTGGTCAACGCGCCGACTGGCTGGTGCTTGACGGCAACGACCCGTACCTGGCCACCGCACAGGACGACGCCATTCTAAACCGCTGGTTGTTTGCCGGCGGCGACCGCCAGATACGCAACGTGATGGTTAACGGCCAATGGGTAGTTCGCGACGGGCATCATGCCGATGAAGAGGCCAGCTGCCGCGACTTCACCCGTGTGCTACGCGAGTTGTTGGGGTAGGTGCATAACACCTTGTGGGAGCGGGCTTGCTCGCGATGGCTACGACGCGGTCTATCTGTCAAACCACGGCGATCCAATCGCGAGCAAGCCCGCTCCCACAACACCCACAGGTAGTTGGATTACAGACCGTTCAGATGCTTCGCAGCCCAATCGCGAACCTCGGCATAGGGATAATTTTCCAACGCTGCAAACCCCGGAATGGCCCGCGCTTTCATCTTGGTGAACATCGGCACACTGATCCCGCATAAAAACCGGGTCAGGCGTTCTGCCGGGGGATAACTTCCTGCGTATTCCTGATGCCTGTGGATAAAAGCGCCACACAGTGCTTCAACGTTTTTATCCACAAGCGGCGCCAGCGCGGGGGGCTCCGGTAAACGCGCCACCTGTCCTGCGCATACCGAGCAATGCCCGCACTGCCGAGGTGCCTGGTCATCGCCAAAATACCGGGCCAGTCGGTAGCTCAGACAGGTATCACTGGCAAACAGCGCCAGCATTGCGTGAATCCGCTTGATCTCGCCGCTCTCGTGGGCACAGAAGTAAGCATGCAGCTCCTGGCTTAATGCCTCGGCATCAAAATCGCTCACCAGCAGGCTGTAGACGTCGGTCATCTGCTTGCTTTCAAGCTCGATCCAACCCTTCTCCTGAAAATAATCCAGCGCTTTGACCACCCGATTGCGATCGGCCTGATGCTGCTCGTACAGGGTGTCGAAATTTACCGTGGCCCAGGTTCTGGCGCGGGTGGAGGTCTGAATGATGGCCGAGACAAATTGCTGACGTTCACCTTCGAATTTGGCCAGTAATACCTCGGGCTCGATCAGGAATTTGAAACGATACTCGGCAAAGTAGGCATAGCGCGGTGCTATCAAGCCGCGCAACTCCAGCTGCACCAGCAAGGTTTTAAGCGGTAGCTGACGAATATTGCTCTGATCGGACAACGGCAGCAGCATAAATTCCCACTGCCCTTCAGGTATTGCTCCACGCAACTCCTCAAGTACACAGCGAATACCCGCAAGCTCGGGCGTGTCGCCATACACAAAGTTTTCCAGCACGTTAAGGCTGTCGCGGTTGGCCAGCACCAGACAGTCGGAGGGCTGGCCATCACGCCCGGCGCGACCGATTTCCTGGCTATAGTTTTCAATCGATTTGGGCAGGTCGAAATGCACCACATTACGGATATCGCTTTTATCGATACCCATCCCGAAGGCGATGGTGGCGACGATGCAGTTCAGCTGCCCGCCCATGAACTGGCGCTGAATGCCCTCGCGCTGCTCATGGGGCAAACCGGCGTGATAAGCATTGGCACTGATACCGTGCTGGCTGAGGTGCTCGGCAATCTGCTCGGCGGTCCGTTGCAATGTGACATAGACGATGCTCGGCTGGCCGATGCGCCCGTTCATCCACTGCACCAGGCGCTGGCGCTTTGCCGCGCCGCTGACCGGCTCAACCCACAGGTTGAGGTTGGCGCGATAGAAGCCGGTGGTGATCACATCCGTCTCGGCAATCGCGAACTTGGCCTGCATGTCCGCGATCACATTGGGCGTGGCGGTCGCTGTAAGCAGCAAGGCTTGGGGGATATTGAACTGGCGCTGGTAGTCTGGAAGTTTCAGATAATCAGGGCGAAAGTTATGCCCCCATTCAGAAATACAGTGGGCTTCATCCACCACCAGCAGTGAAATCGGTACTTGCTGCAAAAAGTTACGGAAGCGCTCGTTTTTCAGGCGCTCGACCGAAATCATCAGGATCTTCAATTCGCCCGCCTTGGCCCGGGCCATAACGGCACTGGCGTCCTCACGACTTTGCGCGGAATCAATACTGGCGGCGGCAATGCCGTGGCGCTGCAAAAAAGCCAGTTGGTCCTGCATAAGAGCCAACAGCGGCGAAACCACCAGCGTCAGGTGGGGCAACAGCAGCGCCGGCAGTTGATAACACAACGACTTGCCCGAGCCCGTGGGGAAAATCGCTGCCGCCGAACGCCCGGCCAAAACAGCACTGACCACCGCCTCTTGCCCGGCACGAAATTGTGGATAACCGAAAACCTGTTCCAGGGTGTTGTACATCACTGTCACTCCATTGACCGCCACACGCGCAAAACTTTAACGCCAAGTTTGCAGACGATCGAGAAAAGGTCGGGGCAAATTGAGAGAGGATGATACAGGTGTGTTTTGAAATTACCCGATATCACTAGTGCAGACGCTTCTTCGCGGCGATATAGACAGCATGGTCATCACGGCGACCGACACCAAGCACCAGAACTATCAGACGGTTATCAATCACTTCATACACCAGCCTCACCCCGCTGGCACGCAGCTTGATTTTGTAACAGTTCGGCATATTCCTGAGCCCGACGGCCGGAACCTTTGGGGACAACAAACGGCACTTGAGCTTCTTTAGTAGCTGGATCTGGAGCACCTTATCCAGCTTTTCCAGCTCCTTTTTTGCTTCAATTTCGAACTCAAGGGTATAAGTCTTGATTGCATCTGCCTGCGACTCAGTTTTTCTCGGCAGTTGCGATGAGCTCATCAATTTCGACCTTGATTGTAGGATTGCCACGCCGCTCTTTGACCAACCTGGCCAATTCAGCGTCGTCGATCATCTCCAGCAACAGCTCGTAGCGCTCAGGGGAAAGAATATAAAACGCAGGTTCGTTACGATTGAGAATGACCATTGGGTCACCACCGCTTTCACGATAAGTACCCATAGGGTCTTTTTTCAGATCTGTTACTGACGCAGCGACTTTAGCGAGCATGGCGAATGTCATGATATGGCCTCATGCCTATGTATACGGAAAGACTCATCTGCTAAATCTGTAAGCTGCTGAGCCAACACAATCAAGCACTAAAAATAGCACTTTTAACAGCGCCATAAAAGACACTCCAACAAACGCTCACACTGAAAATCGGGACAATGAATAATGAACCTCGCCCCAGACCTCCCGGATACCCCAACCCTGCGTGAGCTGCTGCAGCTGCTGCACGAAGAAATCGGCTTGCCGGAACACAAGACCATCAGCCTCAAGACCGCGATCAATGCTGATTTGGGCTGCAATGGCGCGGATGCCCAGCATTTGATAGAAGCCCTGGAAGAACGTTTTGGCCTGGAACTGGCGGACTACGATGCCTATCGCTATTTCCAGCCCGCCGGTAATGACCCGCACCTCAAGCGCAAGGCCAAGGGTCGGGAAAGCAAAGTACCGCTGACCATCGGTATGCTCTACGCGGCGATCTGCAGCGGACAGTGGGATACCCAAGGCCTGGAGGCCTAGGCATGTGGGAGCAGGCTTGCTCGCGATGCAGACGCTGCGGTTTTGTCTGATTCACCGCCGCGATGCCATCGCGAGCAAGCCCGCTCCCACAGGATGTATACCCACAGAAAAATTCAGGCACAAAAAAGCCGCCTTTTCAGGCGGCTTTTTTGTGGATCAACACACTGACCGAATACTTACGCCTTCGGGCCGGCTGCCTTGATCGCGTCGCTGACGTCGAACTTCTTGAAGTTCTCTACGAACAGGCCGGCCAATGCTTTGGCAGCTTCGTCGTAGGCAGTTTTGTCAGCCCAGGTGTTGCGCGGGTTGAGCAGAACAGTCTCAACGCCCGGTACGGCTTTAGGCACGTCCAGGTTGATGATGTCCAGGTGCTCGGTTTCAGCGCCGATCAGAGCACCGCTCTGGATCGCAGCAATCACCGCACGGGTGGTCGGGATGTTGAAGCGCTTGCCAACGCCGTAGCCACCGCCGGTCCAGCCGGTGTTAACCAGGTACACCTTGGAGCCGAAGCCACGGATGCGCTTGATCAGCAGCTCTGCGTATTCACCGGCCGGACGCGGGAAGAACGGTGCGCCAAAGCAGGTGGAAAAAGTCGACTTGATGCCGCTGCCTGAACCCATTTCAGTCGAGCCCACCAGTGCGGTGTAGCCAGACAGGAAGTGGTAGGCCGCTTGCTCTTCGCTGAGGATCGACACAGGTGGCAGTACGCCTGTCAGGTCGCAGGTCAGGAAGATCACAGCGTTTGGTTCGCCGCCCAGGTTCTTCTCGGAACGCTTGGCAACGTGCTCCAGCGGGTAAGCGGCGCGGCTGTTCTGGGTCAGGCTGACATCGGCATAGTCAGGGTGACCGGCAGCGTCGAGCACAACGTTTTCCAGAACAGCGCCGTGCTTGATGGCTTTCCAGATAACCGGCTCGTTCTTCTCCGACAGGTCGATGCACTTGGCATAGCAACCGCCTTCGATGTTGAACACCACGCCTTCGCCCCAACCGTGTTCGTCGTCACCGATCAGGTAACGGCTTTCATCGGCGGACAGGGTGGTTTTACCGGTACCGGACAGACCGAAGAACAGGGTCACGTCGCCTTCTTCGCCAATGTTGGCAGCGCAGTGCATCGGCAGTACGTCAGCAGCAGGCAGCAGGAAGTTCTGTACCGAGAACATGGCTTTTTTCATTTCACCGGCGTAACGCATGCCGGCGATCAGCACTTTTTTCTGGGCGAAGTTGATGATCACGCAACCGTCAGAGTTGGTGCCATCACGCTCAGGCACGCACTCGAAGTTGGCCACGTTAAGCACTTGCCACTCATCACGACCGGCAGGGTTGTACTTGGCCGGGTTGATGAACAGGCAACGACCGAACAGGTTCTGCCAGGCAGTCTGGGTGGTCATTTTCACGGCCAGGTAGTGGTCTTCGGAAGCACCTACATGCACGTGGGAAACGAAATGCTCTTGCGCGTTGTTGAACGCCTCGACGCGGTCCCACAGGGCATCGAACTTGTCGGCCGGGAACTTGCGGTTGATCGGGCCCCAGGCAATGGCAGCCTGAGTGGACGGTTCTTCAACAATGAAGCGGTCAGCCGGCGAACGGCCTGTACGGTGGCCAGTTTCGACAACCAGTGCGCCATTGTCGGCAAGCACGCCTTCACCACGGTTCAGGGCTTCTTTGACCAGATCGTCGATGCTCAGATCGGTGTACACGGCGTTATTAGCTTGCGTCATGAGGTTCCCCGTCGGCCATTGGCCGAGTGCGCCAAACGTTTTGTAGTAGAAAAGTTTGCACTACTACCGCGAAAAAAGTGGGCCGGATTATGCCAGAAAACCCCAAAAAGAGTAGGCCCCACCTGTCAGAACCGCGCAAGAACGGGCTTTGACAGGTGTTTTACCTGAGCTGAAACGTTTTAGTGATGAGTGCCCGAAGGGGATTCAACACCTGCGCCAGCGAACAATTGATCGACATCTGCTGCATCAAACAGGTAACGCTCGTTGCAGAACTGGCAATCGATTTCGATATGACCGCCATGCTCGGTCACCAGATTGAGCGCATCGGCATGACCCAGGCTGGTCAGGG
Source organism: Pseudomonas bubulae (assembly GCF_037023725.1). NCBI lineage: Bacteria > Pseudomonadati > Pseudomonadota > Gammaproteobacteria > Pseudomonadales > Pseudomonadaceae > Pseudomonas > Pseudomonas bubulae. Next base: position 390,523 of record NZ_CP146077.1, read on the forward strand.
CATTGCCCGAACGCTCACGGGAGCAACTGCACTTGAATTCAATGGCCTGATTATCAAACAGGCGCACGGTTTCTTCGTGATACAAACGGTGCAGGATGGTCTCGTTATCCAGCCCCAGCAGCTCTTCTGATTTGAGCGTATCGCCCAGCATCAGCAGGCGGTCCCAGCTGTCGACGCGCTCGTCTTCATCCTTGACCACATCGGCAGGCAACTGCTGCAGGAACATGCCCCGCGCACGCTGGCCATCAGCAACCAGCCAGAAGCGGGTCGGCACTTGCTCGGACATCACGAAGTAATTGGTGAAGCAGTCAGCCAGGGTTTCGCCGTTCAGGTCCACGATGCCCTGGTAGCGCTTGCCGACCACCGGATCGATGGTAATGGCCAGTACGCCGTTGGGCAGCAGGTCAGCCAGCGTGGCATCGGCAGCAATCTGGTCGGCGTCAAAACGGGCCAGGCCGCGTATTTCCCGGTCGCTGGTGCATTCGATCATCAGCAGCGGCACCGGGCCTTCGGAACGGGCCTGCAGGCTCAGCAAGCCATCGATTTTCTGGTTGCCCACCAGCAACGCAGCCGCAGCCATCAGCTCGCCCAGCAATTGCTGGACCGGCTGTGGATAAGCGTGCTTGGCCAACACGTCAGCGTAGCTGTGCTCCAACGAGGCCAGTTCGCCGCGGGCGTCGCTGGTATCGAACATAAAGCGTTGTGTGGCATCGGTTTTGTGTAAGTCGGACATAAGAATAGAGTTCTGAATTGGTGACAAAATGTGTAAGCGCCATTAAATATCGTGCAGGTCTGATGACCCTATATGGCGCCATACCTGAATGATTACAAGCCATGCAGCCACGGACTCGACGTACGGCTTGCGGGCCCTGGCCAGCTCACTCGCCCCCACTGGCGTCATGAAACTGATGCAGTTGGCGCCGCTGCTTCTTGGTCGGTTTGCCATCAGTCGTGATGCCCATGGCCCCGGATTTGCGCATGGCAGCCGCGTTTTCGCGCTTGGCGATGCTTTGTTCGGTTTCGGCGTACAGCAATTGGGCTTCAGGGGCGCCACGGCGGACCACAGACAGCGCTTTGACTTCGACAGTGCGCTCTTCAAGGCCAACACGAATTTGCAGTTCATCGCCCAGGCGAGGTTCTTTGCTCGGCTTGCAGCGCTCACCCCGGCAATGCACCTTGCCGCTTTCAATCGCGGCCTTGGCCAGTGCCCGGGTCTTGTAAAAACGCGCCGCCCAGAGCCACTTATCCAGGCGAACCTTGTCGTCCTCTTCCTGCTTTTGCGCCACTGGAATTCCTCTTCACTTGAATAGTCAGAACTGTACTACTACTTGCAATGAACAACTGAAGCATTCGTCCCGATAGAATGCCTGCCTGCCGAGTAGCGGACACGCAGATAACTGTCGCCATTTGCTGAATATTCTGCGTGAATGCTCTTTGTACATTGCCAAATCGGCATCGCCGATTGCTTTACCTGCAGGGTTCCTCCTGCGGCCTGAATACGTTAATCGCTGGTTACTTATATTGAAGACTTTTGATCACTTGACCGTTGTCGGTCTGCGCGAGTGGGTGGCGCTTCCCGATTTGGGAGTCGCCGGCCTGCGCGCGAAAATCGACACCGGTGCCAGTACTTCCAGCCTGCACGCTACCGAAATCGAGCCTTTTGTGCGCGACGGTGTCGAGTGGGTACGTTTCAATGCCCACCTGGGCACCCTGGTACAACTGCGTCACCGTCACTGTGAAGCGCCTTTGGTGGCAATTAAAACCATTAAAAGCTCCAATGGCCACACCCAGGTTCGCTATGTGATCCGCACCGGCCTGGCGCTGGGTGATAGGGTCTGGCCGGTCGAGTTCACCCTCGCCTGCCGCAAATCGATGCGTTATCGCTTGTTGCTGGGCTCAAAAGCGTTGATCGACGGCCAATTGGTCGTCAACCCTGCACTAAAATATGTACAAGACAAGCCGGAATTCCCGGTCACTACTACCTCTGCCACAGGTGTTGCATGAAGATCGCTGTGCTGTCGCGTAACCCGCGTCTGTATTCCACTCGTCGTCTGGTTGAAGCCGGTACCGAACGAGGCCATGAGATGGTAGTGATCGATACCCTGCGCGCCTATATGAACATAGCCAGTCATAAGCCGCAGATTCACTATCGCGGCAAGCCGCTGGAAGGCTTTGATGCTGTGATCCCGCGCATTGGCGCGTCAGTCACGTTCTATGGCTGCGCAGTGCTGCGCCAGTTTGAAATGATGGGCGTGTTTCCGCTCAACGAATCGGTGGCAATTGCTCGCTCGCGGGACAAATTACGTTCGTTGCAGCTGTTGTCCCGGCGTGGCCTGGGTTTGCCGGTAACCGGTTTTGCCCACTCGCCGGATGATATTCCCGACCTCATCGAAATGGTCAACGGCGCCCCGCTGGTCATCAAGGTGCTGGAAGGCACCCAGGGCATCGGCGTGGTGCTGTGTGAAACCGCTACCGCCGCCGAGTCGGTGATTGAGGCCTTTATGGGCCTCAAGCAAAACATCATGGTGCAGGAATACATCAAGGAGGCCGGGGGTGCCGATATTCGCTGCTTCGTGGTCGGTGACAAGGTGATCGCGGCCATGAAACGCCAGGCCAAACCTGGAGAGTTCCGCTCCAACCTTCACCGGGGCGGCAGCGCCAGCCTGATCAAGATCACCCCCGAAGAGCGCATGACCGCCATTCGTGCGGCCAAGGTCATGGGGCTGAGTGTGGCGGGTGTCGATATCCTGCGCTCCAACCACGGCCCGCTGGTGCTGGAGGTCAACTCATCGCCAGGCCTGGAAGGCATTGAAACCACCACCGGCAAGGATGTGGCCGGGATTATCATCCAGCACCTGGAAAAAAACAGCAGCCCGCATATGACCCGGACCAAGGGCAAAGGCTGACAGCGCATCAACCCTTGGGTGAGCAGACTTGTTGTGGGAGCGGGCAAGCCCGCTCCCACAGGGTCAAAGCTATACCGCCCCTCTTGGCAACATAAGCCCCAGCGGCAAACGTACACGGGCTTCAAGCCCTCCGCCGCTGCGGTTACGCAGCTCGACATTGCCACCATGCATGGAGGCAATCCGCTTGACGATCGCCAGCCCCAGCCCCGTACCTTTACCGCCACGGGCACGGTCACCGCGGATAAACGGGTTGAAGATATCTTCCAGCTCCGCAGGATCAATCCCTGCCCCCCGGTCCATCACACTCAGCACCACATACGGCGCGCTGACATCACCCGATACGTAAGCCGCAACCTCCACGTCTTCGCCAGCATGGTGCAAGGCATTGCCGATCAGGTTGTTGAGCAAACGCTTCATCGATACCCGACGTAGCGCAAACGGCTGAATCGGCTGCAGACGCAGGCGCACCTGCTCTCCGTTCTGGTTATAGGGTGCCACCACTTCACGGATCAATTCACACAGATCAACCTCTTCAACCGGCTCGTCACGGCCGTCACGGATAAAGGCCAGGAACTGGTCGAGAATCGCGTCCATGTCCTCAATATCACGCACCATGTCGTCGGTCAGGTCGTTGTGGTTGCCCATCAGCTCCAGAGACAGACGCAAGCGGGTCAGCGGGGTGCGCAGGTCATGGGACACGCCTGCAAGCATCAGTTCTCGCTCGCGGCCCGCCTGTTCGACGTCTTCAGCCATCTGATTGAAGGCGCTATACACCTCCGTCATTTCGCTGGGCGTGTCGCCGACAGGCAAGCGCACGCTGCGCCCCTGCCCCAACTGGCGAGCTGCATACACCAGACGCTTGAGGGGCTGATTAAGCTGGCTGACGAAAATCCACGCCGAAGCAGTGGACAACAAGCCGATGGCTAAAAACCAACCCAGTACATTCCAGATTTTTTGCCCACGCAGAGGATGCGGATATAAAGGCACTTTCAACCAGCCATCCCCCAGGCTCGGGGCACGCACCCACAGCGCAGGGGATGTGTGCATACGCAAGCGCACCTCTGTATCGGGGCCAAGCTCGGCCTGCATCTGACGCTGATAAATCTCGCTGTAAGGCCAGTGCTGTTCACCCTCGGGTACACCTCCGCCCACGACGCGAACCAAATCAACGGCATCGATGATCTTATTGCGGTTTTCCTCATCGGCGGCCCAATAGGCACGCAGGGTCAGCGCCACGCCGTGGCTGTACTGGCGGTCAACCAGCACGTCCTCGTTCATAAGCAGATAAACCAGCGTCAGGGCCTTGGAAAACAGCACAACAATCAGGACAAGCCAGAGTGTGCGCGAGAAGAAACTTTGGGGGAACCAGACAGGGGTTTTCATAGACAGCCGCTTTTATACTTTGCAGGAGCGAGCCCCGAGGCCCGAAAAAAAGATAAATCGCGAGCCACACGGTACCAGACAGCACCAGTGCGACTCGCTCCTACAAATGATCTGTCATTTGGTTGCGTTGCCATCCGGCACGAACACATAACCCACGCCCCAGACGGTCTGGATATAGCGGGGCTTGGACGGATCCGGCTCGATCATGCGGCGCAAACGGGAAATCTGGACATCGATTGAACGCTCCAGCGCATCCCACTCACGACCACGGGCCAGGTTCATCAGCTTGTCGCGGGTCAATGGCTCGCGGGCATGCATGACCAGGGCTTTAAGTACCGCAAACTCACCCGTGGTGAGCATGTGAACTTCGTCGCCACGTTTGAGTTCGCGGGTTGCCAGGGACAACTCGTAATCACCGAATGTCACGCTTTCGTCTTCGCTACCCGGCGCACCCGGCACCGGCGGCGCCTGACGACGCAATACCGCACGCACACGGGCCATCAGCTCATCGGGGTTGAAAGGCTTGGCCAGATAATCGTCGGCACCCAGTTCCAGGCCCTTGATACGGCTAAGTTCATCACCTTTGGCTGTCAGCATGATGATCGGCACGCGATTGCCCGCTGCACGCAAACGGCGACAGGCTGACAGGCCGTCTTCGCCGGGCAGCATCAGATCCAGCACCACAAGGTGGTACATTTCGCGGGCCAGCCGACGATCCATGTCCGCTGCATTGGTCACGGAAGTGGCGCGATAACCCTTGCTGGAAAAGAAACGTACCAGCAAGTTGCTCAGCCCAGGATCATCATCAACGATAAGGATTTTTTCGCCTTCAGACGTTTGTGCAGTGCTGCTCATTAGGATGCTCCTGTGATCTCGGCGCGCATTATGGCTCAGCCGCTGCGATACGCATTGTGTGCATTGTTAGCAGATTTTTCTTCCTTAAACATTAGACCAGGTAATGAGACCACCGCGCGCAATCCCCTGAATCCGGGAACGCTGGTTATAATGCGCGGCCTTTTGTGTCGGGCAATCTCGAACTTTCAATGGTTGTGCCAGTATTTATTTTTTCAACATCTGGCGTAATCAGCTGACTTCACGGGTCAACAGGCTGCCCTTTTGGCCCAGGCAGCGGCCCCTTCCGGGCTGCTCAACCAGCCTCGCAAGCCTTCAAGCCCGGGCCTGCGAGCCTGCATCACATTTTGTCAGGTGGTTTTATGGACAGCATCAACAGCCGCATCGCCGAAGAACTCGGCGTGCGCCCGCAGCAGGTCGAAGCGGCCGTCGCTCTTCTGGATGAGGGCTCCACCGTACCCTTCATCTCGCGGTATCGTAAGGAAGTGACCGGCAGCCTGGATGACACCCAGTTGCGTCACCTCGAAGAGCGCCTGCGCTACCTGCGCGAACTCGACGAGCGGCGCGTCAGTATCCTCGCCAGCATCGAAGAACAAGGCAAGTTGACCCCCGAACTGGCCCGCGACATCAAACTCGCCGACACCAAGACCCGCCTTGAAGACTTGTACCTGCCGTACAAGCAAAAGCGCCGCACCAAGGGCCAGATCGCCCTGGAAGCCGGCCTCGGCGAGCTGGCAGACGGCCTGTTCAACGACCCGACACTCACGCCAGATGCCGAAGCTGTCCGTTTTGTCGACACCGAAAAAGGTGTGGCTGACGTCAAGGCAGCCCTTGATGGCGCCAAGTACATCCTCATGGAGCGCTTCGCCGAAGACGCCAGCCTGCTGGACAAGCTGCGCAGCTTCCTCAAACAGGAAGCCATCCTCAGCGCCCGCGTGATTGCCGGCAAGGAAGAGGAAGGCGCCAAGTTCCGCGATTACTTCGAGCACGATGAACCGCTCAAAAGCATGCCATCGCACCGCGCACTGGCGATTTTCCGCGGTCGCAACGAAGGCATTCTGAGCTCGTCGCTCAAAGTCGGTGAAGAATTGCCCGGCACGATGCACCCTGGCGAAATGATGATTGCCCAGCGCTTCGGTCTGGAAAATCAAAACCGCCCGGCTGATAAATGGTTGAGCGAAGTGGTGCGCTGGACCTGGAAGGTCAAGCTCTACACCCACCTCGAAACCGACCTGCTGGGTGAATTGCGCGACGCCGCTGAAACCGAAGCCATCAATGTATTCGCCCACAATCTGCACGACCTGCTGCTGGCCGCGCCGGCTGGCCCGCGCGCCACCCTGGGCCTGGACCCGGGCCTGCGCACCGGTTGCAAGATTGCCGTGGTCGATGCCACCGGCAAGCTGCTGGAGTACGCCACCGTGTACCCGCACGTGCCGCACAACAAGTGGGACCAGACCATTTCGGTCATGGCCGCCCTGTGTGCCAAGCATTCGGTCGATCTGATTGCCATTGGCAACGGCACTGCCAGCCGCGAAAGCGACAAGCTGGTCATCGATCTGATGAAAAAATACCCGGCCCTGAAAGTCACCAAAGTGATGGTGTCCGAGGCCGGTGCTTCGGTGTACTCGGCATCGGAACTGGCAGCCAAGGAATTCCCGGATCTGGACGTTTCGATCCGTGGCGCCGTATCGATCGCCCGCCGCCTGCAAGACCCGCTGGCCGAACTGGTGAAAATCGACCCTAAATCCATCGGTGTCGGCCAGTACCAGCACGACGTGTCTCAGCTCAAGCTGGCACGCGGCCTGGACGCTGTGGTTGAAGACTGCGTGAACGCCGTGGGCGTGGACGTGAACACGGCTTCGGTAGCACTGCTCGCGCGAATTTCGGGCCTCAATGCCACACTGGCGCAAAATATCGTGGCTCACCGCGACGAAAACGGTGCATTCAAAACCCGTGCAGCGCTGAAAAAAGTCAGCCGTCTGGGCGAAAAAACCTTCGAGCAGGCGGCAGGTTTCTTGCGCGTGATGAATGGCGACAATCCGCTGGACAGCTCGGCGGTTCACCCCGAAGCCTACCCGCTGGTCAAACGCATCGCTACGGACACCGAGCGGGACATCCGCTCGCTGATCGGCGACGCCGGGTTCCTCAAGCGTCTTGATCCGAAGAAATTCACCGACGAGACCTTCGGCCTGCCGACGGTGACCGATATTCTCCAGGAGCTGGAGAAACCAGGCCGCGACCCGCGCCCGGAGTTCAAGACCGCCGAGTTCCAGGAAGGTGTCGAAGACCTCAAGGACCTGCAACTGGGGATGATCCTGGAAGGCGTGGTGACCAACGTGACCAACTTCGGGGCTTTCGTCGATATCGGCGTGCACCAGGACGGTCTGGTGCATATCTCGGCCTTGTCCGAGAAATTCATCAAGGACCCGCGCGAAGCCGTTAAAGCCGGTGATGTGGTCAAGGTCAAGGTCATGGAAGTCGACATCCCGCGCAAACGCGTAGGCCTGTCGATGCGCATGAGCGACACCCCGGGCGAGAAAATCGACGGTGCTCGCGGCGCACGTCCGGGCTCGGCCCCGCGCCAGCAAAGCTCGGCACCGCGCAAGGAGAGCGTTGCCGCCGCACCGACCAATAACGCCATGGCCTCGTTGTTCGCCAACGCCAAACAGTTGAAGAAACGCTGATGGCCCTCCCGGACGGCCTGACCCAGAGCGCCTTCAGCCAGTTGCTCGGCTGCCGCGTGCAATCGCTGGAAGACGGTGTGGCGCATGTAGCGCTGAGCCTGGAGCCGCAATTGCGCAACCGCGCCGGCAAGTTGCACGGTGGTGTGTTGTTCAGCCTGGTGGACATCAGCATGGGCCTGGCCTGTTCCAGCACCCATGGCTTCGATCAGCAGAGCGCGACCATTGAGTGCAAAATCAACTACATCCGCGCGGTGGCTGAAGGCGAAGTGCTATGTATCGCCAAGGTCATCCACCCCGGGCGACGCACGCTGGTCGTCGAAGCGGATGTGTTGCAGGGCGACAAGCTGGTCGCAAAAGCACAAGGCACGTTCGCTGTCCTGTAGCGGCCAACGGCTGATTTGAGTTAATTTCGGCACTGCCAATGCAGTGCCGAAATGCGCTTGGAGCGCCGCGGCGCCGAATCAGGGACGGAACTGAGCGATGCCAACAAAACCAGGCGACCACGCCAGTTTCAACTTCACCCTTGTAGACCGTCCTGACCACCCCCATATTGGGGCGACTGACGCGTGAAGGAATCCAACTTGAGCCAACTTCTCAACCGCCGCCTGGCTCTGCTCAGCGAGCGCGCCAACCTCTCTCTTCTGGAGCAGTGCCTGCACGGCATCGAGCGCGAATGCCTGCGCGTCACGGCCGATGCTCGCCTGGCGCAAACCCCGCACCCGGAAGAACTGGGCTCGGCCCTGACCAACGATCAAATCACCACCGACTATTCCGAGTCGCTGCTGGAGTTCATCACCCCGGCCCTGCCTGATCCGGCGCAGACGCTGGCCAGCCTCGACAAGATCCACCGCTTTGCCTACAGCAAGCTCGGTAACGAGTTCCTGTGGAGCCCTTCGATGCCGTGCCCGTTGCCGGCCGAAGAAGACATCCCGATTGCCTACTACGGCACGTCCAATATCGGACAGCTCAAGTACGTTTACCGCAAGGGCCTGGCCCTGCGCTACGGCAAGACCATGCAGTGCATTGCCGGCATCCACTACAACTTCTCCCTGCCAGAGGCCCTGTGGCCAGTGCTGATGCAGGCAGAGGGTTTTGTCGGCACCGAGCGCGATTATCAGTCCGACGCCTATATCGCCCTGATTCGTAACTTCCGTCGCTACAGCTGGCTGCTGATGTACCTCTTCGGTGCTTCGCCTGCGCTGGATGCGGGCTTTTTGCGCGGTCGTTCGCACCAGTTGGAGCAACTGGACGCCGACACGCTCTACCTGCCCTATGCCACCAGCCTGCGCATGAGCGACCTGGGCTATCAGAGCAACGCCCAGGCAGGCCTGACGCCGTGCTACAACAACCTCGACAGCTACACCGACAGCCTGCGCAAGGCAGTGGCCACACCTTATCCGCCGTATGTAGAAATCGGTACGCACAAGGATGGCGAGTGGGTGCAGTTGAACACCAACATCCTGCAGATCGAAAACGAGTACTACTCCAACATTCGCCCCAAGCGCGTGACCTACACCGGCGAGCGGCCGATCCAGGCCCTGGTGTCCCGTGGCGTGCAGTACGTTGAAGTGCGCCTGCTGGATATCAACCCGTTTCTGCCGGTGGGCATCGATTTGCCTGAAGCGCGTTTTCTGGACGCCTTCCTGCTGTATTGCGCGCTGCAAGACAGCCCGCAGTTCGACAGCGCAGGCTGTGGCAGCTGCTCTTCCAACTTCCTCAGCGTAGTCAAGGAAGGTCGCCGTCCGGGCCTGCAATTGCAGCGTGATGGCGCAGCCGTTGACATGAAGGAATGGGCTACCGAGCTGCTGGAAAAAATCGCGCCGCTGGCCGCCTTGCTCGACCAGAGCCAGGGTGGCGATAACCACAGCAAGGCAGTCGACGAACAGCTGGCGAAGATCAAGGACGTGTCGCTGACGCCGTCTGCCAAAGTGCTGGCCAGCATGGCCGAGCACAAGGAGAGCTTCGCTCAGTTCTCGATGCGCCAGAGCCTGGCCCATGCCGAGTTCTTCCGCAGTGAACCGTTGAGTGCTGAAGATCAGGCTGCGTTTGAAGAGAAAGCGCGCAAGTCACTGCTCGAGCAGGCCGAGACCGAACAAACGGAAGAAGGCGACTTCGACCTGTTTGTGGCTTCGTACCAGGCGAGTATTTTGGCGATCAGTAACTAGGCAGATCAAAAGCCCCTCACCCTAGCCCTCTCCCGGAGGGAGAGGGGACAGACCGGTGGTGTTCGTGCGAGCGCGGGCGGTCAGTTCCTACGCCCACTGAGGCAAGGGACGGCTTACGGGTTTTACAGCAAAGCGTACTGTGCACCGTCACTGAAAAAACAGTGACCGGGCCTGGAAACCCGGGTAACAATATTCGCCTTAATGCCATCAATCCCTGTTTTTATGTGCTATGGCGGCTGTACGCGGGAGGTCTTCGGACCTGCCGGGTTCCTATTGTCCCGGTTTCCAGCCTGCGTACAGCTGCCACCTTCGCCTGGAAACGAAAGTGACAGCTCTTAATTACTTTAGGAGCGCGCTAAATGGCTGATCATCCCCCAATCAAAACTCTCGGCACTGTCACCTTCGGCCCCTGCGGCCAAGACAACCACGAGCTGTTCCGCGTCAACCCCGACATACCGCTGCGCCAGGCGCTGGAGCAGGTGTCGGCGTTGCTTTATTGCGCAAAAAAACTGGCGCTGGATGCCGCGCTGGACAAGAACTGCGAGCGCCATGCCTGGGCTTCACATTACTTGTGCGACATGGGCAAGGCGGTAATAGATGATGTGTGTTTGCGGGAGTTTTGACGGGGCTTGTTGAGCACCGCAGTTGCAGTTATCCGTAGCAGCTGACGAGTGGAACGAGGCTGCGTTCGGTTGCGCAGCGACCGTAAAACCAGAGTTCCAAGTTTAACTGGCACACCACGGTGTTTGACTTTACGACGGCTTCGCCGCCGAACGCAGCCTCGTTCCACTCGTCAGCTGCTACGAATCTTCTCCAGCCCAGAGCCTGAACAGCTGGCGCCTTACAGCGCTTTCTCAAAGATCTTCGAGTTACGCTGGTAGTTGTACAGCGACGCCCGCGCCGCCGGCAGGCGCTCTACACCGCTAGGCTCAAACCCGCGCTCACGGAACCAGTGAGCAGTGCGCGTGGTTAACACGAACAAGGTTTTCAGCCCCTGGGCACGGGCGCGGTTTTCAATACGTTCGAGCAACTCATCGCCACGACGGCCATGACGGTACTCCGGGTTCACCGCCAGACACGCCAGCTCCCCCGCATCCGAATCGGCAATCTGGTACAGCGCCGCACAGGCGATGATCATGCCTTCGCGCTCCACCACACTGAACTGTTCGATCTCACGCTCCAGCACTTCACGCGAACGACGCACCAGGATCCCCTGCTCTTCCAGCGGGCTGATCAATTCAAGCAGGCCGCCGACGTCTTCAATCGCCGCCTCCCGCGTAACTTCAAATTGTTCTTGCGCCACCAGCGTACCGCCACCGTTACGGGTGAACAGCTCGGTCAACAGCGCACCGTCTTCGGCATAACTGACGATATGGCTACGAGCCACGCCGCCACTGCAGGCCTCGGCGGCGGCTTCCAGCAATTCGGCCTGGTAGTCACTGCCCAGACGTTTCATATGCGCCGGCACCTGTTGTGGACGCAACTCACGCACCAACCGCCCTTCGGCATCGAGCAAACCCGATTCAGCACCAAACAGCAGCAGTTTGTCCGCCGCCAGGTCGATGGCGGCACGGGTGGCGACGTCTTCACAGGCCAAATTGAAAATCTCACCGGTGGGCGAGTAACCCAAGGGCGACAGCAGCACAATCGAACGCTCATCGAGCAGGCGGTTGATGCCCTTGCGGTCCACCCGGCGCACTTCGCCGGTATGGTGAAAATCCACACCGTCGAGCACGCCGATCGGCCGCGCAGTGACCAGGTTGCCGCTGGCTACGCGCAGACGCGAACCCTGCATCGGCGAAGACGCCATGTCCATCGACAAGCGCGCTTCAATCGCAATGCGCAGTTGCCCGACAGCATCGATCACGCATTCGAGCGTTGATGCATCGGTGACACGCATGCCCTTGTGGTAATACGGCACCAGGCCACGCGCCTCAAGGCGGCTGTCGATCTGCGGGCGCGAACCGTGGACCAGCACCAGACGCACACCCAGGCTGTGCAACAGCACCAGGTCGTGGACGATATTGCCAAAGTTGGGGTGTGCCACACCGTCGCCAGGGAGCATGACAACAAAGGTGCAATCGCGGTGGGCATTGATGTAGGGAGACGCGTGACGCAGCCAGTTAACGTAATCGTGCATAACCAGAGCCTGTAGAAAATAAATCGCCTAAAAAGGGCTAGAACAGCAAACGCACAACGGGCTGATGGCTATCGTCGAAACATTGTTGGCAACACGCGGCTCTCCTTGTGGATAAATCGTATGGGTATCTTCACTATTTCAGACAATAGTGTTCGATCAATTGAGTCAGTAGACGTACTGTCGGCTGCAAACGTGACATTTCCAGGTATTCCCCTGGTTGATGCGCACAGGCGATGTCACCCGGGCCCAATACCAGCGTTTCGCAACCAAGCTGCTGAAGATAAGGCGCTTCGGTGCCAAACGCTACTGCTTGCGCACGATGCCCGGTGAGGCGCTCAGCCACGCGCACCAACTCGGCATCGGCATCCTGCTCGAAGGGCGGCACTCCGGCGGCAATGGGCGCGAAATCGATCTTCACCTGATGACGCTCGGCCAGGGGTTGCAGCTTGCTGCGGATAATGGCCCGCAGCGCATTCGGGTCCATGCCCGGCAGCGGGCGCAGGTCGAATTCCAGGGAACACTGCCCGCAAATCCGGTTGGGGTTGTCGCCGCCATGGATACAGCCAAAGTTAAGGGTCGGTTGCGGCACGCTGAACTGCGGATTGCGGTACTCATTGAGCCACTGCTGACGCAACCCCTTAAGTTCGCTGATCGCGTCGTGCATGGCCTCCAGCGCGCTGTGGCCCAGGCTTGGGTCGGATGAGTGACCGCTCTGCCCGAGGATCTCGATGCGCTCCATCATCACGCCCTTGTGCATGCGGATCGGCTTGAGCCCGGTCGGTTCACCAATCACCGCAGCACGGCCCAGCGGGCGACCAGCTTCGACCAGCGCCCTGGCCCCGGCCATCGAAGTTTCTTCGTCACAGGTGGCCAGAATCAGCAGTGGCTGCTTGAAGGGCTGATCGAGCAAAGGCCGCACTGCTTCGATCACCAGCGCAAAAAAGCCCTTCATATCGCAACTGCCAAGGCCAACCCAGCGGTTATCCACCTCTGTCAGCTTGAGCGGATCGGTCTGCCACAGCGCTTCATCGTAGGGCACGGTGTCGCTGTGCCCGGCCAGCACCAGCCCGCCGGGGCCACTGCCAAAACTGGCGAGCAAATTGAATTTGCCGGGGCTGACCTGCTGGATATCGCAGTTGAAACCCAAATCGCCAAGCCAGCTGGCCAGCAAATCGATCACCCCGCGGTTGGACTGATCCAGTGTCGGCTGGGTGCAACTGACCGACGGTACGGCGATCAAGGCAGCGAACTGCTCTTTCATGGAAGGTAAGGGCATGCGCTGACTTCCTGTAGGCGGGGCGAGGCCCATCATAGAGCTATCTGCGCCGCAGAATAAACCCTCGCGGCCCGCCGGGGCGGCGAGTCCTGTACACTGCACGGCCTTGGCAGCCACACTTTTTCCCGGCTGCGCAACCGTTCCTGGATTTTCCGGCCATGCAAAAAGAAACCGAAATCAAACTGCGCGTCAGCCGCGAAACCCTCGCCGCCTTGCGCGAGCACCCTTTGCTGAAAAAGCGCAACAAAAGTGGCTGGGAAAGCCGTGAGTTGTTGAACCAGTACTTCGATACACCTGAGCGCGACCTGGCCAAGGCCAAGGTTGCCCTGCGCCTGCGCCGTGATGGCGAAGACGTGATCCAGACCCTCAAGACCCGCGGCGAAAGCGTTGCTGGCCTGTCCGTACGCAACGAGTACGACTGGAACCTGCCCAAAGCCAAGCTCGATATCAAGAAGCTCGACGGCGAATGCTGGCCACAAGAGCTGGCCGAGCTGGACAAAAAAACTCTCAAGCCCATTTTCACCACGGATTTCGTACGCGAACGTGCTGAAATTTCCTGGGGCCGTGGCAAAGCCAAAGTGGTCATCGAAGCCGCTCTGGACCTGGGCCATGTGATTGCCGGCAAGCAGAAGGAAGAAATCTGCGAGCTGGAGCTCGAACTGCGCGAAGGCGAGCCGTCTGCCCTGCTGGAACTGGCCGCCGAACTGGCCGAGAAGCTGGCCCTGATGCCGTGTGATATCAGCAAGGCCGAGCGCGGCTATCGCCTGTTCGACGCCAACAGCTACGCCGTCACCCTGCCAGCCCCGGTGCTGGCGCCAGAAACACCCCTGGACGATGCCTTCGCCGCCCTGGCCTGGCACTTGCTGGGCAATAGCCAGCGCCTGGCCGAGCAGTATCGCTTCAATGGCCACTGGCGTTTGCTGCAAGACTGGGTTCAGCAATTGATCGACCTGCGTGCACTGGTCAGCAGCCTGGGTCAAGCCGCACCACGTCAGTCCACCAGCGCCTTGCGCGCTGCGCTGGACGCCCTGCTGGAAGACTGGCGCCCGCTGGTGCAGATCGGTCAGGACGACGAAGATGTGCGCAAAGCCGCACCGGAGCAGTTCCTCGAGGAACTGGAAGACCCGCGCTGGGGCCAGTTCTCCCTGAACACTTCGCGCTGGTTGATGGAGCGCAGCTGGACTGTGGACCGTGGCACCACCCGGGGCAACCGCCAGGGCGCTGCGCAGCTGCAAAGCTGGTTGCCACGGTTGTTGTCGGACGAAGCGATTGCCTTGCGTCTGAACCGCTACCAGCAGCAACCCGAAGACCTGGCCGAGCAACTGCCGCGCATCGAGCGTATTCAGGCCTGGCTGCGTCTGGCGCGTAACGTGCTGGAAATCCCGGAACTGGACCGTCTGTACGGCGAGATGAACAAGCTGCAGGAACTGGCCAACCTGCCGATTTCTGAAGACGCCGAGAGCAACGACGAACTGCTCAACGCCCGCAAGCAGCAAGCCATCGCCGTGTACCAGAACCGCGCCTGGAAGACCCTGCTGCGCGCTTAAGCGCCCGGCCTGTGTCCCTCAGCGCCTGCTGAGGGACATTCCTGCCTTACTTCGTGCCCTTGGGCATGTCCGCATCTGGCGTGCGCCAGATCAAGCGTGTGGTGTCATAGCCCTGCTGCTGGGCCTTGCTGAGCAACTCATCACGGGTTTGCTGATCAACCTGCGGTTTACGCGACAGCAACCACAAGTATTTACGATCGGGATTGCCTACCAGCGCCGTGCTGTAGTTGTCGCCCAGGTACAACACCCAGTAATCGCCCTTGGTCACACCCGGCAAAAGGGTCGATACCCAATTGTCGAACTCGACCCACAGCTTGTCGGTCTTGCCCTCCACTTGCGGCGTTGCCGTGCCCCTGGCCTCCTCCCACTTGCCCTCTGCGGTGCGGCAACGGTTCAACACCGCCACGTCCCCATCGGGCTTCAAGCTGTAATGGGCTTCGGACTGCGCGCAATTGCGCTGAAAGAACATCGGCAACCGCGCCAATTCATACCAGGTGCCCTGATAGCGCTTGAGGTCGACACTGGAGACGGTGTTGGGCGCCAGCGAATCGCTGCTGGAACTTGCACACCCGCCCAATAACAGCGCAGCCCCGAGACTGACTAAAAGACGTTTCATCGTAAACGCTCCTGATCGGTCTTACTTCAAACCCTGGCCAGAGAAAATCAGCACTTTGTCGCCTGCGTACTGCACGCTGATAAAGCTCTTCTGATCGCCCCAGGTGCAGCTCGACATGCCCAGCGCGCCGGAGCAATCGGTCGGGGTGCCCAGCAACTGCTCGACTTCGGCCTTGGTCATGCCGGTCGACAGTTTCGAGTAGTTTTGCTGATTGATTTTGCTGCACGCGGCCAGCAAGACACAGAACGACAACAACGCCAGAGAACGCAACTTCATGGAAAGCTCCTGAGAAAGAAAGTCGGCAGTGCCGCTTGATCCAAGCTTAGAAGAGAAAAGCGCAGGCTGGTTCCCGCAGGACGCAGGGATTTATTTCAGGAGGGATAACAACAGTGGGAACGGGCTTGCTTGCGATACAGGCAACCCGGTATGCCTGACATACCGGGTCGATGCTATCGCGAGCAAGCCCGCTCCCACAGGGGCTTACGCTTTGTGGTAAGCGGTGATGCGTGCGACTTCTTCTTTCGAGCCCAGGTACACGGCTACACGCTGGTGCAGGCCTTCTGGCTGGATGTCGAGAATGCGCTGATGGCCATCAGTCGATGCGCCGCCAGCCTGTTCCACCAGGAACGACATCGGGTTGGCTTCGTACATCAAACGCAATTTGCCCGGCTTGGACGGCTCACGGCTGTCGCGCGGGTACATGAACAGACCACCGCGGGTCAGGATACGGTGCACGTCGGCAACCATGGCGGCAATCCAGCGCATGTTGAAATTCTTTTTCAACGGACCTTCTTCACCTGCCAGCAGTTCGTCAACGTAGCGCTGTACCGGGGCTTCCCAGTGACGCTGGTTGGACATGTTGATGGCAAATTCCTGGGTAGCGTCAGGAATGGTGATGTCTTCGTGGGTCAGTACGAAGCTGCCCATTTCGCGGTCCAGGGTAAAGCCTTTGACGCCGTCGCCCAGGGTCAGAACCAGCATGGTCTGCGGGCCGTAGATGGCGTAACCGGCAGCGACTTGCTGAGTGCCTGGCTGCAGGAAGGCCTTTTCATTCAAAGGTTCGTTCTGGGTCAGGTATTCGTTCGGGCAACGCAGTACCGAGAAGATAGTGCCAACTGGTGCGTTGATGTCGATGTTCGACGAGCCGTCCAGCGGGTCGAATACCAGCAGGTACGCGCCTTTCGGGTATTTGCCCGGGATCTGGTAGGCATTGTCCATTTCTTCGGACGCCATGCCGGCCAGGTGACCGCCCCATTCGTTGGCTTCAAGCAGGATCTCGTTGGAGATCACATCGAGCTTCTTCTGCACTTCACCTTGCACGTTTTCGGTGCCCATGCTGCCCAGAACACCACCCAGGGCGCCTTTGGATACGGCGTGGCTGATCTCTTTGCAAGCACGCGCCACCACTTCGATGAGGAAACGCAAATCAGCAGGCGTGTTGTTGCTGCGGGTCTGCTCGATCAAATAGCGACTCAGGGTAACGCGGGACATGTAAGGCTCCGAACAAGGGGGAGGGGGCGAAAAACCCGCGCAGTTTAGCGCGTGTTGCCGTGCAAATCTTCTAATCAGACTCAGAACTGGCCGAACGGGTTCCAAAACAGCCACCAGAGACCCTGTGGGAGCAGGCTTGCTCGCTCCCACAGCGCGTGAAACTTCCTACAACGCTTTCCAGATCTCGGTCGCGTATTCGCGAATGGTCCGGTCCGATGAGAACCAGCCCATGCGTGCCGTGTTCAACACGGATTTGCGCCACCACTCTTCCCTGTCGTGCCACAGGTGCTCCACGCGCATCTGGGCATCCCAGTAGGCATCGAAGTCGGCACACACCAGGAACCGGTCATATTCGATCAGCGAATCCACCAGGCCGGTGTATCGCGCAGGGTCGTCGTGGGAGAACACCCCGCCACGAATCGCCTGCAACACGTCATTGAGCCTGTGTGAGGCCGCGACATCCGGTGCTGCATGGAACTCGCCATTGCGCTTGCGCGCTTCGACCTGCTGCGAGCTCAGACCAAAGATAAACATATTGTCGGCACCCACCCGCTCGCACATTTCGACGTTGGCGCCATCCATTGTGCCAATGGTCAGCGCGCCGTTAAGGCCGAACTTCATGTTGCTGGTGCCCGACGCTTCGTAGCCTGCCGTGGAGATCTGTTCGGACAAGTCAGCCGCCGGAATGATGCTTTCGGCCAGGCTGACGTTGTAGTTGGGGATAAACACCACCTTGAGCAGACCGCGTACGGTGGGATCGTTGTTGACGGTACGGGCGATGTCATTGGCCAGTTTGATGATGAGTTTGGCCTGTTCATAACTGGCCGCCGACTTGCCGGCAAAAATCTTCACCCGTGGCACCCATTGGTTGCCCGGCTCGGCCCGAATGGCCTGATACAGCGCTACGGTGTGCATCAGGTTGAGCAGTTGGCGCTTGTACTCGTGAATCCGTTTGACCTGCACATCGAACAGGGCTTCAGGGTTGACCACGACCCCCAGGCGCTCATAAATCAGCGCCGCCAGGGTGCATTTGCTTTGCAGGCGCTGTTCGGCGAAGCGTTTGCGAAAATCGGAGCGCTCGGCAAAAGGCTCCAGCCTGATCAGTTTGTGTTCGGTTTCATCAAGCACATCCGGGCCCAGCACATCCACCAGCATGGCGGTCAATGGCGGGTTGGCCTGGAACAGCCAGCGGCGGAAGGTCACGCCGTTGGTTTTGTTGTTGATGCGCTCCGGGTAGAGCTTGTGCAACTCGGCGAACACGGTGCTGCGCATCAATTGCGTATGCAGCCCGGAAACGCCATTGACGCTGTGGGAACCGAGAAATGCCAGGTTGCCCATGCGTACCCGGCGGCCGTGGTCTTCCTCGATCAGCGAAACGGCACGCAACACGTCAAAATCATGAATGCCCTTGGCCCGCAGCGCATCGATATGGTGTGCGTTAATCAGGTAGATGATCTGCATATGGCGCGGCAACAGCCGCTCCATCAAGCCCACAGGCCAGGTTTCCAGCGCTTCCGGAAGCAACGTGTGGTTGGTATAGGACAAGGTGTCGACGGTGACCTGCCACGCCGCATGCCATTCAATGCCGTGCTCATCAACCAGGATACGCATCAGCTCGGCCACGGCGATCGAGGGGTGGGTGTCGTTGAGCTGGATCGACACATGCTCGGCCAGGTTCAGCAGCGTCTCATGGACGTGCAGATGGCGGCGCAGCAGGTCTTGCAACGAGGCCGAGACAAAGAAGAATTCCTGGCGCAGACGCAGCTCCTGGCCAGCCTCGTTGCTGTCAGCCGGGTACAGCACGCGGGAGATGCTCTCGGCCCGTACCACTTCGGCCACCGCCCCCAAATGATCGCCTGCGTTGAAGCGGCCCAGGTTCAGATCGTGCAGGGCCCTCGCCCGCCACAGACGCAGGGTGTTGACGCTGGCCCCGCGCCAGCCCACAACAGGCGTGTCATAGGCAATAGCCCGCACCGTCTCGCCCGGCCACCAGATCTGCCGCAGCTGGCCTTGTTCATCCTGTTTGGTTTCAACCGAACCGCCAAAACCCACCGAGTACAGCACTTCAGCACGCTCGAACTCCCACGGGTTGCCGAAATCCAGCCAGTTCTCGGTTTGTTCCTGCTGCCAGCCATCGACAATGCTCTGGCGAAACAGCCCGTGCTCATAGCGGATGCCATAGCCGTGGGCGGCAATGCCCAGGGTCGACATGCTTTCCATAAAGCACGCCGCCAGCCGACCCAGGCCACCATTACCAAGGGCCGCGTCCGGCTCCAGGACACGGATGCGCTCCAGATCCACGCCTAGCTCGCCCAGTGCCTCACGCGCCACCTCCAGCAACCCCAGGTTGCTCAGGCTGTCGTACAGCAGGCGACCGATCAGAAACTCCAGCGACAGGTAGTACACCCGTTTCTGGTCCTTGCGATAAATCTGCCGGGTGCTGTCCATCCAGTGCTCGACCATATGGTCGCGGGCGGCCAGGGCTATGGCCTCAAACCAGTCATGGTCAAACGCGTGTTCCGGGTCCTTACCCACCGCGTAAGTCAGCTTGGCTACTACAGCGGCACGGAAAGCCGCCACCTGTGCGTCACGAACAAGCGGTTCTTGGGGCATCGATACAACCTCAATCGAGATGGGGCGATTTGAAGAGCGAGTGGTGTCAGCCTAGACGCTTCAACAGAAACCAAGTGCTTTGATTCGGGCTTTTTTCGGCGATTATTTAAAAAAAGCTGACAAAGTGAATGCCGCCCCAAAACGAGGCACATTCGCAGTTGAACGCTTTAAAACATGGCTCTGATCGAAAAACCGGCAAATGGTTGTTCACTCCTTCAGCAACCCCGGTATGATCGCGCGCCCTGATGCACGCTGGAATACAAGTCTGATGAAGTCCAACCTGATCGCCGCCGCGGAAATCGACCGTCTCGATACCTGGGCCAAATACTCCGCGCCCATGTGCGGCTCCTGCATTTCCAGCTGCTGCACCTTGCCGGTCGAGGTCAAAATCAAAGACCTGATCCGCATCGGCATCGTTGACGAGTTCGAGATGGGCGACCCGCCGAAGAACATCGCCAAGCGCCTGCAAAAGGAAGGGATCGTTGAGCGCTTCAACCAGAAGTCCGGGATTTTCACCCTGCAGCGCATGAGCAATAACGACTGCCTGTACCTGGACCGCAAATCGCGCATGTGCACGATTTATGAGATTCGCCCGGATACCTGCCGCAACCATCCGCGGATTGGCCCGCGCCCAGGTTACTGCGCGTATGTGCCCAAGGCCGTTGAGCGCAAGAACAGCAGCGTCAAGCTGATGGATTTTTAACCTGCAGCGTAGAATCGACTGACAGATCGCTTCGCGGGCAAGCCCGCTCCCACAATTACCACAGCCCCCTGTGGGAGCCGGGCTTGCCCGCGATGGCCTGTACGCAAATGACCTGACAGACCGCGCTCGCCGCAGCACGGGCAACGATGAACGAGTCAAATCCCGACCATAAAAAAACGCCCCCGACCGCAAGGTCGGGGGCGTTTTTGTAACCGCTAACTAAGTAACTTAGTTTTTGGCCTTTTTAGCAGCGCGGGTACGCTCGCCTTCGTCCAGGATCTTCTTACGAAGACGGATGGACTTAGGAGTCACTTCGCACAGCTCGTCGTCCTGGATGAATTCCAGAGCCTGTTCCAGAGTGAAGCGAACAGGTGGAACCAGAGCGATGGTTTCGTCTTTACCCGAAGCACGCATGTTGTCGAGCTTCTTGCCCTTGGTAGGGTTAACGCCCATGTCGGTGTCACGGCTGTTCAGACCAACGATCTGACCGTTGTAGATCTCTTGACCGTGCTCAACGAACAGCTTGCCACGCGCCTGCAGGGTTTCCAGGGAGTAGGTCAGCGCCTTGCCAGTTTCAACCGATACCAGAACGCCGTTCTGACGGCCGGACATGTGGCCCGACTTCATCACGTCGTAACGGTCGAAGATCGAGGTCAGGATGCCAGCACCGTTGGTCAGGGTCAGGAACTGGTTACGGAAACCGATCAGACCACGAGCAGGGATGTTGTATTCCAGACGCACACGGCCTTTGCCATCCGGCACCATGTTGGTCAGGTCGCCCTTACGCAGACCCATCTCTTCCATCACCTTGCCCTGAGATTCTTCAGGCAGGTCGATGGTGACGTTTTCGAACGGTTCGTGCTTGACGCCGTCAACCAGGCGGATGATCACTTCTGGACGACCAACGCCCATTTCGAAGCCTTCACGACGCATGGTTTCGATCAGTACGGACAAGTGCAGCTCGCCACGGCCCGATACTTTGAATTTGTCAGCCGAGTCGCCTTCTTCAACGCGCAGAGCAACGTTGTACAGCAGCTCTTTGTCCAGACGTTCCTTGATGTTACGGGAAGTCACGAACTTGCCTTCTTTACCGCAGAAAGGCGAGTCGTTTACCTGGAAGGTCATGGAAACGGTTGGCTCGTCAACGGTCAACGGCTTCATCGCTTCAACGTTCATCGGATCACACAGGGTGTCGGAGATGAACAGCGAATCCATACCGCTGATGCAAACGATGTCGCCTGCCGAAGCTTCTTCAACGTCTACACGGTGCAGACCGTGGTGACCCATCAGCTTCAGGATACGACCGTTGCGGCGCTTGCCGTCAGCGTCGATGGCAACAACCGGGGTGTTCGGCTTGACGCGACCACGAGCGATACGGCCAACACCGATAATGCCCAGGAAGCTGTTGTAGTCCAGTGCCGAGATTTGCATCTGGAACGGACCGTCACGGTCTACGGCTGGTGCTGGTACGTTGTCGACGATCGACTGGTACAGCGGGGTCATGTCTTCAGCCATGTCGGTGTGGTCAAGACCAGCAATACCGTTCAGGGCAGAGGCGTAAACCACTTTGAAGTCCAGCTGTTCTTCGGTAGCACCCAGGTTGTCGAACAGATCGAAGATCTGGTCCAGAACCCAGTCCGGACGTGCGCCCGGACGGTCAACCTTGTTGATGACCACGATTGGACGCAGGCCGGCTTCGAAAGCCTTCTTGGTCACGAAACGGGTTTGCGGCATAGGGCCGTCTTGAGCGTCAACCAGCAGCAGAACGGAGTCAACCATCGACATTACGCGTTCAACTTCGCCGCCGAAGTCGGCGTGGCCCGGGGTATCCACGATGTTGATGTGGTAGCCGTTCCAGTTGATGGCGGTGTTTTTCGCCAGAATGGTAATACCGCGCTCTTTCTCCTGGTCGTTGGAGTCCATTACGCGTTCGTCGTTAAGCTCGTTGCGCTCCAGGGTGCCGGATTGACGCAAGAGTTTGTCTACCAGGGTGGTTTTACCGTGGTCAACGTGAGCAATGATGGCGATGTTACGTAGATTTTCGATCACTTGTGTATCTCGATCAGAGGATTCGGTGTGCTGACTGAGTCCAGGCAGCGATTAACAGTAGAGTCCGTGCAAGCCGTTACAGCTTGACGGCGGCGTCGGGGGGCCGGTGACGCAGGCCACAGGCATACAGCCCCGGGCTCTTAGCTCGGTCGATAAACGCGCACATTGGCATGTCCCTCACTGAGCAAATGGTGAGCATGCAGGCGACTCATCACGCCTTTGTCGCAATACAACAGGTACTGACGGGTGTCATCCAGTTCCTTGAAGCGGCTGTTCAAAGCATAGAACGGCAACGCTTGTACTTCGATGCCAGCCAGTTCCAGCGGTTGATCTTCCTGAGCATCCGGGTGACGGATGTCGATTACGATCTGGCCCGCCAGCACTTCGCTGACTTCTTCGACTTGCAAGTCCTGGCCCAATTCATCGATTACCCGATCAATCGGCACCAGTTTGGCCCGCTCGAGCGCACGCTCAAGCACGGCCATATCAAACTGTTGTTCTTCATACTCCACGCGGTTGCGCTTGGCGTGGGTCTTGGGGTTGACCGAAATCACCCCGCAATATTCAGGCATATGCTTGGCGAAGTCAGCCGTACCGATTTCTTCTGCCAGATCGATGATGTCCTGCTTGTGGCTGGCGATCAGCGGGCGCAACACCAGCTTGTCTGTAGCCGAATCAATCAGCGACAAGTTGGGCAGCGTCTGGCTCGACACCTGGGAAATCGCTTCACCGGTCACCAGCACTTCGATATCGAGGCGTTCGGCAATACGCGTTGCAGCGCGCAACATCATACGCTTCAAAATGACGCCCATATGACTGTTATCGACTTTGCCGAGAATTTCGCCCAAAACTTCTTCGAACGGAACGCTCACAAACAGCACGCGCTGGGAGCTGCCGTACTTCTTCCATATATAGTGCGCGACTTCCATCACGCCCAGTTCATGGGCACGCCCGCCCAGGTTGAAGAAGCAGAAGTGGCTCATCAGGCCGCGACGCATGATCTGGTAGGCCGCCACGGTAGAATCGAAACCACCGGACATCAGCACCAGGGTCTGCTCGAGCGAACCCAACGGGTAGCCACCAATACTGTCGTGCTGGTTGTGAATCACAAACAACCGTTGGTCGCGAATTTCAATTCGAACTTCGATTTCTGGCTTTTTCAGCTCGATTCCGGCCGCACCGCACTCACGACGCAGCTTGCTGCCGACGTATTTCTCGACTTCCATCGAGGTAAACGGGTGCTTGCCGGCGCGCTTGCAACGCACCGAAAAGATCTTGCCCGCCAGCGCATCGCCGAAGTGCAATTTGCACTTTTCAACGATGTCGTCGAAGTCGCCCAACGGGTACTCGTCAACCTGCAGAAAATGCGCGATGCCCGGCATGCAGCTCAGGCGTTCGGTCATTTCTTTCAAGGCTTTAGGGTCACTTACGCGCGTTTGCAGCTCGATGTTGTCCCACACGCCCGTCACCACCACAGCCGGGTCCAGATCGCGGAGCACAGTACGGATGTTTTTGGCCAATTGACGGACGAAACGCATCCGAACCGGACGGCTCTTGATAGTGATTTCGGGGAAGACTTTAACGATTAGTTTCATGAAAACAGCGCGCGAGCAGCCTGCCAAAAAAGGGGGGCGCGGATTATAGCGGAAATTGCTCAAGGTTTAACCAGTTATCGTACAAACGGTTTTCATCGCACCAAAATAGAACATAAACGCCAGATTTCGCTTCATTTGGGTGCGATAAACGCGGCTAATCGGTAGTCTGCCCCGCTTACCTGCTTGAGATTGGCGCATTACGCCCAAGTCGGGGCACTGGCATGCAATTTGCTCCCTTGTGAGGCAGGTTGCCTTGGCAGAGTATTCGCGCCGGCATCAACCACTTATTAAGGGCATTCCACTACCAGCCCTAAGCCACCCCGGAGGACACTATGTCGAAGTCGGTTCAACTCATCAAAGATCATGACGTCAAGTGGATTGATCTGCGCTTCACTGATACCAAAGGTACTCAGCACCACGTGACCATGCCGGCCCGTGATGCGCTGGATGAAAACTTCTTCACCGACGGCAAAATGTTCGACGGCTCCTCCATTGCTGGCTGGAAAGGCATCGAAGCGTCCGACATGATCCTGCTGCCAGACGACAGCACGGCTGTTCTGGACCCGTTCACCGAACAGCCTACGCTGATCCTGGTGTGCGACATCATCGAACCGTCGACCATGCAAGGCTATGACCGCGACCCACGCGCCATCGCTACCCGTGCCGAGGAATACCTGAAGTCCACCGGTATCGGCGACACCGTTTTCGTTGGCCCGGAGCCAGAGTTCTTCATCTTTGACCAGGTGAAGTTCAAGTCCGACATTTCCGGCTCCATGTTCAAGATCTACTCCGAACAGGGTTCGTGGATGTCCGACCAGGACGTGGAAGGCGGCAACAAAGGCCACCGTCCTGGCGTCAAAGGCGGTTATTTCCCGGTTCCGCCGTTCGACCATGACCACGAAATCCGTACCTCCATGTGCAACGCCATGGAAGAGATGGGCCTGGTTATCGAAGTTCACCACCACGAAGTGGCAACTGCTGGCCAGAACGAAATCGGCGTGCAGTTCAACACCCTGGTGAAAAAGGCTGACGAAGTTCAGACCCTGAAATACTGCGTACACAACGTGGCAGATGCCTACGGCCGTACCGCTACCTTCATGCCAAAGCCTCTGTACGGCGACAACGGCTCGGGTATGCACGTTCACATGTCCATCTCCAAAGATGGCAAGAACACCTTCGCAGGCGAAGGCTATGCCGGCCTGTCCGACACTGCCCTGTTCTTCATCGGCGGTATCATCAAGCACGGTAAGGCCCTGAACGGCTTCACCAACCCGGCTACCAACTCCTACAAGCGTCTGGTACCAGGCTTCGAAGCACCGGTAATGCTGGCCTACTCGGCTCGTAACCGTTCGGCTTCGATCCGTATTCCTTACGTGTCCAGCCCTAAAGCTCGCCGTATCGAAGCACGCTTCCCGGATCCGGCAGCCAACCCGTACCTGTGCTTCGCGGCACTGATGATGGCTGGTCTGGACGGTATCCAGAACAAGATCCACCCTGGCGACGCAGCGGACAAAAACCTGTATGACCTGCCGCCTGAAGAAGCCAAAGAGATCCCGCAAGTGTGCGGCAGCCTGAAAGAGGCCCTGGAGGAACTGGACAAAGGTCGCGCGTTCCTGACCAAAGGCGGCGTTTTCAGCGACGACTTCATCGACGCGTACATCGCCCTGAAAAGCGAAGAAGAAATCCAGGTTCGTACCTTCGTACACCCACTGGAATACGAGCTGTACTACAGCTGCTAATCCGGTGACGCCTGCGCAAGCGGCGTGATTTGAAAAAGCCTCCTTCGGGAGGCTTTTTTGTGGGCGCCGTCTTACACAAGCATCGGATCAGAGCTTCTGGATTCGTGCCTGCACCTGACAGCCACCCTGCTGAGTGACCGGTAGTTTGTCGCCACTCAACCAATGGAGACTGACATGCACCCCTTACTCGCCCTCAAAACCCTGCTGCTGGCATGCGCCTGCCTGCTCATGCTGGGCTGCAACAGTTCACCCACTGCGGTAACGGTCGAACAACTGCTCAAGACAGGCCAATCCTGGACAGGCACCCCTTACACCTGGCCGGACGGCAAGCCGGAATTCACCGTGGTCAAAATCACGCTCCCGGCCAACACCGCACTGAAATGGCACACGCACCCCATGCCCAATATCGCCTACATGGTCGCTGGCGAACTGCTGGTCGAAACCGAAGACGGCATGCATAAAACCACGCTCAAACCTGGCCAGGTACTGCCCGAGATGGTCAATACTTCCCATCGAGGCACCAGCGGCAAGGCCCCGGTAGAACTGATCGTGTTCTATGCAGGCACGCCCGGCATGCCACTGTCCCATTAACCACGCAAGGCCCGTAGCAGGTACCGGAAGCTGCGTTCGAAACGCAAAACGGTGGTCACCTCAGAGTGGGCGCTGCCTGTGCCGCATCGCGCACTCGGGGCTTATGACCGGTGTGCGCTCGAACGCTGCACACAACCTCTGGCTGCACCCATAGCAAATATCCCGCGCACATTTTCAGGCAACTGAATCCATTCATCTAAATTGCACTATATTGGTGCGACTATAGTTTGATAGTGCACTTACCAGCCCAATTTGGTTCATAAACACTCGCATGCCGGGCTGCGGCGATATGCGCCCAGCTTGTAAACGCCTATTTCAGGGGAGCGACGCTTCTTTTCGGAGCCTTGGTTTGGTTTTTGCATTTTCCTTGCACCAGCGCTTCACCGCGCACGCAATCCGGGATCGGCCCATGACCATCAGTGACGCCCTGCACCGACTGTTACTCGACAACCTGACCACTGCCACGCTTTTACTCAATGCTGATTTGCGCCTTGAGTACATGAACCCGGCGGCAGAGATGCTGTTGGCGATCAGCGGTCAACGCAGTCACGGCCAGTTCATCAGCGAGCTCTTTACGGAGTCCACCGAGGCTCTGCACTCGCTGCGCCAGGCAGTTGAGCAAGCGCACCCGTTTACCAAACGCGAAGCCATGCTGACCTCGCTGACGGGCCAGAACCTGACGGTGGACTATGCCGTAACGCCCATCTTGAGCAATGGCGGCACCATGCTGTTGCTTGAGGTACACCCCCGCGACCGTCTGCTGCGCATCACCAAAGAAGAAGCCCAGCTGTCCAAGCAAGAAACCAGCAAGATGCTGGTGCGCGGCCTGGCCCACGAGATAAAGAACCCTCTGGGAGGCATTCGCGGTGCGGCCCAGTTGCTGGCCCGGCAATTGCCCGACGAAAACCTGCGCGACTACACCAACGTCATCATCGAAGAAGCAGATCGCCTGCGTAATCTGGTCGACCGGATGCTGGGTTCCAACAAACTGCCGTCGCTGGCCATGACCAACGTCCACGAAGTACTGGAACGCGTGTGCAACCTGGTCGAGGCCGAGACCCAGGGCAGCATCACTTTGGTGCGTGACTATGACCCAAGCCTGCCTGACCTGCTGATCGACCGTGAACAGATGATCCAGGCAGTACTCAATATCGTGCGCAACGCCATGCAGGCCATCGGCAGCCAGAATGAGCTGCGCCTGGGCCGCATCAGCCTGCGCACCCGCGCCATGCGCCAGTTCACCATTGGCCACATACGCCACCGGCTGGTGACAAAAATCGAAATTATCGACAACGGCCCGGGCATACCGTTCGAGCTGCAAGACACCCTGTTTTTCCCGATGGTCAGCGGCCGCCCGGACGGTACCGGGCTTGGCCTGGCCATCACGCAAAACATCATCAGTCAGCACCAGGGGTTGATCGAGTGTGAAAGCCACCCCGGCCACACACTCTTCTCGATCTTTCTACCACTGGAACAAGGAGCCGCATCGACATGAGCCGAAGTGAAACCGTGTGGATCGTCGACGACGACCGTTCAATCCGCTGGGTACTGGAAAAAGCCTTGCAACAGGAAGGCATGACCACACAAAGTTTCGACAGTGCCGATGGGGTCATGAGCCGACTGGCTCGCCAACAGCCTGACGTGATCATTTCCGATATCCGCATGCCCGGCTCCAGCGGTCTGGACCTGCTCGCCAAAATCCGCGAACAGCACCCGCGCCTGCCGGTCATCATCATGACCGCTCATTCCGATCTGGACAGCGCGGTAGCGTCCTATCAGGGCGGCGCATTCGAATACCTGCCCAAGCCGTTTGATGTCGATGACGCCGTGTCTCTGGTCAAGCGCGCCAACCAGCACGCCCAGGAGCAGCAAGGCCTGGCCGTGGCGCCGACGCTGGCCCCGACGCCGGAAATCATCGGCGAAGCCCCGGCGATGCAAGAGGTGTTTCGTGCCATTGGCCGCCTGAGCCACTCCAACATCACGGTGCTGATCAACGGTGAATCAGGTACCGGCAAAGAGCTGGTGGCCCACGCCCTGCACCGCCACAGCCCGCGGGCCGCGTCGCCATTTATCGCATTGAACATGGCTGCGATCCCCAAGGACCTCATGGAATCCGAGCTATTCGGCCATGAAAAAGGCGCTTTCACTGGCGCTGCAAACCTGCGCCGGGGCCGTTTTGAGCAGGCCGATGGCGGCACCCTGTTCCTCGATGAGATCGGCGACATGCCGGCGGACACCCAAACCCGGTTGCTGCGGGTACTGGCCGATGGCGAGTTCTACCGGGTTGGCGGGCACACGCCGGTCAAGGTCGATGTTCGCATCATCGCAGCCACACACCAGAACCTTGAAACCCTGGTGCAGGCCGGCAAGTTTCGTGAAGACCTGTTCCACCGTCTGAACGTAATCCGCATCCACATTCCGCGCCTGTCAGACCGCCGCGAAGACATCCCGACCCTGGCCCGGCACTTTCTCAGCAGCGCCGCGCAAGAACTGTCCGTAGAGCCAAAACTGCTCAAGGCCGAGACCGAGCAGTACCTGAAAAACCTGCCCTGGCCAGGCAACGTGCGCCAGCTGGAGAACACCTGCCGCTGGATCACGGTGATGGCTTCGGGTCGCGAAGTGCATATCGGCGACCTGCCTCCCGAGTTGCTCAACCTGCAACAGGACGCCTCCCCTGTCACCAACTGGGAGCAGGCACTGCGCCAGTGGGCTGACCAGGCGCTGGGGCGTGGCCAGTCCAACCTGCTCGACAGTGCAGTGCCGACCTTTGAGCGGATCATGATCGAGACGGCGCTCAAGCACACCGCAGGCCGCCGTCGCGACGCTGCCGTGCTGTTGGGCTGGGGCCGCAATACCTTGACCCGCAAGATCAAGGAACTGGGCATGAAGATCGATGGCGACGAGGATGAGGGCGACGAGGCTTGAAGCCGTTCAAAAGCGCCCTCACCCAACCCTCTCCCGGAGGGAGAGGGAGCTGATGGGTGGTGTTTCATAAATCTGCTTTTGCCTTTAGTCCCCTTTCCCTGCGGAAGAGGGTTAGGGGCTCTTGATCTGACCGCACCACCCTCAAGCAACCCGCCCCAATATCGTGCACAGCTCTAGCTCAAGGGTTTTCGCCAAACCCGGGAACAAAATCAGCCCCCAAACAAAAGCCCCGGATTCCGGGGCTTTTGCGTACTCAAGGGGCAATTTTTACAAAAAATCAAAAACTGGCACGCGCCCTGCAATACCTATTACACGCAACACCGCTTTAGGGGACCTTGATACAGGCAGGTCAAGACTCCCCACTTTTACACCGCAGCCTTGATGCCTTTTGCATCAACGCGCACAGCGCTTTTGGGGAACCCGGTACAGGCAGGCTGGAATTCCCTCTTTTATTACTCTCGCAGGTTTACCTGCAACCGCCAGCGTCCATCTTGCGACGCCCCGGCCCAGTCGCCCTTCAAGGCACGGGCCGCCACCAGGGTCAGCAGCAACCCGCCATCCGTATCACGCACCCGCCAGTTCACGCTCTTGCCGTTAAACGTCAACTGGCCGCTCTGCACCTTGCCCCTGGCATCAAACAGCAACCCCAGCGTGCCGTCGACCAGCTCACCATGCAGCTTGGGCTCGGCGCTGAACCACACCACCAGGCCCCCGGGCAGCACGTCCACCTGCTGCAGCTCCACAGGGGTTGGCGCGGTCAATCGACCGATCATCATCCCCACCATCACACCGACTATCGCCAAAGAACCTAAAACCCGTGGCCATAGTTTCGGTCGCGGGTCCTCTTCAAGCGTAGAATGCTGTCCATCTTTAAGTTCGGAGCCGTGCATGTTTCACGTCATCCTTTTTCAACCAGAAATTCCGCCGAATACCGGCAACATTATCAGGCTGTGCGCCAACAGCGGCTGCCACCTGCATTTGATCGAGCCTATCGGTTTTGAGCTGGACGACAAGCGCTTGCGCCGTGCCGGGCTCGATTACCACGAGTATGCGCCGCTCAAGCGTCATGCCGACCTGGCCAGTTGCCTGGAAAGCCTGGGCCATCCGCGCCTGTTCGCCTTTACCACCAAAGGCTCCAGGCCGTTTCACGACGTGCAGTTTGCCGAGGGCGATGCTTTTCTCTTCGGCCCTGAAAGCCGTGGCCTGCCGCCCGAAGTGCTCGACAGCCTGGACGGCGAGCACCGCCTGCGCCTGCCTATGCGCGAAGGCTGCCGCAGCCTGAATCTGTCTAACACCGTAGCGGTCGCCGTGTATGAGGCCTGGCGCCAGCTAGGCTTCAAGTAAACACACACCCTGTGGGAGCGGGCTTGCCCGCGATGAAAGCTACGCGATGTACCTGTTGCACCGCAGCGATTCAATCGCGAGCAAGCCCGCTCCCACACACAAAAAAAGCGCCCTCAGGCGCTTTTTTTTGGCAATCGGCTGTTTATTGAACAGTCGGACTGCCTTCTTCCTGCATGCGCTGCAGTTCTTGCGCGTACAGGGCATCGAAGTTCACCGGAGCCAGCATCAACGCAGGGAACGAGCCACGTGTCACCAGGCTGTCCAGGGTTTCGCGGGCATACGGGAACAGGATGTTCGGGCAGAACGCGCCCAAGGTATGGTTCATCGACGCTGGATCAAGGTTTTTGATCAGGAAGATGCCGGCCTGTTGCACTTCAGCAATAAACGCCACTTCGTCACCGTTTTTAACGGTAACCGACAGGGTCAGAACCACTTCGTGGAAGTCGCCTTCCAGCGGCTTTTGACGGGTGTTCAGATCCAGGCCAACGCTCGGCTCCCACTGCTGACGGAAGATCGCCGGGCTTTTCGGCGCTTCGAACGACAGGTCACGCACGTAGATGCGCTGCAGGGAGAATTGTGGAGCGGTGTCTTCATCGCTAACAGCAGCGGTGTTCTGTTGGTCAGTCATCACAGATCCTTGTTGATCTTGGGGCTTATAGAGAATGAGAGTCAGACGTTCAGCAGCGCATCCAATTTACCTGCGCGCTCCAGAGCAAACAGGTCATCGCATCCGCCAACATGCTTGTCGCCAATCCAGATTTGCGGAACCGACGTGCGGCCTGCCTTCTGAGCCATCTCGGCACGTACCTGTGGCTTGCCGTCGACTTTGATCTCTTCGAAGGCAATACCCTTGTTCTCAAGCAGAGCCTTGGCACGCATGCAATAAGGGCAATAGTCGCTGGAGTAAACGATGACCTTGGACATAGTTACTTCACCACTGGCAGGTTGTCAGCGCGCCAGCTGGAAATGCCGCCAGACAGCTTCGCAGCATTGTAACCAGCCTTGAGCAGCTCACGGGCATGGCCGCCCGAGTGCTGGCCGGCAGCGTCGACCAGAATGATGGTCTTGCCCTTGTGCTTGTCCAGCTCGGCAATGCGCGCCATCAGTTTGTCTTGCGGGATATTAATAGCACCCACGATGTGGCCGGCGGCAAAATCCTTGGCCGGGCGAATATCAATCACCACACCTTCGTCGCGATTGACCAGGCCGGTCAGTTCGCCCGTGCTGATGCTGCGCCCGCCACGGCTCATCTCGTGGGCGATCAACAGCGCCAGCAGGATGACAAACGCGCCTACAAGCAGGTAGTGGGAAGTCGCAAATGCAATCAGGTGCTCAACCATCAGAAGGTTCCAGGGTCGTAAAATGTGGGCCAGTATACACAGCCACCTTGGTCGGCCAAACCCCGCCCGGCGGTGACGCCACATGAACTTCGCTTTAAACTGCGCGTCCTCTGTATACCTTCTTATAAACCAGCCACGAGTGGGATCTATGACTACCACGCCTAAACCTTTGGTCCTGATCATCCTGGATGGCTTCGGTCACAGTGAAAGTCACGAATACAACGCCGTTTATTCGGCCAAGAAACCGGTGCTGGATCGTCTTTGCGCGAGCATGCCGAACGGCCTGATCTCGGGTTCGGGCATGGATGTCGGGCTGCCTGACGGCCAGATGGGCAACTCCGAGGTCGGCCACATGAACCTGGGCGCCGGCCGCGTGGTGTATCAGGATTTCACCCGTGTCACCAAATCCATCCGTGATGGCGAGTTCTTTGAAAACCCGACCATTTGCGCCGCGGTCGACAAGGCCGTGGCTGCAGGCAAGGCCGTGCACATCCTGGGCCTGCTGTCCGATGGTGGTGTTCACAGCCATCAGGACCACCTGATCGCAATGGCCGAGCTGGCATTCAAGCGCGGCGCAGAAAAAATCTACCTGCACGCCTTCCTTGATGGCCGCGACACCCCGCCAAAAAGTGCCTCATCTTCCATTGAACTGCTGGACGAAGCGTTCAAGGACCTGGGCAAAGGCCGTATCGCCAGCCTGATCGGCCGTTACTTCGCCATGGACCGTGACAATCGCTGGGACCGCGTAGAGCAGGCCTACAACCTGATCGTCGACGGCAAGGGCGAGTTCAACGCCGCTACCGCCCAGGAAGGCCTGGAAGCTGCCTACGCACGTGGCGAAAGCGACGAATTCGTCAAAGCCACGACCATCGGCGAGCCGGTGACAGTGGAAGACGGCGACGCCGTGGTCTTTATGAACTTCCGCGCCGACCGCGCCCGCGAGCTGACCCGCGTATTCGTTGAAGATGATTTCAACGCCTTCGCCCGCGCCCGCCAGCCAAAACTGGCCGGTTTCGTGATGCTGACCCAATACGCTGCCAGTATCCCGGCACCCAGCGCATTCGCGCCCGGCAGCCTGGAAAACGTACTGGGCGATTACCTGGCCAAAAACGGCAAAACCCAGTTGCGCATTGCAGAAACCGAGAAGTATGCCCATGTGACCTTCTTCTTCTCGGGCGGCCGTGAAGAGCCGTTCCCGGGTGAAGAGCGCATTCTGGTGCCGTCGCCGAAAGTCGCCACCTACGACCTGCAACCGGAAATGAGCGCCCCCGAAGTCACCGACCATATCGTCGATGCCATCGAAAACCAGCGTTATGACGTGATCGTGGTCAACTACGCCAATGGCGACATGGTTGGCCACAGCGGCGTATTCGACGCAGCCGTCAAGGCAGTTGAATGCCTGGATGCCTGCGTGGGCCGTATCGTGGAAGCACTGGACAAGGTCGGCGGCGAAGCCCTGATCACCGCTGACCACGGCAACGTGGAGCAGATGGAAGACGAGTCCACAGGCCAGGCGCATACCGCCCACACCTGTGAGCCCGTGCCGTTTATCTATGTAGGAAAGCGCTCGCTCAAAGTTCGCGAAGGCGGCGTGCTGGCCGACGTGGCACCCACCATGCTCAAACTGCTGGGGCTGCCACAGCCGCAAGAGATGACCGGCAAATCGATTCTGGTCGACGCTTAAAACAACGCAATGCCTGTGGGAGCGGGCTTGCTCGCGATACCGGCGACGCGGTGCATCAGGCATTGCGTGGTGATGCTATCGCGAGCAAGCCCGCTCCCACAGGATCAACGGCTACAATTTCACCTTCATCCATTTCTTATAGGTGACGAGGGCGGGCATACTAGGCCGTCCCGTTCCCCAGGTGTCGCCCGCCCCATGCTTCGCGCCCTTATAGCCTTGACCCTCGCATGCATGCTCCAACCGGCGTTTGCCGACGAGCGCGCGCAAACCCAACAGCAGCTGGATGCCACGCGCCAGGATATCAGCGAGCTGAAAAAGCTCCTGGGCAAGCTGCAGGAAGAAAAGTCCGGCGTGCAGAAAGACCTGCGCGGTACCGAAACCGAAATCGGCAAGCTGGAGAAGCAGGTTGAAACCCTGCAACAAGAACTAAAAAAGAGTGAAGGCGAGCTGCTGCGCCTAGATAGCGAGAAAAAAAAACTCCACAGCGCAAAACT
The DNA here is from genome assembly GCF_037023725.1 of Pseudomonas bubulae. Classification (NCBI taxonomy): domain Bacteria; kingdom Pseudomonadati; phylum Pseudomonadota; class Gammaproteobacteria; order Pseudomonadales; family Pseudomonadaceae; genus Pseudomonas; species Pseudomonas bubulae. Next base: position 424,660 of record NZ_CP146077.1, read on the forward strand.
TGAACAGCAACGCCTGATCGCCATTCAGGCCCGCGCCGCCTATCAGGGTGGGCGTCAGGAATACCTGAAGATGTTGCTCAACCAGCAAAACCCCGAGAAGTTCGCCCGAACCCTCACTTATTACGACTACTTGAGCGAAGCCCGTCTGGCCCAGCTCAAAGGCTTCAACGAGACACTGCGCCAACTGGCCAATGTCGAGGCCGATATCAACTTGCAGCAAGCGCAACTGCTGACCCAGAAAAGCAGCCTGGACACCCAGCGCGCCGAGCTCGACAAGGTGCGTGCAGAGCGCCAGCAAGTGCTGGCCAAGCTCAATACCGACGTAAAGGACCGCGACCAGAAGTTGCAGGCCCGCGAGCAGGATCAGGCCGATCTGGCTAAAGTCCTCAAGACCATCGAAGAAACCCTCGCCCGCCAGGCCCGCGAAGCCGAGCAGGCGCGGCAAAAAGCCCTGATTGCGCAGCAGGAAGCCGAGAAAAAACGTCAGCGCGAGGCTGCATCGGTCGTTACCGATGCCCCGCGAAAACCGGTGCAATCCACACCGGGGCCATTGGTCTCCAGCGCAGGTGCGTCTTACGGCGGTGCTTTTTCTCAAGCCCGGGGCAAACTTCCATGGCCAGTTGATGGTCGACTGCTTGCACGTTTCGGTGAAACCCGTGGCGACGACTCGCGCACCAAGTGGGACGGCGTGATGATCAGCGCCGGTGCCGGCACCCAGGTACACGCCGTACACGGCGGGCGCGTGGTGTTTGCCGACTGGCTGCGCGGCGCTGGCCAACTGGTGATTCTGGACCACGGTAATGGTTTCTTAAGCTTGTATGGCCACAATCAGACGTTGCTCAAGTCTGCCGGCGACGTTGTAAAAGCCGGTGAGGTGATTTCCACCGTGGGCAACAGCGGTGGGCAGGCCACGCCAGCACTGTATTTTGCTATTCGTCAGCAGGGACGCCCAAGCGACCCTGCACAATGGTGTCGCACTCAGGGATGAGTCCATCACCTTTAATACGTAGGAGTTCGCTCAACATGCCGCATTTGTCCCGCCTCAACTCGCTGGCCCTGACGATCGCTCTGCTGATCGGCTCGCCATTGGCATTTGCTGCCGAGCCGAGCATCCCGCCAGCCGGGGCTGCTACCAGCGCCAAGGCACCGCTGCCTCTGGAAGAGCTGCGCACATTTGCCGAGGTCATGGATCGGATCAAGGCCGCCTATGTTGAGCCGGTAGACGACAAAACCCTGCTGGAGAATGCCATCAAGGGCATGCTCAGCAACCTCGACCCGCATTCTGCCTACCTGGGGCCGGAAGATTTCGCCGAGCTGCAGGAAAGCACCAGCGGCGAATTTGGCGGGTTGGGCATTGAAGTCGGCACTGAAGACGGCAACATCAAGATCGTCTCGCCGATCGACGACACCCCTGCCAGCAAAGCCGGCATCCAGGCCGGTGACTTAATCGTCAAGATCAATGGTCAGCCCACCCGTGGCCTGAGCATGACCGAGGCCGTAGACAAAATGCGCGGCAAGATCGGTCAGAAAATCACCCTGACCCTGGTACGCAACGGTGGCGCACCCTTTGACGTAACCCTGACCCGGGCCAATATCCAGGTCAAGAGCGTCAAGGCCCAGCTGCTTGAAGACGGCTACGGCTACATCCGCATTACCCAGTTCCAGGTCAAGACTGGCGAAGAAGTGGCCGCTGCGCTGTCCAAACTGCGCAGGGAAAACGGCAACAAGCGCCTCAAGGGCATCATCCTTGACCTGCGCAACAACCCGGGCGGCGTGCTGCAGTCGGCAGTTGAAGTGGTAGACCATTTCATCACCAAAGGTCTGATCGTCTACACCAAGGGCCGTATCGCCAACTCTGAGCTGCGTTTCTCGGCTACCGGCAAGGATCTGAGCGAAGGCGTGCCATTGGTGGTACTGATCAACGGCGGCAGCGCCTCGGCGTCAGAGATCGTCGCCGGTGCCTTGCAGGATCAGAAGCGTGGTGTGGTGATGGGCACCACCAGCTTCGGCAAAGGCTCGGTGCAAACCGTACTGCCGTTGAACAATGACCGCGCGCTGAAGATCACTACAGCGCTGTACTTCACTCCGAACGGGCGCTCGATCCAGGCCCAGGGCATTGTTCCGGATATCGAAGTCAGCCGCGCCAGGATCACCCGCGAGCAAGACACCGAGTACTACAAAGAGGCCGACCTGCAAGGTCACCTCGGCAATGGTAACGGCGGTGCCGACAAGCCGACCGGCTCCGGCCCCAAAGCCAAGCCGATGCCCCAGGACGATGACTTCCAGCTGAGCCAGGCCCTGAGCCTGCTTAAAGGCTTGAGCATCACACGCGGCAACTGAGGTGCGTCTTTCCCTGGCCCTCACCCTGCTCTGCTGCCTGACCGGTACCGCCCACGCGGCACCGGTCAGCGCGCCCGCCACACCGCACAAGGCTTACCTGAGCCTGATTATCGATGACCTTGGGCAAAACCTGCCCCGGGACCGCCGCGTGCTGGCGCTGCCCGGCCCGGTCACCACCGCCGTGATGCCCGACACCCCCCATGCTGCCGAATTTGCTCGCGAAGCCCACAAGGCCGGCAAGATCGTCATTTTGCACATGCCAATGGACCCGGCCACCGGGCCCTTTGCCTGGCACCCGGACCTGCCTGTCGACGAACTTGAAAAGCGCCTCAACGCCGCGTTCAAGGCAGTGCCCTACACCAGCGGTATCAACAACCACATGGGCAGCCGCATGACCTCCCAGCCACAAGCGATGGCCTGGCTGATGGGCAACTTGCAGCAACGTCACAAATTCTTTGTCGACAGCCGCACCAGCGCGCAGACGGTCGCAGCGGCCGAGGCGCAAAAAATCGGCCTGGCCAGTGTTTCGCGGGATGTGTTTCTCGATGACGTACGCACCGAGCAGGCGATCACCACACAACTGCACACCGCGATCAATCTGGCGCACAAGCAAGGTTCGGCGGTGATGATCGGCCATCCCTACCCGCAAACCCTCGCCGTGCTTGAACGGGAGCTGCCCAAGCTCAAGGCCCAGGGCATTGACTGGATCGATATCAGGCAAATGATCGGCGTGCGCAGCAACAAGGCGATGGCCGGGCATGGGAAGGATGGGGTTTATCGCTGAGACCCGTGCCATTTGTAGCCGCTGAGGAGCGCAGCCTTCGTTCCTCGTCAGCGGCTACACGCTCTGTGTGTTACAGGTACTTTGCGCGGATTTTCTCATCCACGCCTTCTGCCTTTAACTCATCCAGCGCCTTCTGCAACTTGCTCACCACCTCGTCCGGCACGTCTTTGTTCAACGCCAAAAACAGCTCGGCCTGATTGAAACGCAACACCGTCTTGAACCCTGAAATCCCTACCTGACGTGCCAAAAATGGGCCAGCTGGAGCACCTGTGGCCCACAAGTCGATTTGCCCGGCCTGCAACTTGCGGGCGTTGTCCTGATCGCGCAGCACAATCACCGGCGCCAGCCCCTGCTTCTCTAGGGACAAGGCAATGGCGTCGCCCTTGTAAGCTCCCACCCGATACTGGCGGGCCTGTTCGAGGGACGTCAGGGTAATCGGGCTATCCCCTCGGGCCAGCAACACCCAGTCATCAGGACCAATAGGGCCGACCCACTTGAACAGCTTTTCACGCTCGGGCACGCGGGCGGTGACAAACACACCGTATCCGGGTTTTTCGAGGGCAAGGTGGTAGATACGCTCCCAAGGGAAACGCAGGGTCATGCTGTAGGGGATGCCGGCACGTTTGAAGGTTTCACGCAGGATATCGACGGCGATACCTTCAATATTATCGTTCTGCGCAAAATTCTTGCCGTTTTTGGCCATGTTGTACGGCGGGAAGTTTTCAGTCAGTAACACGATCGATGAGTTCGACGTATCAGCCGCAAAAGCGGTACTCGCCAGCCACATCGTGGAACTGACGAGAATAGGCACAAAGCGTTTAAACATGACAGGCGACCTGAATCCATGGCGTGCTCAAGAGTGCCGTGGGCACGCCATGCTGTCCAGTAGCCTTTGGCCTTAGCGAACCACGATTCCGCGCTCTGCCATGTACGCCTTGGCCTCTGGCACCGTGTATTCACCAAAGTGGAAAATACTCGCCGCCAGCACTGCACTGGCGTGACCTTCCAGAATGCCGTCAGCCAGATGCTGGAGGTTACCGACACCGCCCGAGGCAATCACCGGAATGCCCAGTGCATCACTGATTGCGCGGGTAACACCCAGATCGAAGCCGTTTTTCATGCCGTCCTGATCCATGCTGGTCAGCAGGATTTCGCCGGCGCCCAGGCCTTCCATCTTCATGGCCCACTCGACCGCGTCGAGCCCGGTTGGCTTGCGCCCGCCGTGGGTGAAAATTTCCCAGCGCGGGGTTTCGCCCGGCAAGGAGACTTTCTTGGCATCAATGGCGACCACAATGCACTGCGAGCCAAAATGTTGCGCCGCTTCGCCCACAAACTCCGGGTTAAACACCGCTGCGGTATTGATCGAGACTTTGTCGGCACCGGCATTGAGCAGGTTGCGTATGTCCTGGATGCAGCGCACCCCGCCACCTACGGTCAACGGGATAAACACCTGACTGGCCATGCGTTCGACTGTATGCAGCGTGGTGTCGCGCCCATCGACGCTGGCAGTGATATCGAGAAAGGTAATCTCGTCAGCACCCTGCTCATCGTAACGACGGGCGATCTCTACCGGGTCGCCGGCATCGCGAATGTTCTCGAACTTGACGCCCTTTACGACCCGGCCGTTATCCACGTCCAGGCAAGGGATGATGCGTTTGGCCAGCGCCATGGGTCTCTCCTCAGGCCTTGTAGCTGTCGCAGAAGGCTTGCGCCTCGGCCACATCCAGCGTGCCTTCATAGATGGCGCGACCGGTAATGGCGCCCACGATGCCCGGCGCCTTGGCGTCCATCAGGGCCTTGATGTCACCCAGGTTGTGGATGCCGCCCGAAGCGATCACCGGAATGCTGGTGGCAGCGGCCAATGCGGCGGTGTAGCTCACGTTGCAGCCCTGCATCATGCCGTCCTTGGCAATGTCGGTATAAACGATGGCCGACACGCCGTCTGCTTCAAATCGTTTGGCCAGGTCGATGACCTGCACGGTGCTCACTTCAGCCCAGCCGTCAGTGGCCACAAAGCCGTCTTTTGCATCAATGCCGACAATGATCTTGCCCGGGAACGCGCGGCAGGCCTCGGCCACGAACTCAGGGTTTTTCACTGCCTTGGTGCCCAGGATCACATAGCTCACGCCCGCCTTGACGTAATGCTCGATGGTTTCCAGGGAGCGAATCCCGCCGCCGATCTGGATCGGCAGGTGCGGGTACAGCTTGGCAATGGCAGTGACCACTTCGCCGTTGACCGGCTGGCCTTCAAAGGCGCCGTTGAGGTCGACCAGGTGCAGACGGCGGCAACCGCCCTCTACCCATTTGGCAGCCATGCTCACCGGGTCATCGGAAAATACCGTGGAGTCTTCCATGCGGCCCTGGCGCAGACGAACACAGGCACCGTCTTTAAGATCGATAGCGGGAATAATCAGCATGTGGCAAACCTTCAAATTCGGGAGTCTGAGACTCGGAAATCAGTTCTTCTCGAGCGCCCACAGGTCGCTTTCGATGCTCTCGAACCTCTCTTTGAGGTGCGCCTGCACATCGAAAATCGCCCGATTGTAGTAATGCGGGGCGATTTCGCGGGTGAACAGCTCAAGGATTTCAGCCGCCTCGAACGAACCCAGGTCCAGTTCGAAGCGGTCTTCCATAAAGCGTTTGATCTTGCTGTTGGCTTCGCTCTCTTGCTCAGGGGTGAGCGTGAGAATCGGCGGCTTTTTGCGCGGCGCCATTACCAGCGGCCATCCCAGGCCGCAAAGTTTTCCAGCAGCTGCAAGCCGTGGGTATGGCTTTTTTCCGGGTGGAACTGCACCGCGAAGCGCGAGCCCTCGGCCAGCGCTGCGGCGAAATCAACACCGTAATGCCCGCCACCGACTACCTGGCGAGGATTGCCCGCCGCAATGTAGTAGCTGTGTACAAAGTAGAAACGCGCCAGGTCGGGGATGCCGTGCCACAGCGGGTGATCCACTTTTTGCTGCACTTCGTTCCAGCCCATGTGCGGCACCTTGAGATGCTCGCCGTCTTCGTGCAGGTCCTTGCCGAAGAACTTCACGGCGCCCGGGAACAGGCCGATGCAATCAACACCGCCGTTCTCTTCGCTGCTGTCGAGCAAGGCTTGCATGCCGACACAAATACCGAGAAACGGACGATCCTGACTGACTTCACGCACCAGCGAGTCAAAACCCAGGCGACGGATTTCGGCCATGCAATCGCGGATCGCACCCACACCAGGGAACACTACGCGGTCGGCTTCGCGAATCACGCTGGCATCGCTGGTAATCAGCACCCGACCGGCGCCAACGTGCTCCAGCGCCTTGGCCACCGAGTGCAGGTTACCCATGCCGTAATCGATTACCGCCACTGTCTGCATCAGAGCACGCCCTTGGTAGAAGGCATTTGCCCGGCCATGCGCTCATCCAGCGCCACGGCCATGCGCAAGGCGCGGCCGAAAGCCTTGAACACGGTTTCGATCTGGTGGTGGGTGTTGGTGCCGCGCAGGTTGTCGATGTGCAGGCTGACATTGGCGTGGTTCACGAAGCCCTGGAAGAACTCCTGAAACAGGTCAACATCGAAGCCGCCGACGGTGGCGCGGGTGTAGGGAACATGCATTTGCAGACCAGGACGACCGGAAAAGTCGATGACTACACGGGACAGCGCTTCGTCCAGCGGGACGTAAGCGTGACCGTAGCGGGTCATGCCTTTTTTATCGCCGACTGCTTCGCTGAAGGCTTTACCCAGGGTAATGCCGACATCTTCGACGGTATGGTGATCGTCGATATGCAGGTCGCCTTTGCACTCGATGTCCAGGTCGATCAACCCATGTCGGGCGATCTGGTCGAGCATGTGCTCAAGAAAAGGAACACCGATATCGAATCGGGCCTTACCGGTACCATCCAAGTTGATCGAGGCTTTAATCTGGGTTTCCAGAGTATCGCGCTCGACTGACGCCTTACGTTCGGCCATCACCAGCTCCGCAAAATCATTGGGCGAAAAAGGTGGCCATTATAGGCACGGGTCAGGCAAACAGAAACATTAAGGGTGCGGTGGCTGACGTAATGCGCGTTGACGCACAGGCCGCGCCGCCTGAATCGCGAGCAAGCCCGCTCCCACAGAGACGCAATCCGTCTGTGGGAGCGGGTTTGCTCGCGATGGCGTCAGCGCTGAATCAACACGTCAATCAGTGAAACAACACCGCCGTCTTCTGCACCGTTACCCACACGCCCCACAACAAGGGAATGCCCACGGCCAGCCAGGCTGCAATCACCAATGGCTGACTGCCCGGTGCGGCTTTCCACTCCAGCGACGTACTGGCGTCCGCGCCCTTGTCGTGCCCCAGTGCCTGTTCGGCGGCCAGCTCGGCGTCGGTCATGAAGTATTTGTCGGCCACCGGGCGTACCAGCAGGTTGCAGATAAAGCCCAACACCAGCAGACCGGCGAGGATGTACAAGGTGATGTCATACGCCGCCGCACGCTCCACCCCGATGCTCAACTGATACTCGCGCAGGTAGTTGACCAGCACCGGCCCCAGCACGCCCGCAGCCGCCCAGGCGGTCAGCAGGCGACCGTGGATCGCGCCGACCATCTGCGTACCGAACAGATCGGCCAGATACGCTGGCACTGTGGCAAACCCGCCGCCGTACATCGACAGAATGATGCAGAACGCCGCCACGAACAGCGATACGTTGCCCAGATGGCCCAGGTTCGGAATCATCGCGTACAGCGCAAAACCCAGGGCGAAGAACACAAAGTAGGTGTTTTTGCGGCCCAGGTAATCCGAGAACGATGCCCAGAAAAACCGCCCGCCAATATTGAACAGACTCAGCAAACCGGTGAACCCTGCTGCAATCGCGGCGATCTGCGCCAGCTGCGCTGCATCCAGCTGGCTGAAGGTCAGATCATTGCCCAGCAACTTGCCCGCGAAGACTTCCTGCAGCAATGGCGAGGCCATGCCCAAAATGCCGATACCGGCCGATACGTTAAGGCATAGAACCAGCCATACCAGCGCAAATTGCGGAGTTTTCCACGCCACACTTACGTGTACATGGCGCTGGGTGATCATCGCGTTGGCCGCTTTTTTTGCCGGCGCCTTCCAGCCCTCGGGCTTCCAGCCGGTGGGTGGAACGCGGTACGACAACGCGCCGCCAATCATGAACACAAAGTAAATCGCCGCCATGGCCACAAAGCTCTGCCACACCCCCACGCCTTCCGGCCCGGCAAAATGGTTCATCAGCGCCGCAGCCAACGGTGCGCCCACCATTGCCCCGCCCCCAAAGCCCATGATCGCCATGCCCGTAGCCATGCCGCGCTTGTCCGGGAACCACTTGATCAGTGTCGACACCGGCGAGATATAACCCAGCCCCAGGCCGATACCGCCGATCACCCCAGAACCCAGCCACATCAGCCAGATCTGATGGGTATAAATACCCAATGCAGAAATCAGCAAACCGCCGCACCAGCACAAGGCCGACACCACACCGGCCTTGCGTGGCCCGGCATGCTCAAGCCAGCCGCCCCATACCGCGGCCGAGCAACCGAGGAAGATAAAGAACAGGGTGTAGATCCAGCCGAGCATCGAAATCGGCCAGTCGCATTGCGACGAGAACACTTGCGCGATAAAGCTCATGTCTGGCGCACAAGCCACAGGTGCAGTCACGCCCAGGGCTTTGGACAACGGCAGCCAGAACACCGAAAAACCATAGGCCATGCCGATGCACAGATGGATGGCCAGAGCAGCTGGCGGCACCAGCCAGCGGTTGAAGCCGGGTTTGGCGATGATGCGCTCCTTGGACAGGAACGCAGGCGGCGAAGCAGAACTGCCCGCAGCAATGCTGATACTCATAGGTGTTTCCCCCAGGTAATGAAGTTATTTCCCCGGCACGCTCGCTCCCTGACTTTGGCGCTCTGTGGCACACAGTCGTTTTTATTGGATCGAGACGCGGCAATGTGCCGCAGAAGGCCCGAAAAACAAGCGAAGATTACCATTTGATCGCCAGCCTGGCCCTAACCTGATGTGGTCTTTGGCCAAGCAACTGATCCGCTACTATCCACCCCCCAGTCGGCGTGCGCGTGGCGCTATACTCTGCGGCTGAATTTAAAACTTACTCTCACACAGACTTACAAGGACTCGCCCATGAAAGCGTTCGGCAAAATCCTGGGTCTGGTGCTTCTCGGATTGTTGCTGATCATCGTGGCCCTGGGCTTTGCCCTCAGCCATCTGTTCGATCCCAACGACTATAAAGACGAGATCCGCCAGATAGCCCGTGACAAAGCCCACATTGAGCTGACCCTCAATGGCGACATCGGCTGGAGCCTCTTCCCCTGGCTTGGCCTGGAACTGCACGACGCCAGCGTTGCCACTCTCGCAGCGCCGACCCAGCCTTTCGCCGATCTTCAGATGCTCGGTCTGTCCGTGCGCGTACTGCCGCTGCTGCGCAAAGAAGTGCAGATGAGCGACGTGCGTGTCGAAGGCCTGAACCTGCGCCTGACCCGCGACAAGGACGGCCACGGCAACTGGCAGGACATCGGCAAGCCGGCCACCGCCGCCGCGCCAACCACCGGCACCGAGCCCGCTGCGAGCAACAAGCCTGAAAGCGCCGGCCAGCCCCTCAAGCTCGATATCGACAGCCTGACCGTGAACAACGCCCGGGTTGAATATAACGACGAGCAAAGCGGCAAGCAGTTCAGCGCCGAGAGCATCCAGCTGAGCACCGGCCCGGTTCACGAAGCTACCAGTATCCCGGTCAAGCTGACCGCCTTCCTGGGCACCAACCAGCCGGTGATGCGGGTCAAGACCGAAGTTGACGGCAAGTTGCGCTTTGACCGTGTACTCAAGCGCTATCAGTTTGAAGACATGAAGGTCACCGGCGAAGCCTCCGGTGAGCCGCTGCAGGGCAAGACCATGACGTTCGCCGCACAGGGGCAAATTCTGGTTGATCTGGCTGCGAACGTCGCCGAATGGAGCAGCCTGAAGATTTCAGCCAACCAGTTGCGCGCCCTGGGTGAGTTCAAGGCCAACAGCCTCGACACCACTCCGCAAATCAGTGGCGGCCTGTCGATTGCCCAGCTTGATCTGGCCCGGTTCCTCGACAGCATCGGCCACCCGCTACCTGCCATGGCGCCGAACAGCCTGAGCAAGGTCGAACTGGTCAGTCGCCTTTCGGGCACGCCTAGCAGCGTGACCTTTGACGAGCTGAACCTGAAAGTCGACGACAGCACCTTCACCGGCCTCGTGGCCATTGACGATTTCGCCAAACAAGCCGTACGTATTCAGCTCAAAGGCGACACATTCGACGCTGATCGCTACATGCCGCCCAAGTCGGCCGAAGCCAGCAGCGCCAGCGTTGCGCGCAAGGCTGAAGTACAGAGCAGCGAAGCCGGCGCCCTGGCCGCATCGGGCGATACGCCGCTGCCGGAGGCTCCGACCAAAAGCGGCTGGAGCACCGCCAGGATCATTCCGGTCACCCGCCTCAAGGCGCTCGACCTGAATGCTGATATCAGTTTTGGCCAACTGACCCTGAGCAAACTGCCGATACAAAACGCGGTGCTCAAGGCCAACAGCAAAGCCGGTGTCCTGACCCTGGAAAACCTCAGCGGTAACCTTTACAAAGGCAGCTTTGCCGCCAATGGCAGCCTGGACGTACAACCCATGCTACCGGTGGTCAAACTGCAGACCCGTATTACCAATGTGCCGGTGGAAAAAATCCTGCAAAGCCAGGGGCAAAAACCACCGGTGACCGGTCTGCTGACCCTCAACAGCAACGTCACTGGCAGCGGCAACAGCCAGAGCGCACTGATTTCCAGCCTCAACGGCACCGCCAGCTTTATGCTTAACGATGGTGTGCTGCTCAACGCCAACCTTGAGCAACAGCTGTGCAAGGGTATTTCGGTACTCAACCGCAAAACCCTGAGCGGCGCGCCCCTGGGCAAAGACACGCCATTCAAGGAGCTCAAGGGCACCCTGGTGTTCCGCAACGGTGTGGCCAGCAACCCGGACATGATCGTGCGCATCCCCGGCCTGAGCGTCAAAGGCGATGGCGACATCGACCTGCGCGTACTGGGCATGGATTACCGCATCGGCATCATCATCGAAGGCGACACCCGCGCCATGCCGGACCCGGCCTGCCAGGTCGGCAAGAACTTTGTCGGCATCGAGCTGCCATTACGCTGCCGTGGCCCGCTGGAGCTGGGGGCCAAGGCCTGCCGTCTGGACAAGGAAGGGCTGGGCAAGGTTGCCGCCAAAGTGGCGGGCAACAAGCTCACTGACAAACTCGAAGAAAAGCTCGGTGACAAGGTCAGCCCCGAGCTCAAGAACGCGCTCAAAGGGCTTTTCAACCGATGAGAGATGAGCAGTTTTCAACCGCGGTGCTGGACTGGTATGACCAGCACGGTCGCCACGACCTGCCCTGGCAACAGGGCATCACCCCGTATCGGGTATGGGTCTCGGAAATCATGCTGCAGCAAACCCAGGTCAGTACCGTGCTGAACTACTTCGACCGTTTTATGGCTTCACTGCCGACGGTCGAGGCCCTGGCCGCTGCACCGGAAGACGAAGTACTGCACCTGTGGACCGGCCTGGGCTACTACACCCGTGCGCGCAACCTGCAAAAGACCGCCAAAATCGTTGTCGCCGAATATGACGGCCAATTTCCGCGGGATGTGGAAAAACTGGTCGAGTTACCCGGTATCGGTTTATCCACAGCCGGTGCGATTGCCAGCCTGAGCATGGGTCTGCGGGCGCCGATTCTGGACGGCAACGTCAAGCGGGTACTGGCGCGCTACACGGCGCAAGAGGGCTACCCCGGCGAGCCCAAGGTGGCCAAACAACTGTGGGCCACTGCCGAGCGCTTCACCCCCCACGACCGCGTCAACGCCTACACCCAGGCGATGATGGACATGGGCGCCACGCTCTGCACCCGCAGCAAGCCCAGCTGCCTGTTGTGCCCGCTTGAAAGCGGCTGTAAAGCGCACTTGCTGGGCCTGGAAACCCGCTATCCGATCCCCAAACCGCGCAAGGTCATCCCGCAAAAGCGCACGCTGATGCCAATGCTGGCCAATGCCGGGGGCGAAATCCTGCTTTACCGCCGTCCGTCGACCGGCTTGTGGGGCGGCCTGTGGAGCCTGCCCGAGCTCGATGACCTGCAGGACATCGAGCATCTGGCGCTGCAACACTCGCTGGCCCTGGGCGCGCAACACGAACTGACCGGCCTGACCCATACCTTTAGCCATTTCCAACTGGCCATCGAACCCTGGCTGATCCACGTCAAGGAGTCCGGTCATCACGTGGCCGAGGCCGACTGGCTCTGGTATAACCTCGCCACCCCGCCGCGCCTGGGCCTTGCCGCCCCGGTCAAGAAGCTGCTCAAACGCGCAGCCGACCTATTGAACGCTGGAGAGACGTCATGACCCGCACCATCATTTGCCGCAAGTACAAAGAAGAACTGCCTGCCCTTGAGCGCGCTCCGTTTCCGGGCGCCAAAGGCCAGGACATTTTTGACCACGTTTCGGCCAAAGCCTGGGCTGACTGGCAAAAACACCAGACCCTGCTCATCAACGAAAAGCGCTTGAACATGATGAACGCCGAAGACCGTAAATATTTGCAGGGCGAAATGGACAAGTTCTTCAGCGGCGAGGAATACGCACAAGCCGAAGGCTACGTTCCGCCAACCGAATAAACCCCGGTTTTAAAGGCTTTGATCCGTAAGCGACGGTAATAATTAAATATTTTTCAAAAAAGTGTTTGACGGGTTATCGAAAAAGGCTTCTAATGCGCCCCGTTGCCCAGATAGCTCAGTCGGTAGAGCAGGGGATTGAAAATCCCCGTGTCGGCGGTTCGATTCCGTCTCTGGGCACCACATTCAGTTTTGATGTGGTGTTCACACCACGCCAAAACAAAGAAAACCCGCCTAGTGCGGGTTTTTTTTTGGCCGTTATTTATACCCGGCGGCGCCACCTCTCTTGGCGATTGCAAAGAGATGGGGTTCAATCCTCTCATCAGCCTGCAAAGGACACACCTTCATGTCATCGCCAAAAAAGCAGCAAAAAAACGCGCAGCGGGCCAAAACCAAGGCCAAGCAGAATCGCGTGGGCAAACCGGCCAAAGCCTCGGCTGGCGCCCTGATCGACAACCCGTTCGATGACGTGAAAATCGACCTCAGCACCTTCAACTTCCAGGACATCCTCGACAACGGTTTTGACCCCGCTGACTACGATGACCTGTTCCAGGCCATGAAAGCCGCCGAAGCCATCAACCTGCAAACCCTGTGTGCAGTATTCCTGCAGTACCCGGTACTGGAACTGGTGATCTCGGAAGAAGAGGAAGAGCCGGCCACCGATTTTCTGATGGGCTTGCTGATCGAATACCGCATTGCCGTACATGGCGATGATGAAGACAGCGCCGTGGCCTGGATCGAAACCCCGGCATTCCAGAAAGCCTACGTCGAAGCTTCACGGCTACTGACAGAACGCAACGCCCGGAGCGCGCACTGACAGCAGCCCTGCCCGAACCTGTCAGCCGGGCGTTCACCGAGCCTGCTGCTGACGGTTACCTGCTGGGCGGTTTCGAATGGCGCCAGCGCATACCGGACAGCACGCGAGCAGTGATCATCATCAACGCCGCCACCTCGGTGCGTTGCCAGTATTACTCGCGGTTTGCCGAATACCTGTTCCGCCAGGGCATGGACGTGATGCTGTTCGACTACCGCGGTATCGGCGCCTCACGCAGCGGATCGTTGCGCGGTTTTACGGCCTCTTGGTCGGACTGGGGCACGCTGGACGCAGAAGCAGTGCTCAAGCGCGCACAGCGCGAGTACCCCGGCCAGCCGATCGACGTGGTGGGCCATAGCTTTGGCGGTTGTGCGGCGGGCCTGGCGGCTTCCGGGCCGGCGATTCGCCATTTGGTCACAGTCGGCGCGCAATATGCCCACTGGCGTGACTACGCACCCGCACAGCGCTGGCAGATGCTCGTCAAATGGCACGGGGTCATGCCGTTGCTGACCCGCATGTGCGGCTACTTCCCCGGCAAGCGCCTGGGCTGGCTCGAAGATACCCCGGCGGGGGTGGTCAAGGACTGGGGCGCCTTCAGTACCCGCTACGAAAAACTCCCCAGCGCCCGAAGCTTCACTGCCCTGCCCTTTTGCTCGGTTACGGCCAAAACCCTCGCCATCAGCTTCACTGACGATCCTTTCGGTACTGTCGCGGCCATCGAACGCCTGCTGAACTACTTCAGTGCCAGCTCGCGTACGCATCTGCGTATCCAGCCGCAAGACATTGGCGAAACAGCCATAGGTCATTTCGCGTTTTTCCATAGCCGCTTTCAGGACAGCCTATGGCCGATTGCCTTGCAGTGGTTGCAACGCGGGGAATTGAACGGGGATGTCCCGGGGCAGACAGTCTCTGTAAAAGCACCCTCTCCCTCGGGAGAGAGCCAGGGTGAGGGGCTTTAAAATCAACGCGCAGCACAGCCTTCAGGTTTGTACACCCGCTCACTGGACGGCGGATTGCTCGCCAACTTGCTCACCGGTCTACGCGGCCGGACCAACAGCTCGCCCCCGCAATTGGGGCAAAGACCACCTAGATGCTGCTCCGTACATGTCGCACAAAAGGTGCACTCGAATGAGCAAATCCGCGCTTGTGCTGAATCTGGCGGCAAATCGCAATCACAGCATTCGCAATTGGGGCGTAATTCGAGCATAAGCACCTCACATTGAACCGGTAATTTTCATCTTTACATTTAAGACGCTTCCTACGAAAAACCAACCCCGATCTAAGCCAAGAGAGCTGAATTCGGGAATGGCCTAAATGTATCCAACCTGCGATACACATCCTCGCCATTGCAAACCTTCGAAGCTGTGACGCAGCGCGTCACGAATTGAGCCTACCCAATAAGCATCCTGCTACGGGGAGAAGTCGAATCTGGGCGCACTCAAACAACCACTGTTCTGCCGGGTTTTGTAGCAAAATAATTGCACTTTTTTATTACCATGACCTCCTACAGTTATGAGCGCCTAATTCACGCGCCACACAGAGAGCCGTCTTACAAGGCATGTCAGAAGACCAACCTTTATCAGCGGTATCGCCCGTTCTGCACGAGCTACGCGCTGGCACTCATACACGCCATGTAGCCCTTGAAAAACGCCTGCCGTTCTTCAGCAATACACTCGACCTTGAACGCTACACGCGCCTGTTGAGCGCTTACTACGGCTTCTATCACGAGCTGGAGGAGCGACTGCAACACAGCCCCTGGATGACCCACGATTTCGACCTGCAGGCACGACTCAAAACACCCGCGCTACGTCGGGATCTGCAGGCCCTGGGGGTCAGCATCCAGTCGCTTGCACTGTGCGAAACCCTTCCGGCATTGCACAGCCCCGCCTGCGTACTGGGTGTGTTGTATGTGCTGGAAGGCGCCACTCTGGGCGGCAACGTGCTGCGCAAGCAGATGTCGCAACGACTGGGCCTGGAGGGACACAACGGCTGCGCTTTCCTTTACGTGTACGGCGAGGCCACCGGGCGGCAATGGAAGGCATTCCTGGAGTTTCTGGGCAGCGTGCCCCTGGACGCCCAAGCGCGAGACCAGGCCGTACAGGCTGCCAGCTCAACATTTAGCTGTTTCGAGCACTGGCTCGAACGTCAGGAGGTTTTATTATGACCCCACAGGACCCTCAAGCCTTTGAACGCTTGCTGGCCAATTGTGCTGATGAACCCATTCGCTTTCCCGGGGCGATCCAGCCCCACGGCCTGCTCGTGACACTGACGGAGCCGGGGCTGCAGATCCAGCAGGTCAGTGCCAATGTGCTGACCCTGTTCGGCGTCAGTGCCGAATCACTGCTGGGCCTGCCACTGGCCGCCCTCAGCGGCTCCGAAGCCGCCAACGCAGTGCAGCAGGCCGCCGTCTACACCACGCTGGCCGATGCTCCGCCTTTGGCCCTGAACCTGCTGGGGCGTGAATACGAAGGCCTGCTGCACCGTGACCAGGGCATTCTGGTTCTGGAGCTGGAACTCAAACCCGATGACTCAGAAATTCACAGCACCATGGGCAAGGTGCGCAACCTGAGCCGTATGCTGCAACGCCTGCAAGGGGCCAAGACCCTCACCGCACTGTATGAAATCTGCGTGCGCGAGATCCAGGCACTGACGGGCTACGACCGGGTTCTGATCTACCGTTTTCAGGATGAAGGCCACGGCCAGGTCATCGCGGAAGCCTCCTCGCCAGCGATGGAATTGTTCAACGGCATGTTTTTCCCTGCCTCCGACATCCCTGAACAAGCCCGCGAGCTGTACCGCACCCACTGGCTGCGCATTATTCCGAACGCCGATTACCAACCTGTGCCGCTGATTCCCACATTGCGCCCGGACACCGGCGAGGCACTGGATCTGAGCGGGGCCGTATTGCGCAGCGTGTCTCCGATTCACTGCCAGTACATGAAGAACATGGGCGTGCTGTCGTCCATGAGCATCTCGCTGATGGATGGCGAGCGCCTGTGGGGACTCATCAGTTGCGGGCATCGCCAGACGCTGCATGTCCCCCATGAACTGCGCATGGCCTGCCAGACCATCGGTCAGGTGCTGTCCCTGCAGATCAGCGCCCTGCAAACCCTGGAAATCAGCCGTCAGCGCGAAGCCAAGATGGATGCCCTGGTGCGCCTCAACGCCGCCATGGTGCAAAGCACCGCAGCCGTGTTTGAAGGCCTGGCACAAATGCCCGAAGCCTTGATGGATCTGACTGGCGCCAGCGGCGTGGCGATTCTGGAAGACAAGGTGCTGCACCGTTATGGTCAGTGCCCCTCCCCGGAAGACACTCGCGCGCTGTACCAATGGTTCAAGGACAGCGGCCAGCCAGTCTTCTCCAGCCACAACCTCAGCACCCTGCACGCCCCGGCAGCACAGTACAAGGACATCGCCAGCGGCCTGCTGGCCATGACCCTGCCCAAGCCCGTGGACAACGCCGTGCTGTGGTTTCGCCGCGAAGTCAAAGAAAGCATCCAGTGGAGCGGCGACCCCAATAAACCGCTGAACCTGGAAGCCGGCAGCAACGGCCTGCGCCTGAGCCCGCGCACCTCGTTCGAAATCTGGAAAGTCGAGATGGACGGCATCTCCAGCAAATGGAGCCACGGCGATCTGTTTGCTGCCAATGACCTGCGCCGCTCGGCCCTGGAAAACGACCTGTCGCGCCAGGTGCTGCGCGAGCAACAGGCCGTGCGCGCACGCGACGAGCTGGTGGCGGTGGTCTCCCACGACCTGCGCAACCCCATGACCATCATCTCGATGCTCTGCGGCATGATGCAAAAGGCCTTCAGTAGCGACGGCCCGCACACATCGCGACGCATCACCTCGGCCATCGACACCATGCAGCAGGCCAGCAGCCGCATGAACGTGCTGCTCGACGATTTGCTCGACACCTCGAAAATCGAAGCCGGTCGCTACACCATCAGCCCGCAGCCACTGGAAGTCAGCCAGATTTTTGAAGAGGCACTGTCGTTGCTCGCGCCGCTGGCGCTGGACAAAGCCGTGGAACTGACTTTCCACGCCGAGCCCGACCTGAAAATCAGCGCCGACCCCGAACGCCTGTTCCAGGTGCTTTCCAACCTGATCGGCAATGCGATCAAGTTCACCCCCGCACAGGGCAAGATCGGCGTAGCAGCCATGTCCAACGGGGACGATATCGTGTTCAGCGTGCGAGATTCGGGCAAGGGCATAGCCCCCGAACAGCTGCCCCATATCTTCGACCGCTACTGGACGGCTAAAGAAGGCAACGCGCTGGGCACGGGCCTGGGGCTGTACATTTCCCAGGGCATCATCAAGGCCCATGGCGGCCAGCTACTGGCCGAAAGTACACCGGGAGAAGGCAGCGAGTTTCGCTTCACGGTCCCAAGAATGGTCTGATGGTTAACAGCACAATGCCCTGCAGCTATCACACCTGAATGCTGCATAAAAACGGCCGCCTCCTTGACGGGAGAGCGGCCGTTTTACATTCAACCCGTCAGCTGAAGGCGTTGATAAACCAGGTGATCATCGGGATCGCCACGATATCGATCAGCACCGCCCCACACAGCGGCACGATGATAAAGGCCTTGTACGAGAAGACTTTGTAGTGATCGCAGATGGCCCCCATATTGGCCACGGCATTGGGCGTCGCGCCCAGCCCGTGCCCCATGAAACCAGCGCACAAGACCGCGGCGTCGTAGTTGCGGCCAAACAGGCGGAACAGGACGAACACGCACAGCAGGATCATGATCACCACCTGCACCACCAGAATCACCAGCAACGGCAAGCCGAGCTTCTCCAGCTCCCAGAACTTCAAGCTCATCATGGCCATGGTCAGGAACATGCCCAGGCACACATCACCGATAGTGCTGACGGCATGGTCGGGCACCTCGATCAGCTGGGCCCGGTCATTGAGGTTGCGCAGGATGATCGCGACGAACATGGCCCCCACATAGCTCGGCAAGACGATACCCAGTTGCTGCTGCAAGCTGGAGCCCAGCCAGAACCCCAGCACCATAATCACCACAATGCAGGTCAGCAAACGCAGCAGGGTTGCGGCATCCAGCGCGGCCACAGGGGTGTGGACCACGTCTTCGAACGCCTTGAGACTGCCCGCGGCTTCGGCCTTGACCACCAGTTTGTTGCGCTCGATCAACCAGCGCGCCAGCGGGCTGCCGAGCAAACCGCCGGCCACCATGCCAAAGGTTGCAGCGGCGAGCGCGGCAGTCGTAGCCCCGACCGCCCCCAGGTTTTCAGCAATCGGCCCAAAGGCTGCCGCCGCACCAAAGCCGCCCTCCAGTGACACTGCCCCGGCCATGATCCCCAGCAGCGGGTCGATGCCCAGCAGCTTGGCCACACTCACTCCCACCACGTTTTGCACCAGCGCCAGGCCCCAGCACGCGCCCAGGTAGATAAACAGCAGCTTGCCGCCCTTGCGCAACAACCCCAGGCTGCCACCCAAACCCACGGTGGTGAAGAACGCCACCATCAGCGGGGTTTGCAGGCTGGTGTCGAGGCTCAGGTTGAGCAGTTGCTGATCCCGTAATAACCAGATCACCAAGGCAAACCCAAAACCACCGATGACCGGTGCAGGAACACACAATTGACGCAGCCAGTAGCTGCGCTTTTTCAGTTGGGCACCCAGGCCCAGCAGGAGCAACGCGAGAGCAAGGGTGCTCAGCGCATCCAGTTCGAATGTCAGCATGGCGAATTTCTCTTTTTCTTATGATTCAACAAGCGGTTTCAGGGATTTGCGCAAAAACTTAATCAATCAGGCTGGCGAGCAGACGCGCGCCAATGCGGGCGGTTCGGTTGTCGATGTCCAGGCTCGGGTTGAGCTCGGCGATGTCGGCCATGCGCAATTTGCCGCTGGCTTTGGCGTGGCGTACCAGGTGCTCGACGATCTGCATGTCCACCCCATGGGCAGACGGCGCACTGACGCCGGGGGCCTGGCTGGCGGGCAGGACATCAAGGCAAAGGGTCATGTAGAGGTGATCGACATCTTGCAAAAAATCATCGATCAACGCTTCGCAGGCGGGGATGTCCCAGCTGTTCATTTGCCGGTCGAGGCGGTAACGCACATTCAGGCGCCCGGCCTGTTCAAACAGGGCCTGGGTATTGTTCAACTGGCTGACACCCAGGCAGCAATAGGTGAACGGCATATCGAAACGCTGGCAAGCCTCGGCAATCTGCCGGAAGGGTGTGCCTGAGCTGCTTTGTTCGGCGTGGCGCAAATCGAAATGCGCATCGAAATTGAGAATGCCAATGCGTGGCTGCGGGTGCTTGCGGCGCAAGTGATCAACCAGACCACTGAAACTGGCAAAGGCGATTTCGTGCCCGCCACCCAGGCCCAGCGGTAAATGCCCCTGGTCGAGCAAATGGCTGACCTGTTGGCCATAGCCTTGCTGCGCGCCCTCCAGATCATCGCCCGCGCAGCTCACATCACCGGCGTCGTACAGCGGCGCGTGACCGTGCCATGCCAGATTGGCCAAGGCCTTGCGCAAGGCCACCGGCCCCTTGCGGGCACCGGTACGGCCCTGATTGCGCCTGACCCCTTCATCGCTGGCCAAACCAATCAATGC
Source organism: Pseudomonas bubulae (assembly GCF_037023725.1). NCBI lineage: Bacteria > Pseudomonadati > Pseudomonadota > Gammaproteobacteria > Pseudomonadales > Pseudomonadaceae > Pseudomonas > Pseudomonas bubulae. The sequence goes on from NZ_CP146077.1 coordinate 444,829, forward strand.
AGCCCCCGCTGGCAGGCCATCGGCCACAGGCTTGACCCATTGATGCCAGCGCAACGCGCCCTGCCCTTCAGCGGCATCAATACGGCCTGTCCACAAGGACATGTCGGGTACAACCGTCATGTTTGAAACTCCAGTCAAATTCAGTCGAGCCGGGCGCTCAGGCGCAGGGCAACGTCCTGGGTCCAGCGGATCAGGCGTTCACTGCGGGTATGTGCCCTGGTAGCCGGGGCCATGAGGCTGATGGCGCCTTGCAGGCGATTGCGGCTGTCGAGCAACGGCGCGCTGATGCCCCAGATACCGTCGTCGATCTCACTCACACTCACGGCATAACCGGCAGCACGGATCTGGGCAAAGCTGCGCTGATAGGTGGCCACTTCTTCAGGCTCGACGCCTTGCGCCAGAAGCGCCGACACACTGTGCGCTTCATCCATATACGCCAGCAGCACCCGCGCAGAAGCGCCGACCAGCAGCGGCTGGGCCAGCCCCTTCTGGTAACAGCAGCGCAGCGGCTGCGGGCTGTCGACCAGCTCAATGCAAATCGCCTGACCGTTGCTCGGCACCATCAAGGCCACGCTCTCCTGGCTTTGCTCGGCCAGACGCTTGAGTTCAGGTTTGGCCAGCGTTACCAGCACCGCTTCGCGGTCAAATTTTTTCGCCAGCTGCAAACAGGCTGGCCCTGGCAGATAGCGGCCCTGGCCGTTCTCTTCGGCCAGGCCCCAACGCAACAGGGTGTTGAGGTGGCGATAGGTGCTGCTCAGCGGTTGCCCCAGTTGCTCGGAAAGCGCCTTGGCGGAGATCGCCTCGGCGGATTGCCCCAGGCTGACGAGGATTTGCAGCAAGCGATCAGTTGGCGTGTTGTAGTTCATTATCGGCCCCATGCTCTTGCCTGCATGGTGCACGGTGTTTCCCATTAGCTGAAATTCGATTCCCACTGAATGGGAAAAAACCGCCAGATAGTGATCAGCGGTCGCAAATTGCCCCCCTTACAGGCACAAAAAAACCGCCATCCCGAAGGATGACGGCTTTTCTGGGTATTCAACCGCGAGAACCGTCCTGGCCTCAGTTGAGTACCGGTGCCCCCAACTTCTCAATGCGACGACGGCGTGCCACCAGCAGGCCTGCCACCACCACCAGAATGCTCAGCATACCGGTCGCCATGATTTCAACGCGATGCGCTTCCTGGAACAGCATGACCGTCAGAATAGCCACGATAAAGACGATTACTGCATAGGTCAGGCCCGGGAACAGCCACATCTTGAACGAGATGTTCTCGCCCAGGGCCGTACGCTTCTGGCGCATGCGCAGTTGCGACACGGCAATCACCAGATACACCAGCAGCGCGATCGCGCCAGAGCTGGCCAGCAGGAACTCGAACACGGCAGCCGGCGCCACATAGTTGGCAAATACCGCTACAAAAGCTGCACCCGTGGACATCATCACCGCCCAGTAAGGCGTGCCCGCAGCATTGGTGCGCTTGGCCGCAGCCGGTGCATCACCACGCTTGCTCAGGGAGTAGAGCATGCGCGAAGAGGTGTAGAGCGCCGAGTTCAGGCAGCTGGTTACGGCGATCAGTACCACGATATCAACGATCAGCTTGGCATTCGGGATGCCCATGCGATCAAGTACGGTCTGGTAGGAACCCAACTGCGCCAGGCTCGGGTCGTTCCACGGCACCAGGGCCACAACGATGAAAATCGATACCAGATAGAACAGGCCAATACGCCAGATCACCGAATTGGTGGCCTTGGTGATCTGCTTGCTTGGATCTTTGGATTCCGCCGCCGCGATGGTGACAATTTCAGTGCCCATGAACGAGAACATGGTGGTCAGCATGGCAGCCAGAACAGCGCCCATGCCATTGGGCATAAAGCCGATGGTATCGGACAGATGCGCGACACCGCTGACCTGACTGGTAGGCAGATAGCCGAAAATGGCCAGCAGACCCAAAATGATAAAGCCAATAATCGCCAGCACCTTGACCAGCGCAAACCAGAACTCGAACTCACCGTAGTTCTTGACGCTGAACAGGTTGGTGGCGGTCAGCAACAGGGTGATGACCAGGGTAAACACCCAGATCGCCGTACCCGGGAACCAGGCATGCAGGATGGTACCTGCGGCGACAGCTTCCAGCGGGATCACCAGGACCCAGAACCACCAGTACAGCCAGCCAATGGTAAAACCAGCCCAATGCCCGATGGCACGGTCGGCGTAAGTGGAGAACGAACCGGTATCAGGCGAGGCAACGGCCATTTCGGCCAGCATGCGCATCACCAGCACGACCAAGGTGCCTGCTGCGGCATAAGCCAGCAACACGGCAGGGCCCGCTTGGGCAATCGCGTGTCCGGAACCGACAAACAAACCGGCGCCGATAACACCGGCAATCGACAGCATGGTCACATGCCGTGGTTTGAGCCCTTGTTCCAGGCCGCTAGAGGATTGCGTATTGCTCATTGGGACTACCTTTCATTGAAGCCATTCCGAGCACCCGCGTTGACTTTCGTAAAAAGTAACCAACGGGGCGTTTAGAATCCTTGACGCAATAACTGAGCCAGAATGTGACACATGCACGGTTTCCGCGGGCTGCAACGATTTGCAACAGACATTGCAAGCCATTGAGCGCAATGGCATTTCGCCAAGTCGTTACCGAAACACTCAGCTACAAGGGTCTCGACGCACCAAAAATACCCAAAACACCCCATATGGCCCAAAAGCAGTGCACATCTTTAACCTTTAGTAGGTTCGCGCTTCCAACACCGGGCCAAAGCTGGCAACATCGCGACCTTTTTTAAGCGACACCTGTCTGGCCGAACGGCGAATTACAGGGTCGGTTGTTGTCGGCGCGACACTCTGCTGTAGCGATGCGACAAACTGCCACCCTCGCGCCTTTTGTGTCTTCAGGGCGGCTGGTTGCCTCTGCAACCCTATGCTAGCTTGGCCTGCGCCAGGAAGGCCGCCCAACAGCAGGATCGCACCCGAACACAAAGAGGAACGCACATGGCTTTGGCCACGCCCGCGCTTGAAATCCGCAACTTGCACAAACGCTACGGCGAGCTTGAGGTACTCAAGGGTATCTCGCTGACCGCACGCGACGGCGACGTGATCTCGATCCTGGGTTCTTCCGGTTCCGGCAAGTCCACTCTGCTGCGCTGCATCAACCTTCTGGAAAACCCCCACGAAGGCCAGATCGTGGTCGCCGGGGAAGAGCTCAAACTCAAGAAAGCCAAAAATGGCGAACTGATCGCGGCCGACGGCAAGCAGATCAACCGCATGCGCAGCGAACTGGGTTTTGTGTTTCAAAACTTTAACCTGTGGCCGCACATGACCATCCTCGACAACATTATCGAGGCGCCACGTCGCGTACTGGGGCAAAGCAAGGCCGAGGCCATCGAAGTGGCCGAAGCATTGCTGGCCAAAGTCGGCATTGCCGAAAAACGCCATGCCTATCCGTCCGAATTGTCCGGTGGCCAGCAGCAACGCGCAGCGATTGCCCGCACCCTGGCCATGCAGCCCAAAGTGATTCTGTTCGATGAACCGACATCGGCACTTGACCCGGAAATGGTTCAAGAAGTACTTAGTGTGATCCGCGCACTCGCCGAAGAAGGTCGCACTATGCTGTTGGTCACCCACGAAATGGGCTTTGCCCGTCAGGTGTCCACCGAAGTAGTGTTTTTGCACCAGGGCCTGATCGAAGAGCAAGGGTCGCCAGAACAGGTGTTCGACAACCCGGTTTCGGCGCGCTGTAAACAATTCATGTCCAGCAACCGCTAACGGAGCAACACGAATGCAGAACTATAAAAAGCTTCTCATGGCCGCTGCCGCCACACTGGTTTTCAGCGCCAACGCCTTGGCTGCAGACAAGTACAAAGTCGGCATTGAGGGCGCTTACCCACCGTTCAACAACAAGAACGCCAGTGGTGAAGTCGTGGGCTTCGACCCGGATATCGCCATGGCCCTGTGCGCCAAGATGAAAGCCGAGTGTGAAATCGTCACCTCCGACTGGGACGGCATCATCCCGGCACTGAACGCCAAAAAGTACGATTTCATCGTGTCGTCGCTGTCGATCACTGACGAACGCAAGCAGGCGGTGGACTTCACCGACCCGTACTACTCCAACAAGCAGCAGTTCATCGCGCCGAAAAAAGTCGACTTCAAAACCGATCTCGCGTCCCTCAAGGGCAAGGCCCTGGGCACCCAGCGTTCAACCCAGGCTGCGACCTGGCTGGATGACAACCTGGGTACCGACGCCACCATCTCCCTGTACGACACTCAGGAAAACGCCTACCTCGACCTGACTTCGGGCCGTGTAGACGCGCTTCTGGCTGACAAGTACGCCAACTACGACTGGCTGAAAAGCCCGGCTGGCCAGGCATACGAGTTCAAGGGTGAACCGGTCAACGAAGACGACAAGGTCGGCATCGCCCTGCGCAAAGGCGACAACGAACTGCGTGCCAAGCTGAACCTGGCCCTCAAGCAAATCGTTGAAGACGGCACGTACAAGAAGATCAACGACAAGTACTTCCCGTTCAGCATCTACTGACCTGCCTGACCGGTGCGCCTGTAGGCGCGCCGGTCCCTAGCAAAGCCTGCCTACCCCATGACTATCGATTTATACGGATTCGGCCCGGCGCTTGCCGCTGGCGCGCTGATGACCGTCAAACTGGCACTTACCGCGCTGTGTCTGGGCCTGGTGCTCGGATTGCTCGGTGCCTTGGCCAAGACCTCCCCCTTCAAACCGCTTAGATGGTTGGGCGGCGCCTATTCGACCCTGGTTCGCGGCGTGCCCGAACTGCTCTGGGTGTTGCTGATCTACTTTGGCAGCGTGAACCTGGTGCGCACCATCGGCGAATACATCGGCATGCCCGATCTCACCCTCAGCGCCTTTGCGGCGGGTGTACTCGCGCTGGGCCTGTGCTTTGGTGCCTATGCCACCGAAGTGTTCCGCGGTGCCATCCTGGCCATTCCCAAGGGCCACCGCGAAGCGGGCATGGCACTGGGCCTGTCCAAACCGCGGATTTTCACCAAGCTGGTGCTGCCGCAAATGTGGCGTATTGCCCTGCCCGGCCTGGGTAACCTGTTCATGATCCTGATGAAGGACACCGCGCTGGTGTCGGTCATCGGCCTTGAAGAAATCATGCGTCAGGCGCAAAACGCCGTGACCTTCGCCAAACACCCGTTCACCTTCTACATGGTGGCAGCCGTGATGTACCTGGGCCTTACCGTACTGGCCATGGGCACCATGCACGTGCTTGAAAAACGCGCAGCGCGCGGCTTCGTGAGGAGGACGTAATGGAGTGGGAAGTAATCCTCAAGTGGCTGCCCAAGCTGATGCAGGGTGCGACCCTGACCCTGGAGCTGACCGCCATCTCGGTGATCGCCGGTCTGATCGTGGCCATCCCGTTGGGCATCGCCCGCTCATCCAAGCTCTGGTATGTGCGCTCACTGCCCTACGCCTACATCTTTTTCTTCCGTGGCACGCCGTTGCTGATCCAGCTGTTTCTGGTCTATTACGGCCTGGCGCAGTTCGATGTGGTGCGTGACAGCGCGTTGTGGCCGTACCTGCGCAGCCCGTTCTGGTGCGCGATCATCACCATGACCCTGCACACCGCTGCCTACATAGCCGAGATCCTGCGCGGCGCGATCCAGGCCATCCCGCCAGGTGAAATCGAGGCAGCACGGGCCCTGGGCATGTCGCGTTTCAAGACCCTGGTGCATATCGTCCTGCCACGCGCTGCACGCATCGGTCTGCCGGCCTACAGCAACGAAGTGATCCTGATGCTCAAAGCCAGCTCGCTGGCGAGTACCGTGACCCTGCTGGAACTGACCGGCATGACCCGCACCATCATTGCCCGCAACTACCAGACCGTGGACATGTTCCTGGCTGCCGGGGCAATTTACCTGGTCATGTCGTTTGTGCTGATCCAGGGCTTCAAACTGCTGGAGCGCTGGTTGCGCGTCGATGCCTGTCAAGGGCGCTGACCTGCTTGCCCGCTTCGAGGCGCTGGACGGGTTTCTGCAAAACCACCAGCACCTCTGGCGCCCACGGCCCTTCACTCAGTTGAACGTGCCGTGGGAAGCGCAACACCCGGAACTGGCGCAGTGGTTGCGCCAGCGTTCGCTGCAAGACGCCGAAGCCAGCCACAACCACCCCCAACACCTGCCCGCCCCTGCGCCGTTCCCTGAACTGGCGGCGACTTCCCTTGCCCTGAGCGCAGTGCCACGACTAGCGGCCCAAACCCTTGCGCCTGCAAACCCGCGCTTACAAGTGGATGTACCCGGGCGCAAATGGCAACAGATCGAGGCCTTCGCCCAGAGCCTTACTTTTGCACAAGCGCCAACCCACTGGCTGGACTGGTGTGCGGGCAAGGGGCATTTGGGGCGCCGGCTGTTAAGTGCCGGGCAACAACTGACGTGCCTGGAATATGATCCGGCATTGATCGAATCCGGCCAACACCTGAGCCAGCGTCATCAACTGGCGGCCCGTCATGTTCAGCAAGATGTGTTCGCTGAAGCAGCAGCCCGGCAGCTCACACCCCAAATGACACCCGTGGCGCTGCACGCCTGCGGCGATTTGCATGTGCGCCTGCTGCAACTGGCCAGCGCGGCGGGTTGTGCACAACTTGCCGTGTCCCCCTGCTGCTACAACCGCATCGGCGGGTCGCACTATCAAGCGTTATCCACAGCCGCCAAGGCATCTTCCCTGCAACTGTCACTGGAGGACCTGAGCCTGCCCATGAGCGAAACCGTGACCGCCGGCACCCGCGTGCGCCTTCAGCGTGACCAGTCGATGGCACGGCGCTTGGGTTTTGATCTGTGGCAGCGCCAGCGCCGTCAGTGTGATGAGTACTTATCCACACCCTCGCTGCCCAGCAGTTGGCTGAACAAGCCGTTTGCCGAGTACTGCTCGGACTTGGCGGCGCTGAAGAACTTATCCACAAGTGGCGAAGAAGACTGGCCGGCGCTGGAAGCCGCAGGCTGGGAGAGGTTGGGGCAGGTGCGCAACCTGGAATTGGTGCGCGGGCTGTTTCGCCGCCCGCTGGAGCTGTGGTTGGTGCTCGATCGGGCGCTCTACCTGGAGGAGAACGGCTATGCAGTGCAGGTTGGCGAGTTCTGCGACAGCCAGCTGACGCCGCGCAATTTGATGGTGCTTGCGCAGCGCTGTGGATAACCCTGTGGGAGCGGGCTTGCTCGCGATTCAGGCGCTGCGGTCTGACAGTTAAACCACAGCGATCTCATCGCGAGCAAGCCCGCTCCCACAAAGGGTTTCGCAGGACTACGACCCGCGATATGTCGAAAAACCATAAGGGCTGAGCAACAACGGGATGTGGTAATGCTGATCCACATTCTTCACTTCAAAAATCACCGGGATTTCCGGGAAGAACGTGTCACGCCCTGCCTTCTTGAAATAATCGCCGGTCTTGAATACCACCCGGTACTCCCCCGCCTCGAACGCCTGCTTGCCCGGGAACAACTCGCCAATACGTCCCTGCTCATTGGTCACGCCTTGCGCCAGCGGCTGCCAATCCTTGCCCACATGCTTTTCCAGGGTCACATTGACCCCCGGGGACGGCAGACCGTTTTCAAGATTCAGCACATGCACGCTCAACGGATTGCCGGCAGCCAGCGCCAGGCTCGACACAGCGCTCAGGCTTAAAGCCGCCAGGGTGATTCGCAACGATTTCATGGTAAGTCCTCAGTGGTTAAAATCTGATCAACGTTGAATGGTCAGGCCAACTTGCCCGGCAGCCTTGATCGCGCAGGCTTCGTCCTGCTCAGCACCGCCCGCCCCGGCCACGCCCAGCGCGCCCACCAGTTCACCTTCGGCGAACAACGGCACACCGCCGCCCAGCAGCAACAGCTCGGCAATGGAGTTGAGATTGGCGGCCTCGGGGTTGTTACGCGCACGCTCGGCAAACAGCCGGGTCGGGGTTTTGGTCGACAGCGCGGTATACGCCTTGCGCTGGCTCGCCAGCAGGTTGTGCGGGCCAACGCCTTCCGGACGCTGCGCCATCAGCACGTTGCCACCCCGGTCGAGCACGCTCAGCGCCCCGGTGCAGTGCTTGAGGGTCGCGTCGGCCAACTGGCGGGCGGTGGCCAGGTCCAGATCGGCATGGCGCGCCAGATTCGGCGCCGCCTGGGCCACGCCGGCAACGCCAACGGCAGTCCACAACAACAAGGTTTTCAACATCATGGGCAAGCTCCTGTACGAATGGGCCCACCTTAACCAGCGCTCCTCGTCAGAACCCCGTCAGTTGCATTACAAGTTTGTAATAGGCAACACCGACGAAGGCGCCTAGCCTGTGCAGACGATTGATCGAGGTGTGCGATGCGTTTGCTAGTGGTTGAAGATGAAGCCAAGACCGCCGATTTCCTGGCCAAGGGCCTCAAGGAGTCCGGCTTTGCCGTGGATGTGGCACTCAACGGCCTGGACGGGCGCTATTTTGTCGAACAGCAGGAATACGACCTGATCATCCTTGATGTGATGCTGCCGGGGCTCAATGGCTGGCAACTGCTGCAACTGATTCGCCAGCGCGGCGCCACACCGGTGCTGTTCTTGACCGCCAGGGATGCTATCGAAGACCGCGTGCGCGGTCTGGAGCTAGGCGCCGACGATTACCTGCTCAAACCTTTCGCCTTTGCCGAGTTGCTCGCCCGGGTACGCACGCTGCTGCGTCGCGGCCCGCTACGCGAGGCCGAGTCGTATGCCATCGCCGATCTTGAAATCGACGTGCTGCGCCGCCGGGTCAGCCGGGGTGGCCAGCGCATCAGCCTGACCAACAAGGAATTCGCCCTGCTGCAACTGCTGGCCAGCCGCCAGGGCGAGGTGCTGTCCCGCACCCTGATCGCCTCCCAAGTGTGGAACCTCAATTTCGACAGCGACACCAATATGGTCGAAGTCGCCGTGCGTCGCCTGCGGGCCAAGGTCGACGATCCCTACATGCCCAAGTTGATCCACACCGTGCGCGGCGTTGGTTATCAACTGGAAGCACCCGATGAGTAAATCCATCGCCTGGCGTCTGGCGCTGGCGATCGCCATGACCTGCGCGTTGGTACTGAGTGTGATCGGGGTGTTTCTGTATCGATCGCTGGCCGCCGAACTGGCGTTTCGTGATGACCAGGCGCTGCTCGGGCGCCTTGAACAAGTGCGCGCCCTGCTGCATGACAGCGATAGCCTCGAAGCCCTGCAAGAACGCCCGCGCCTCTACCAGAACATGCTGGGCAACCTGGACAGTGTGCTACTGGTCAAGCGGGCAGATGGCAGCCCGCTTATCGCCATTAACCCGCACCGGCAGGACTTGCCTGATATACCGCCCATTGCTCAGGACCGGGCGCCACAGCGTGCCGATATCCAGACACTGGACCAGACAGTGCTGCTCGCCGGCATGGCCCGAGGCCCGGCCGATGAAATCCTCAGGGTGACCGTAGGCAAACGCCTGGATGAGCGTGAGCAAATGCTCGCTAGCTACCGGATGCGTTTATATGGCGCCGTGGGCCTGGGCGCGCTGCTGGCTTTCGGCCTTGGCCTGCTGCTGTTGCGCCGCGGCCTTGAGCCTTTGCGTGAGCTGGCCCACGCCATGGCTGGCATCGATCCGCGCAGCCTTGACCAGCGCATGGCCACACATGACGTGCCTGCCGAACTCAAGGAGCCGGTGCAGGCTCTCAACGCCATGCTGACACGCCTGGAAGACAGCTTTGCGCGGCTGTCACAGTTCTCCGCCGACCTGGCCCATGAAATCCGCACGCCGTTGCACAACCTGCTGGGCAGCAACAGCCTGGCACTGAACCAGTCACGCAGCCCGACTGAGTACCAGGAAGTACTTGCGTCGAATATCGAAGAGTACGAGCGGCTCAACCGTATGGCCGAAAACCTGATGTTTCTCGCCCGCGCAGAACACGGCCAGCGCCCGTTGCAGTTGCAAGTGCTGGACCTTGGTGAGGTGGGCGACGAGCTGTGCGATTACTTCGAAGCACTGGCTGAGGACCGGCAGCTGCAGTTGGACAATCAGCTCAGCGGCTCGCTGATGGCCGATCAACAGCTGCTGCAGCGGGCACTGGGCAATTTACTGGCCAATGCCGTGCGCCATGCTCAACCGGGCTCTACCGTACGCTTGCAGCGCCATGACGATGCCGGGTTTTGCTGGATCGGTGTGCACAACCCTGGCCCGCCGATTGAGGCGCAGCATCTGGGCAAGTTGTTTGACCGTTTTTACCGGGTCGATCCTTCACGGGCCCAACCGGGGGACTCGGGCGGGCTCGGGTTGGCGATTGTGCATTCGATCATGCAATTGCATGGCGGCCAGGTGCGGGTGGTCAGTGATACCAGCGGCACGCTGTTTGAACTGGGGTTTGCTCAATAACCTTTTTAGTTTTCCTGTGGGCGCGGCGGTGCGACGAAGTGTCGGCGCTGACCAATTCGGCGAAAAATCGGGTCACGACGGAGCACTTGCCCCCCTCCTTCACCGAGCGCCGGTCAGAAACGTGAAAATAGTCTGTTATCAGGGGTTTACAAGCCCAAACATCCGGGTATACTCGTCGCCCATAACGCCGGTATAGCTCAGTTGGTAGAGCAACTGACTTGTAATCAGTAGGTCCCGAGTTCGACTCTTGGTGCCGGCACCATACGCAACACCAGAAGAGGCTCACCGAAAGGTGGGCCTTTTTTGTTTTCAGGGTTTGGAGAAGACTCAAGAGCACCACATGGTGATGGTCTTGAGCCGATTAAAAATTCTGAACGCTCAGCTCGCGCAGTGCAGCTGTTGCTAGAAACCCCGAACGGGATGCATAGCGGTGGTCCCTGCTCACTCGTTCATCAATGCGCTGCAACAGGTTTTCTGGCAAAGAAGCGTTGAACCGAACCGACTTGCCAAGGTAAGGCGTCAAATCGAAGTCAACGATTGCCCATATTCCACCGACAAAATCCGGGTTCTCCAGGTGGGCATCCACGTCCTTGCCCTGCGGCAGCTCGCCGCCGTCCGCAACAATGCCTTCCAGATGCAAAGCCAATGCTTCCTGCACGTTATCCAGCGCTTGCGAAAAAGTGCTCCCGGCAGAAAAACAGCCTGGCACATCAGGCACCGTTACGCTGAATTCGGAATCTGCGTCTTTATGTATGACCACTGGAAATTTCATGACCGTAACTCTCCCTTGAGACCTGCGGATTTGAGAATGTTGTGCAGCGTCCCTATGGCAATTTCTGACTTGGGATGTGGAACCGTTACCCGACCCGCTTTGGCTGGATGCTTGAACTGATGGTGACTTCCCTTGATTGCGATCTCAAACCATCCATCTGCCACCAATAATTCAATAAGCTCACGACTTCGCACTTGATCACCACGCATTGTGTGTACGCTACACACCATTGAAAAATGGTGCAATCGTAAAATACACACACTACACACCAAAAAACGCGATCGGCTTAGAGTTGTGTTACACCCTGTGCACCCGAACGACTCTATCTCCAGCAGTATTATCGCTGTCCGCCCCCCCCCCTCCAATGAACCTCCCCCTTGCATAAATACTGTCCCATCACAATAATGCGATCGATTACCAATTACATTTTGGTTGCATCATTATGTCGGCGCTCGACCCTTCAGCTCTTCATCGGTTGTACAGCGATCACAACAGTTGGCTAAAGGGCTGGTTGCGCGTGCGCCTGGGCAATACGGCGGATGCCTGCGACCTGGCCCAGGACACGTTCCTGCGGGTCATGACTGCACGCCATGACACACCCATTCGGGAGCCCCGTGGTTATCTGAGCGCCATTGCCCGCTCGCTGTTGATCGACAAAGTGCGCCGCCGCGCCATCGAGCAAGCCTATCTGCAGGCGCTGGCACTCAAGCCCGAGCCTGTGGATATTTCGCCAGAAATACGCCTGTCGATTATCGAAACGCTGATTTCGATCGACAGCCTGCTCGATGAGCTGGGCCCCAGAACGCGGGAAATTTTCCTCGCCGTGCAGCTCGAAGGCTTGAGTTATGTTGCCGTCGCCGAGCGTTTCGAGGTGTCGGTTACCACGGTGAAAAATCATTTGATTCGCGCCATGACCCGCTGCCTGTTGCTGGTCGACAATTGATGTCCCCTGCCCCGGATCTCAAGGCGCTGGAGGCTGCTGCCACCTGGTATGTACAACTTAATGACGGCACCACCGACGAGGCTCGCACCCGGGACTGGCAGGCCTGGTTGAGAGCCTGCCCACAACATGAAGCGGCCTGGGCACGGCTTGAGAGGTTCCAGCGCCAATGGGCATTGATGCCCCAGGAGGCCGCTCTCTCCAGCCTCGACGCCGCGAAAACCCAACGCCGTGATGTGCTGAAAATCCTTGGCATGCTGCTGGCCGTTGGCAGCGGTACCTGGCTGGCGGCCGAGCAGGTGCCCTATCGCTCGATGCTTGCGGGGCAGCGTACCGGCGTCGGTGAGCGGCGTTCGCTGCGCCTTGAGGATGGCTCACAACTGGAGCTCAACGCCAACACGGCGCTGGATATCCACTTCGACGCCAAACAGCGTGTGATTCGTCTGCACCAGGGTGAAATCTTGATTCAGACCGCCAAGGATCCTGAGCAGCGTCCCTTTATCGTGCAGACCGAGGACGGCAGCGTGCGCGCCCTTGGCACCCGTTTCAGCGTGCGCCAATTGCCCGAGCACACACGAGTCGGGGTGCTGCAATCCGCCGTGGAAATTCGCCCGCTTGAGCTGATCCATCAGCCCCTGCGTCTGGAGACCGGACAACAAGTCACTTTCGATAGCAATGCAATCGGCAGGGTTCAGCCTTTGCCTGCGGCCTCAACCGCCTGGGTACAGGGCATGTTGAGCGTGGACGACTGGCGCCTGGGCGATTTTATCGAGGAGTTGGGCCGTTATCGTCCGGGCGTGCTGCGTTGTGCAACAGCCGTTCAGCATTTACGCATCTCGGGGGCCTTTCGTATCGATGACACCGATACGGTGCTGGAGAATCTGGGTAAAACCCTGCCAGTCAACGTTCGCTTCTTCACCCGCTACTGGGCCAGCATCGAACCGGCATAAGCTCAGGTGCAAATGGTTTGAACTTTAACCTTGCTGATTTAGATTCTCATCCGTCAATGACATAAGCCGCGACTACAGCGCGTTTGTGCCATGACCACGCAAGGATCATCGAATGCCCCCGCTCCCCCTCAATACCACCACCAAAATAGCCCGCGCTGTGCGCCTGGCGGTATTTGGCGCGTCCCTCGCCAGCCTGTCCGGTCTGGCGCTGCTACCGGCCCAGGCCGCAGCGCAAAGCCAGGCGCAGTACCAGATTGCCCCTGGCCCTCTGGGCAGCGCCCTGACCCGGTTTGGTGTGCAGGCTGGGGTTACGATTTCGTTTGATACCGAACAGGCCCGTCACCTCAAGACCGGCGGGCTTGAAGGTTCATACAGCGTCGAGGAAGGCCTGGAGCGCTTGCTTGCCAATAGCGGGTTGCAAGCCGAGCGCCAGAGCAACGGGGGTTATGTACTGGTCGCTAGCAACAGTGAAGCCGCGCTGGAGCTGGGGGCCACTCAAGTTGTCACCAACCAGTTGGGTACCGTTACCGAAGGCACCGGTTCCTACACGCCGGGCGCTATCGCCACGGCCACTCGCCTGGTGCTCACACCGCGGGAAACGCCGCAATCGATCAGCGTAATCACCCGCCAGCATATGGATGATTTCGCCCTCGACAATGTTGACGATGTGATGCGCCATACCCCGGGCATTACCGTCTCGGCCTACGACACGGACCGCACCAACTACTACTCGCGTGGTTTTTCGATCAACAACTTCCAGTACGACGGCATCCCCTCCGCCGTACGCAACGTTGCCTATTCAGCGGGTAATACCCTGAGCGACATGGCTATTTATGACCGTATCGAGGTACTCAAGGGCGCTTCAGGTTTGCTCAGCGGGGCAGGGTCCCTGGGCGGCACCATCAATCTGGTGCGTAAAAAACCCACCCATGATTTTCACGGCCATATCACCGCAGGCGCAGGCTCGTGGGACAACTACCGGACTGAAGTAGACCTCAGCGGCCCATTGACCGAAACCGGTAATGTGCGCGGTCGTGCGGTAGCGGCCTATCAGGACCGGCAATCGTATATCGACCGCTACTCCAACCAGAGTTCGGTGTTCTACGGCATCCTCGAAGTCGACCTGACGCCAGACACCTTGCTGACCGTGGGCGCCGATTATCAGGACAACAAACCCCAGGGCTCCACCTGGTCGGGGAGCTTCCCGCTGTACAACTACGCGGGCGAGATCAACAGCGCCAAACGCTCATTCAGCAACGCCACCGACTGGAGCAGCTGGCAGCAATACACCCGCACGGTGTTCGCGACCCTGGAACAGGACCTGGGCAGTGGTTGGGTGGGCAAGCTGCAACTGGACCACAAGATCAATGGCTACGATGCCCAGCTGGGGGCGATTCAGTTCAACCAGCCTGCGGCTGATGGCACCGCCAATATCAATGCTCAACGTTACAAGGGCGAAACCACCAGCGACGCGGCCGACCTCTATGTCAGCGGCCCCTACGAGTTTCTCGGCCGTGAACACGATTTGGTGTTGGGCGGCTCCATCAGTACCGCCAACTGGAAAGGCAAAGGCTATTGGGACGTGACCTTCTCCACCCCCAATCTGGTGGATTACTTCAACTGGGACGGCCATCTGGCCAAACCTGACTGGGGCAACGCATCTCAAATCAGCGATGACACCGTGCGCCAGACCGGCATGTATGCAACCACGCGCCTGAATGTCACAGATGAGCTGAAAGTGTTTCTGGGCGGGCGGGTGGTCGACTACACCCTTACGGGTACCACCAATACCTATCGCGAAACAGGACGCTTGATTCCCTATGCGGGCATTACTTATGACCTGACCGATTACCTGACGGCCTATGCCAGCTACACCGATGTATTCATGCCCCAGGAGTTCTACAACCTGGATCGCAACAGCAAAATGCTTGACCCAGACGAGGGTGAAAACTACGAGATCGGCCTCAAGAGCGAGTTCTTCGATGGCCGTCTGAACGCCAGCCTGGCGTACTTTGAGGTCAAGGAAAGCAACCGTCCCATCCCCGACGATGCCTGGAACAACCTGCAACCCACCCCGCCCAACTATGCCTTCAAGGGCACTGCGGCTAAAACCAAGGGCTACGAGCTGGAGATATCCGGCGAGCTGAGCCCGGGCTGGAGCCTGCAGGCCGGTTACACGCACAAGGTGGTACGCGATGACAACGGTAAAAAGATCTCGACCTTCGAACCCGAAGACCAACTGAGCTTCTACACCATCTACAAACTGAAGGGCGACCTCAACAAAGTCTCCGTGGGCGGTGGCGCACGCTGGCAGAGCACGGCCTGGCAAGAGATGTTCAACGGTCCCAAGGACAGGTACGAAGGCTTCTCGCAAAAGCCCTACTGGGTGGTGGACCTGATGACCCGTTATCAATTCACGGAAAACCTGTCGACCACGCTTAACGTCAACAACGTGTTCGACAAGTATTACTACACCAATATCGGGTTCTATAACTCGGCGATTTATGGCGAGCCGCGCAACTTTATGCTGACCACTCGCTGGGATTTCTGAAACGCATCTCCAATTGTGGGAGCGAGCCCGCTCGCGAAACTCTTAAAGCCTTCGCGAGCAGGCTCGCTCCCACCTGTTTTACCCTCCAACAGATGACCCCACATCATCTGTACCGTGAAAAACCATCCTTTGTCAGCCTACGGAGATGTAACCTCTAATTGCCGGAAGCAAAGTGACGACGATCACTTATTTCAACAATAAAAGCGCTTCCCGGAGCACCTCCCATGCACAGCGGTCCCACTCTTTTGCTGGTGTTGTTTTGCGCCATCGCGCTGATCATTTTCCTTATCGTCAAAGTCCGCGTTCATGCCTTTCTGGCCTTGACCGCTGCGAGCTTTGTGGTGGGAATCGGGTCAGGCATGCCGTTGGTAAAAATTGCTTCGTCGTATGAAGCCGGTGTCGGCGGAACCCTCGGGTTTCTGGCAACGATCATTGGCCTGGGCGGGATTCTGGGCAAGATGCTGGAGGAGTCCGGCGGTGCGGAGCGCATCGCTCAGACGCTGTTGAACACCCTGGGCAAGGACCGCGCTTCGTGGGCGATGATGCTCGTCGGATTTATCGCAGGCATCCCGGTGTTTTTCGAGGTGGGGTTCGTGCTTCTGATTCCGCTGATTTATGTAGTGGCCAAAGAGACTCGCATCAACCTGCTGTACTTGGGCGTACCTCTGGCGGTGTCGCTGATGGCAGTGCATTGCATGTTGCCGCCACACCCTGCTGCGATGGCGATCACCGGGATGCTGGGCGCCGATGTCGGCAAAGTAATCATGTACGGTCTGATTGTCGCGCTGCCGACCGCCATGATTGCCGGGCCGCTGTGGGTCAAACTGGTGTGCAAGACCGAAGCACCAGCCACTCAGGAAGCTTTTTTGAACGAGCATTGCGATGACAGCAAAACCCGCGACCTGCCAGGCCTTGGCGTCACCCTGCTGACCATCGCCCTGCCGTTGCTGCTGATGGTCGGTAAAAGTTTCGCTGCCGGTCTGCCCCATGAATCCACCGCATTCAGTGTGATTTCGTTTATGGGCACCCCGCTGATCGCACTGTCGATTGCCGTGGTATTCGCTTATTGGGCACTGGGCTTGCGCCGCGGTTTGACCATGGCCGACCTGCTGGCTTACACGCAAAAGAGTTTTCCGCCGCTGGCCAGTATCCTGCTGATCATCGGTGCCGGCGGGGCATTCAATGGCATTCTGATCGACAGTGGCGTGGGTAGCGCGCTGTCCGCCTCGTTGACCCAATTGAATATGAACCCCATCGTGCTGGCCTGGCTGGTGGCCGGTTTGATGCACTTCGCGGTCGGCTCGGCAACAGTGGCCATGATCAGCGCCGCAGGCATGGTATTGCCTATGCTGGGAGCTCACCCGACCGTGAGCAAGGAGATCATCTGCATCGCCATCGGTGCCGGAGCCATGGGCTGGACCCACGTCACGGATTCGGCCTTCTGGGTGGTCAAGGAGTACCTGGGTGTATCCCTGACCGACGCCCTGAAAACCTTTACCACCGCCACCGTACTGGCTTCATCGATCGCGCTGGGGCTGACCCTGCTGCTGTCGCGCTTTGTTTGATTCAAACCGTATATTCAGACTTATCGTTTAAAGGACCCCGCCATGATTTTGGGCAGAACACTTGAAAACTGGTGCGCCAGCTTCCCGCTGATCCGCGAACTGGTCGCGTTGCAAGAAACCACCTGGTTCAACCCCGGGGTGGCACCGGTGGCGCAGGCGCTTGGCGATACAGGCCTGAGCAGTGCCGACGTGGCCGATGCCAGCGCACGCCTTGAGCGGTTTGCTGCCTACCTGCGGGTTGCCTTCCCTGAGACAGAGGACAGTGCTGGCATTATCGAGTCGGACATTCTGCCCCTGACGCATTTGCAGCCGTTGCTCGGCGAACGTTACGGGCAAAGCCTCAATGGCGCGCTGTGGCTCAAGCGCGACAGCCATCTGCCCATCTCCGGCTCGATCAAGGCCCGCGGCGGGATCTATGAAGTGCTCAAGCATGCCGAAGACCTGGCCCTGGCCGGTGGCCTGATTAAGCTCGACGACGACTACGCGCTGCTGCACAGCGACAAGGCCCGGGCCTTTTTTGGCCAGTACAAAATCGCCGTCGGCTCCACCGGCAATCTCGGCATGTCGATCGGCATCATGGGTGCTGCGCTGGGCTTTCAAGTGACCGTGCATATGTCAGCCGATGCCCGGCAATGGAAGAAAGACAAGCTGCGCTCCCATGGCGTGACGGTGGTGGAGTACGAAAGCGATTACAGCGTGGCCGTGGCCCAGGGTCGCCAGCAGGCTGAGTCCGACTCGAGTTGCCATTTTGTCGACGATGAAAACTCGGTCAATCTGTTCCTCGGCTACGCAGTGGCCGGCGAGCGTTTGAAACAGCAGTTTGCGGCGGCGCAAATCACCGTGGATGCCCAGCATCCCCTGTTTGTGTACCTGCCCTGCGGTGTGGGGGGCGCTCCCGGCGGCGTGGCTTTCGGCCTCAAGCTGGCCTTTGGTGATGCAGTGCATTGCATCTTCGCCGAACCGACCCACTCGCCCTGCATGCTGCTGGGTGTGTACACCGGGATGCACGACGAAGTCAGCGTGCAGGATTTCGGCATCGATAACGTCACCGCCGCAGACGGCCTCGCCGTGGGCCGCGCTTCCGGCTTTGTCGGCAAGGCCATGCAGCGCATGCTCGACGGCTTCTACACCGTCAGCGACGAGGAAATGTACAGCCTGCTGGCCCTGATGGAACGCAGTGAAGGCTTGCGCCTTGAGCCTTCCGCACTGGCAGGTGTGCCAGGTATTGCCCGGGTACTGGGCGAGCAGCAAGGCTATCTGGCCCGCGCTGGCCTGAGCCCGCAGGCCATGGCCAACGCCACCCATCTGGTGTGGGCAACGGGAGGAAATATGGTGCCTGCGGCCGAGATGGACGCCTATCTGGCCAAGGGTCGTGAGTTACTGGGCTGACTCAGGCGTAAAGCGGATGTGGCAAGATGGACTCATTGCCACATTCTGCAAGAAGTCGGCCTTTGGCTTGAGGGCAAACTACCGTGCTTAATCTTCCTCCCCGCATCAGCTCACGGCTCAACAGCAGCCAGTTCGCCAACCTTCATACCTTTCTGGTGGCCGCCCGACACCTGAGTTTTGCCCGCGCTGCGCAGGAACTTTGCCTGACCGCCAGCGCCGTAAGCCACCGCATCAGCCGGCTGGAAACGGCGTTGAATATGAAGCTGTTCCAGCGCCTTACCCGCCAGGTCAGCCTGACTGACGAAGGCGAGCGAATTTTCGAAATACTGCAAAGTGCGATGGGGGAATTGTCCGAAGCACTTGAACGCTCGTCACAGCCAGAAATTGCCGGAGCCATTGCGCTCTATGCCAGGCCATCGGTGGCCCAATGCTGGCTGGTGCCCCGGCTGGCCGACTTTATCGAGCGCTATCCGCTGGTCTCACTGGACCTGCGGGTGGGCAATGACAATGTCGACTTTCGCACACGCAAAATAGATCTGGCCTTGTACTACGCCAACGGCGAATTCCCCGGCCTCACCAGCCAGCGGCTGATGCGCGAATGCATGGCGCCGGTGTGCAGCCCGGAATATGCGCAGCGTCACCGTCTGCACGAAAACCCGCAAAACCTGAGCAACTGCACCACCCTGCACGACTCCCTGGCCTGGGACCATGCCGCCTATGATGCCGAGTGGAGCCTGTGGGCCGAACAACACAACCTGCTCGCGGCACTGCCCAAACGTACCCTGACCTTCGACCGTTCGGACCTGTGCGTCACGGCCGCTATGAGCCACGCGGGGATCGCCATCGGGCGCCAGCAACTGGTGCAAAAACGTGTTGATCGCGGCGAACTGGTGCTGCCTTTTGGCGGTTTCAGGCAGTACGGTCACTATGATTATTATCTGGTGCACCCACCGCTCAATGTGGTGCCCAAGCGCTTGCAGGTGTTTATGAACTGGCTGCACATGTGCGCTCAGGAACAGACGATTGAGCAACGGCCAAACTGACCCTGATGGTGGTGTTTGGCGCCTGTACGAACGCTACATGACCACCTGCGTTTTGCACGATCTGACGCACAATCGCCAGCCCCAACCCGGTACCTTCGCTGCTTTGCCGGCCCTTGCGAAAGCGCAGGAACATGGCTTCGCGCTCCTCTGGCGCAATACCCTGCCCCTGGTCGCTGACCTCCAACTGCAAGTGCCCGGCCACCTTGCGCAGGGTCACCTGAACAGTGCCCATGCCGTGGACCAGCGCGTTTTCCAGCAGGTTGCCCAAAGCTTCACGCAACTGATCGGGATTGCCCCGGCATTCGCAACCTGCGGTGATATCCACCTCGATTACCCGACCACTGGCCTCAAAGAGCGGTAACAGCGCGGCACAGACTTCGCGAGTGAGACGCGAGAGATGGGTGCGCTGCTGCCCGTTATGGCCTTGGGCGGCCTCGCCTTCCTGACGCGCCAGTTCCAGTAGCTGAGTCACCAAACGGCGCATCTGGCGCATTTCCATGTCCAGCGCAGGCCACTCGACCTGCCCTGTGCGCCGGGCTGCTTGCAAGCGCAAATCCAGCACGGTCAACGGCGTGCGCAGTTCATGGGCTGCGTCGGCCACGAAACGCCGTTCGGCAGTGTAGGCCGCAGCCAAACGATCAAGCGCCGTATTGGCCGCAGCCGCCAGGGGCTGGATTTCACTCGGCAGGTTGTCCAGCGGGATACGTTGTTCTGGGTTTGCCGGCCCGATACTGCGCGCCAACTTGGCCGCCACCCGCACCGGACGCAAGGTCCAGTGCAGCAATAAAAGGATCAGGCCCAATGACAGCAAACCGATGGGTACCATCATCACCAGACTCTGGCGCAAGCGGGCCGCCAGCAGGTTGCCAATCACTTCGCGCTCAAGATTATCCTGCTTGGCCACCATCAATATGGCACCGTCGGGCAACTCCACGGGCACGCTGACCACCCGCCCGCTGAAAGCGCTCCAGCGCATCCAGCCCGGGTCCGCACCTGGCTGCTTGAGCCGACGGGGATGTTTGAGGTTTTCGGACTTCCACAACAATCGACCATCGGCCGAGTACAACGAATAAGACAGTTCGCCACCGGCATACTGGCGCGGCAGGCTGGCAGGGTCGCTGTCCACCCGAAAACCATCGGCAATCACCTGCGCTTCAATGGTCATCACCCCGCGGCGCAGTTCGTCGCGGGTGCCGTACAGGTAAATCGCCAGGTTGCCGAAACCCAGGGCAAAGACCAACAGCAACGCGGTCAACAGGCGCCAGCGCAGGCTGCGTTTAATCATGCCCGGTTATCGACGCTGAGCAGGCGATAACCCAAGCCGCGAACCGTTTCGATGCGGCTATGGGCGCCCGCCTCACTGAGCTTGCGGCGCAACCGCGAGACCAGCGCTTCGATGGCGTTGAGGGTCACCGGCTCATTGAAAGCATAAAGCCTCTCTTCGAGTTGCTCCTTGATCACGATACGCGGTGCAATGCGCAGCATTTCTTCCAGCAACATGGCTTCGCGCCGGGCCAGCACCGTTATCCGGGTGTTGCCATCAACGCTCAAGTGCCGGGTTTCAGGTTCGAATGCCAGGTTGTTGCAACGCAACAGGGTACTCACACGACTGCCGGGGCGACGCAAGACTGCGCGCAATCGCGCCTCCAGTTCCTGCATGTCGAAGGGTTTGAGAATGTAGTCGTCCGCGCCTGCATTCAACCCGTTGACCCGGCTTTGCAGGGCATCCCGCGCAGTCAGGATGATGCACGGCAAATCGGCATTGGCGCTGTGCTGACGCATGGCCAGCAGTGACATGCCGTCCATGTCCGGCAAGCCAAGATCCAGGATCATCGCGTCATAGCTGCCGACTTCCAGCAAAGCCTGGGCCGTGCGCCCATCTTCGGCGCCATCCACGGCAAATCCGGCCTGCACCAGATGCTCGATCAGCAAACCGCGCAGTGTCCGGTGATCCTCAACAACCAGCACTTTCATTTACTTCAATCCACAAAAAGGTCAGCCACGACGATAAAAAACGGCGCAGGAGGAAATCAACAGGGGTTCGTCAGGTTCCGGTCAGGTTGAGCTGGCAACATTCGCAAACAAGAAACGCAACTGAGACAGCTTATTATTTTCATTTGCGCAATAGCAAGAATCCCAGGAACGCTGTTTATGAACTGCCACCGCCGCAGCACCGTTGCCCCCTCTCCTTTTGCCCGCAAGCCTCTGGCTATTTTTACCGCACTGGTCAGCCTTGGCCTGCCCCTGACGGCAGTTTGCGCCGATGAAGAAGAACAACCTTCCGGGGCAACGGCCAATGCCGCGCCACTGGAGGTCGGCTCAACGGTGGTTACGGCTTCGGGCTTCAGCCAGGACGTGCGCGATGCCCCCGCCAGTATCTCGGTCATCACCCGCGAAGAGCTGGAAAACAAGCAGTTCCGCTCGCTCGCCGATGCGGTACGCAATGTTGAAGGCGTGAGCATCATCGGCGGTGACAAGGGCGAGATTTCCATTCGCGGCATGGAGTCCAGCCACGTCCTGATCCTGATTGACGGTCGTCGCCAGAACACCAGCCAGGTCACGCTCAAGGGCGGCACCTCCGAAGGCCTGGGCATGAACTGGATACCGCCCGTCGAAGCGATTGATCGTATTGAGGTGGTGCGCGGCCCGATGTCCACGCTCTACGGCTCCGAAGCACTGGGCGGGGTGATCAACGTCATCACTCGCAAAGTGGCGCGGCAATGGTCAGGGTCGGTATCCGCGGACCACACCTTCCAGGACAGCTCCAAAGCAGGTGACAGCACGCAACTGGACGGGTACGTGTCCGGTCCGCTGGTCGAAGACCGTCTCGGCATTCAGCTCTGGGGCTACGACAAGCAACGCGACGAGGACAAAATCCTCAACGGCTTCTCCAAATCGACCCGCCACAGCGGCACCGCACGCCTGTGGCTGACCCCTGATGAGCAACAGGAGTTCATGCTCGAAGCCGGCCGCACCGAGCAGGAGTTCTGGAACAACCCGGGCAAAAGCCTGGCGCCTACAGCCGCGAAAAACAACAACCAGTACACCCGCGATACTTATGTTTTGGCCCACACCGGCAACTGGGATTTCGGTACTACCGATATCAGCCTGTATCGCGAAGAAGCGACCCGCGCCAGCGATGTCCAGACCGGCAATCAGAGCGTCACGCCTGAAGTCACCAACTCGGTATTCGAAAGCAAAATCAGCCTGCCGTTTGACCGCAACGTCTTTGTTGCCGGCGCCCAGTGGAAAAAAGACGAGCTGGAGGCAGACGGTTATTACGCCAGCCCGCAGGGTGCTGGGATTGGCACTTCGATGACAGAAAAATCGCTGTTCGCCGAGAACGAATGGAGCATGACTGACAGCTTCAGCCTGACCACCGGTATTCGCATGGACGACAACGAGTTCTTCGGTCGCCATTGGACACCACGCTTTTACGGCGTATGGCGCCTCAATCCGGACTGGACGCTAAAAGGCGGCGTGGCCAAGGGCTTCAAGTCGCCGACCATCACCCAGACCAACCCCAATATCGGCCTGCCGCAACGCGGTGGTGCTTACACCTGGGGCAACCCGGATTTGAAACCGGAAGAAAGCGAAAACCGCGAAATCGGCCTTTACTACGACGCCGGTGGAAAATTCAGCGGTAATGTCACGCTGTTCGACACCGACTACGAAAACAAGATCGCCAACACCGGCACCCGCCAGCTGTACTACCCGGACGGCAGCCCGGTACCCGCAGACCCGATCACCGGGCGCATCTACAGCACCTATTTCAATATCACCGGTGCCACGGTGCGCGGCATCGAGACCGCTGCCCGTTATCGCTTCAACGACCGGGTGCAGCTCAAGGGCGAGTACACCTACCTGCACTCCAAAGTGTCGAGCGGCGAGGCAACCATTCTAGGCTTTGGCTACCCACTGGCCGAGGGCCAGCCTCTGGTAGCCACGCCCAAGCACTCTGGCAGCGCGACGCTGGACTGGCAAATCATCGACTCGGTTTCCAGCTTCGCCACCGTCAGCTATCGCGGTGAAGAAACCAGCATTGCCTGGGGTCAGGGCGGCGCCGTGTCACAAAGCGAGCAAGCCATCACTACCGTGGATGTGGGCGCCACCTGGCAAGCTACCCAGGATCTTTCCTTGAGCCTGGTCGGCTATAACCTGACCAATCAGGTCAGGGAGCAGGATGTGGACTCCGATTATTCCTATGCCGAAGACGGCCGACGCTTTTGGGTCAAAGCCAACTATACGTTCTGACCCTGAACCGGGCTGCGCGCCCAAGGTATTCATATGAGCGATGCCCTTAATCCTGCGCCGCAGACGGCCTACCGTCTGGCCATTGCCGCACGCACCGTACTGGCCATTTTTGGCAGTTACCTGTTTGCCGCCTTGGCGGCGGCGAGCCTCAGTCTGTTGCTGCCCGGGCCTCGGGCGCAGGCAGTGCTGAGCGCCACCATGCTGGCCTTTGCGCTGTATTGCGCGATGGCAATCTGGGCATTTAGCGCCGCATCTGCAATCCGGGCCTGGCTTGTTGCCCTGGCTTGCTGCGTGCCGCCGGCCCTCCACCTGCTGCTGCGGGAAGTCATGCCATGAAGGCCCTCGGTTTTCGTCAGGCCAACGCCTGGCTGCACACATGGGTCGGGCTGTTACTCGGCTGGTTGCTGTATGCCGTGTTCCTGACCGGTACCCTGAGTTTTTTTCAGGAAGAAATCACGTTCTGGATGAAACCTGAACTGCACGCCTCTGTGCCCGACAACCAGACCGCGCAGCGACTTGCGCAAGCCATGCAAAGCCTGGCGCCCAACGCTGCACAATGGACCCTCACCCTGCCCGGCGAACGCAATGCCGGGGCGCAGGCACAGTGGTTCGACATCGGCCAGCCGGTCGTCAAAAGGGGCGGCCAAAGCGTGGCCCTGGATGCGGGCACGGCCGAACCGGTGACCCCGCGGGAAACCCGTGGCGGCGGTTTTCTTTATCGCTTTCACTTTGAGCTGTACGGCATGCCGCGAATGCTGGCGCGCTGGATCGTCGGTATTGCGACCATGGTGATGCTGGTGGCGATTGTCAGCGGGGTGATCACCCACAAAAAAATCTTTAAGGAGTTCTTCACTTTTCGCCCACGCAAGGGACAACGCTCATGGCTGGACGCGCACAATGCCACTGCAGTGCTGGCCCTGCCGTTTCACTTGATGATCACCTACAGCGGTTTGTTGCTGCTGATGTTTATGTTGATGCCCTGGGGCGTTGAAAGCGCCTATCGCGGTGATACCCAAAAGTTCTTCAACGAAAGCGGCGGACGCGGTGCCCGTACTGCGCCAGCAATGGGTGCAGGCGATCAGCCATTGGGCGAGCAGGTGCCACTGACGGACGTTGCCCCCCTGCTGGCCCAGGCCGAGCAGCGCTGGCCCCGAGGAGTCAGCAGCATCAGCGTGACCCGGCCCGGCACATCGGATGCCGTCATCGAGCTGCGTGAACGCGGTGGCGACAGCCTGATCGACCGGGGCAACAGCGAACGGCTGCGTTTTGACGGTGTGAGTGGTGCTTTGTTGAACAGCCCACCCGCCCCTGCGATCAGCACGCCCAACGCGATCTATAACGTGTTTTCCAGCCTGCACCTGATCCGCTTTGCCGGTGCTCCGCTGCGCTGGTTTTTCTTTATCAGCGGGGTCGTGGGTACGGCAATGATTGCCACCGGGCTGGTGCTATGGGTGGTCATACGCCTGCCGGAACGGCAGAAACTGGGGCGCACACCCATCGGCCATCGTCTGGTCGAGGTGCTCAATGTCGGCACTGTTGCGGGTCTGCCGCTGGCCATTGCCGCCTATTTTTGGGCTAATCGGTTATTACCCGTGGGCATGACCCAGCGCAGCGCCTGGGAAATTCGCAGCTTCTTTATCATCTGGTTGCTGTGCCTGGTTCATCCACTGCTGCGCAGCCACAAACGAGCCTGGCTTGAACAGCTCTGGGTAGCTGCAGGGTTATTTGCAGCCTTGCCGCTGTTCAGTTTCGGTCTTGCACACAGCCATCTGCTGGCCAGCCTTGCACAGGGCCAATGGTTGCTGGCGGGCATGGACCTGACCTTGCTCGCCAGTGCAGCGCTGCTTGGCTACGCGGCCTGGAAACTCAACCGCCATCAACCGCTGCAACGGCCACAGCGCCAACCGCGTACGGTCAACACCCGACAAGAGAGCGCAGCATGATCTGGATATGCCTGGCGTTGAGTTTCAGTGGTTTCAGCGCACTCAGCCTGAGTACCGAGCGCCATCATGGGCAGGTGTTTGCAGACAAAGGCGGCCCGTTCAAGCGCCAGCTATTGCGCCTGCTGGGCTGGCTGCTGCTGGTTGGAGCGGTGATCCCCGGCGTTATCGAACTGGGCCCGTCAGTGGGTATCGCCTTGTGGGCGGCAGTGCTCAGCGTTGCGGCTGGCGGGCTGGTGATATTGCTGACATACCGGCCGCGCCTGATCGTGCCGCTGGCCGTTGCAGGGCCTTCAATGGCATTGGCGGTTTGGGTATTTTAGAACGCGTTATTTGTGCGCGAAGTTTTCTATTTTTACCTGACCATCCGGGAAAGTCGCGATGATTTCCAGCTCGCCACCCATGGCTTGAATGTAATTACGCAACGTACTGATATACATGTCAGTGCGCCGCTCCATTTTGGAAACTGCCGCCTGGTTGATATTCAGCGCTTTGGCCAGTGTCTCCTGGCTCAGCGCCTGAGCTTTGCGCAACTCGTGCAAAGGCATTTCCTGCAAATGCTGATGGTATAAAGCCTGGGTTTGCTCACGCGCCTCTGGGGACATGCGCGCTTCAAGTTCGGCAAATTTTTTAGCCATTTTCCTGGCCCTCTTCAATCAGTGTCTGCAAATGGACTTCGTAGAGAATTTCCGCCAAAGGGACATTCTCTTCATACCATCGGTCGTGACCGGTCTTGTCGCCGCCCGTCAACAGCAAGGCGCAGCGGCGTGGGTCAAAGGCATAAAGCACCCGGTAGGGGCGACCTCCATGCTGCACGCGTAGTTCGCGAAGGTTACCGTAGCGTGCCCCCTTGATATCGCTGCAATGGGGGAAGCGCAGGGCCGGACCGAGCAGCTCTAGCAATTTGACACTGGCCGCCACGCTGACCTGTTCCTTTTCACTGAGCGTTTCCCACCATAGGCCAAATTCGTCGGTGTACTCAACGTTCCATGTCATGCTCAAAATATGCCACCAAAGGAATATAATCTCAAGGGAATAATCTTAAACACTTCCGATAATGGCCAACTAGTTCTCGGTCCAACCCAAGTGTGAGTGATGGTTTCATCCGGATGCGTTCCTCACGCCGCGGTTAATCGCGGCCAAAAAAAACGCCCCGAACCAGTCGGGGCGTTTTTATTCAGATGTCCAACCTGTTCAACAGGTCGGTAGCATCAGAAAATGCTGATCGGGTAATCAACAAATACACGTACTTCGTTGCCGCCCACGTTGTACTCGCTGGCGTTGTTCGATACGCGCAACCACGAGCCACGCAGACGCACGCTCAGGTCTTTGACCGGGCCGCTTTGTACGACGTACTTGGCCTGGTTGAAGATTTCGCGCTCGGTACCACGGCCACGGTCGGAACCGTCGTCGATGTTGGTGCCGCGCACGTAGGCGATGTTGTAGGTCAGACCCGGAATACCAACGGCACCGAAGTCGAAGCCATAACCCAGCTGCCACGAACGTTCGTCCTTGGCATTGAAGTCGGACCAGTAGGAGTTGGCCAGCAGGATGGTGTTGCCACCGTCGCCCACGCCGCCTGCGTTGCGATAGCCGCCGTACGGGTAGCCGATTTCGCCGGTGCTGCTCTGGTACGCCAGGGTCACCGTGTGCGCGCCGAAAGCGTAGGTGCTTGCCAGGCTCCAGATCTTGTTGTCCTGGCCATCAACCTTCAGCACGTCACGGGCGTAGTCTTCTTTTACGTGAGTACGGTAGCCGTTGAAGTCAAACGTCAGGGACTGTTTGTCTTGCAGCGGGATTGCGTAGGTTACGCCCACGTATTGCTTGTTCAGCTCGTCTTCCATCTCGGAGCCGTACAGGGACGCCGACAGGTTGTCGGTGAACTTGTAGCTACCGCCGAACACGTTGATGCTTTTCAAGTCACCGCTGTCGCGTGCTTCAGCACTTTTACGCGACTCTGCAGTGAAGCGACCGACGTTGATTTCCAGACCGTTGATCTCCTTGGAGGTCAACAGGGTACCGGTGAAGCTTTCCGGCATCAGACGCGAGTTGTCATACATCAACACCGGCAGCGCAGGCATTTGATCGCCGTACTTGAGCACAGTGTTGGACACGCGAACCTTCACCGCAGCGCCAGCCTTGGCGATGTCGTCAGCCGCTTTACCGCTGGCGCCCTGCTTGAAGAAATCGATACCGCCCGCGCCGCTGTTGCCGCGACCGCCATCCAGACGCAGTGCGTAGATGCCGAAAGCATCCACACCCACACCTACGGTGCCCTGGGTGAAGCCCGAAGTGAATGTGCCGAGGAAACCCTGGCCCCATTCAGCTTTGTCTTGTTGGTGGTTTTTGTAGTCACGGCTGATGTAGGCGTTGCGCGCCAGTACATTGAGGTGGCTGTCTTCTACAAAACCTTTTGCGTCAGCTTGATCGTTAGCCATAGCCTGGGTAGCACTGAGTACGCCCAGAGCGAGAAGACCTATCCGTTTGTTCAACATATTATTTTCCTTATTTCTGAATAGAAGCGCGCTGTGGGGTTCAAGCTGAAACATTGAGTGGTGGTTGCTTCACATAAACAAAAAGACCCGCACGAAGACTGTGTGCAGGTCTTTCGAAAAGTTGGTGTATGGCTTATCGCCACAGGCGTTGGCAGGGATCCTAGCTGCCGTGAAGGCGAGGTGTCAATTTCGTGAAAAATTTGTTAATTGCCAAGGCTTTTCAAAGCTTTGACCGAAGTGTCAGAAATTGTTACTGACAACCATCCAGGCCACAGGCTGGCGCTGAAACGATTGTGTCTGTACCGGTGACGCCAGCGCACTGGCGCAACCAGGCAGCAAAAGCTTCAGGCTTGCCCAAATACGGCCCAAGGTCGATCACCTGATACTGGCCGGACTGCTCCAGTACAACAGTCGGAAAGCCCTGCCCAGCAACCCGGGACAACAATGCCCGGCTGGCCTTGAAGTGGGCCTGCGTTACATCGCCGCTCATCGCAGCGTAAGCGGCGCGGAATGCATCGACATCCAGGCCCATTTCGGTCGCCACTGCCAGCAATACGTCTTTATCGGCAATCCGCCGCCCTTCTGCGTAATGCGCCGTTTGCAGGCGCCCCAACAGCTCCAGGCCGCGCCCGGCCAATTGTTCGGCAACCAGCACGGCGGTGGTCGGCGGCGCCGAATCGAATACTGCCGTGGTGTCGCGCAGCAAGCCTTCGAAGTACCCCTCGCCAAATGGTTGCCCGGTGCATTGGGCAATGCGCTGGTCATGGGGCATCACGTAATCGCGCAGTTGCGCCGACACAGCTCGGCGATGTGCGCCTGCCATCATCCCGCCACCGTGGGCCACGACCGGCAAAATATCGCGCGCGGCGTCGATCAGCGGCTTGGCGCCATAGCACCAGCCGCACAGGGGGTCGTAGATGTAATGCAGGACAGGTGTAGCGGTCATGTAGGGCTCCGGGTCATCACTAAAACAGAACGCCAGCCTAGTCTTGCAGGGCCAGGGGAAAAACATCGGTATGCCTTTTAGTGTGTTGCGCGAACCGGGCGAATCAGGTGCTGTAAGGGCTGCAGGGCAGAGAAACAAACAGAAACATATTTGCAGGGCGCGCTATTGGTAATTCTTAACATAAGGCAACAAGAACCATTACCATTCACGCCCTAAAAATATAACGCCCCTCTCAACCGCCCGGACACCCCTCAACCATGCTCTCCCCCTGCCGTTTAACACCCTTGAATCTGGGGCTGTGTGCCTTGCTGTACGCCGGATTCAGTAACGCCACCACTGTGCTCCCGGAGCTGTCGATCAGCGCCAGCGAAGCTGAGGCCGATGACCCACGGGTCAAGGATGTCACCACCGCGACTCGCACCTCGACTCCGGCGCGTTATGTGCCGCAAGCCATCGACTCGGTAAAAACCAGCAACGTCCTCGATTACGGCATCAACAGCATCGGCGAAGCCCTGAGCGGGATTCCCAACGTCAGCAGCACTGCCGACACCCGTTTTGACAGCCTGCGCATCCGCGGCTTTGACGCCAGCAACGACTTTTATCTGGACGGTATTCGCGACGACAGCCAATACGTACGCGACCTGCACAATATCGAACGTATTGAAGTGCTCAAGGGCCCGGCGGCCGTGCTGTATGGCCGTGGCAGCCAGGGCGGGATCATCAACCGCGTCAGCAAGATGCCCCAGTCCGGCCGCCAGTCGAGCATTCAGGCCCAGGGCGGCAGCGAGGATTTGCGCAGCCTGTATGCCGACCTTAGCGCTGACCCGAGTGACACCGTGAGCCTGCGCCTGAACATGGGCAACGAAGACAAAAACAGCTTTCGCGATCACGTCAGCGCTAACCGTCAGCTGTTCGCGCCATCGATAAGCTGGCAAATTACCCCCGACCTGAACTGGCTGGTGCAATACGAATACAACCGCTACAACCGTACCCCGGATCGCGGCATTCCGAGCATCGACGGGCGCCCGGCGGATGTCAGCCGTGGCACCACCTACGGCGGGCAAAACGATTTTATCGACGATAAAGTCCAGAACCTGCGCTCGCGCCTCAGCTATGAACTGAGCGACAACTGGCAACTGCGCCATACCCTGGGCGTGTTCAAGCTCGACAGCCAGTTCGAAAACACCTACCTGACCGGCTACGACCCGAAAATCAACAAGGTCAACCGCCAGAGCTGGCAGCAGGACATGACCACCCGCAATATTTTCAACAACCTCGAAATCGAAGGCGGCTTTGACACCTTTGGCCTGGAGCACCGCCTGCTGACCGGGCTGGAACTCGGCAGCCAGCGCCGCGACCCCAAACTCTACAAAGCCGGGGGCGTACCGCCAGTAGATGTGTACAACCCCGATCGTAGCCTGCGCCCGACCGGGCCGATGGTAATTTCCAGCGACAACCACACCGAAGTCGAGAGCCAGGGCCTGTATGTCCAGGACCAGCTTCGCCTCAACGATCAATGGCAGGTACTGGCCGGCTTGCGTTACGACCGCTTTAACGTCGAGACCACCAACCATCTCAGGCCCTTGATCCCGACCGAAGAACGCCAAAGCCACAGCACCAGCCCGCGCCTTGGCGTGGTCTGGACGCCGCTGCAAAACCACTCGTTCTACGCCTCGTGGACCAAGACCTTCTCACCGGTGGGCGGCGGCCTGATCGGCATCACCCCCGGTGCTGCAGGCAACACCAACGACCTGAGTCCGGAGCTGACCAAGCAAAAGGAAATCGGCGTCAAAAGCGACTGGCTGGACGAGCGTCTGAGCACCACCCTGGCGGTGTATGAGCTGGAACTCTACAACCGCCGCACCAAGGACCCGGACGACCCGACCATCACCCTGCTCTCCGGCCTGCAACGCTCACGCGGCATCGAACTGACCGCCAGCGGCAAGCTGGGCGGCAACTGGTACATGCGCGGCGGCGTGGGTGTGCAGGATGCAACGGTGGTCAAGGACAACAACGGGCTTGAGGGCAAACGCATCAATGGCGTGGCCAAGCACAATGGCAGCCTGTTTATTACCTGGAAGCCGGAGATGGGCTGGTACGCCGAAACGGGCCTGACCCTGGTGGGCCAGCGTTATGCCGATAACCAGAACACCGTGGTATTGCCGGGCTACGGGCGCTGGGATGCGTTGGCGGGGTATCGCGAAAAAGACTGGGATGTGAGCGGTGCGCTGACCAACCTGACCGACCGTTACTACTATGCGTCGGCCACCAGCGCCGCGCAGATTATGCCGGGCGAACCGCGCAGCCTGGTGATGACGGGGACGTACAAGTTCTGAATAAGTACTGACCCTGTGGGAGCGGGCTTGCTCGCGATTGAATCACTGCGGTATGTCAGAGAGACCGCAGCGCATTTATCGCGGGCAAGCCCGCTCCCACATCCCTCAGATTTTGTACGGCGCAGGCTGCTGCTGGGTCAGGCAATGGATATTGCCACCACCCAGCAGCAACTCACGACCCGGCACCATCACCACTTCGTGCTGTGGAAAGATCTTTTGCAAGATGGCCTTGGCCTCTGCATCCATAGGGTCATTGAAGCTCGGTGCGATGATGCCACCGTTGACGATCAGAAAGTTCACATAGGAACCGGCCAGACGCTCAGTCGGATTACGGTCCTGGCTGCCAGCCACTTTATCAACACCGTCACACTCTTCCTGGGTCGCGTACATCGGCCCCGGGATCGGCATTTTGTGCACCACAAACGGCCGCCCCTTGGCGTCAGTGCTGGTCGCCAACACCTTCATCGCCGCATGGCAGCGCACGTAGTTAGGGTCACGCTCGTCGTCAGTCCAGGCCAGCAATACCTCACCCGGAGCAACGTAGCAGCAGAAGTTATCCACATGGCCGTCGGTTTCGTCGTTGAACAGGCCGTCCGGCAGCCAGATGATCTTGTCCACAGCCAGATGCGAGCGCAGCACGTCTTCGATTTCTTCACGTGACAGATGCGGGTTGCGGTTGCGGTTCATCAGGCATTCGGCCGTGGTGATCAGCGTGCCTTCACCATCGACGTGGATTGAGCCGCCTTCAAGCACAAAACCTTCGGTGTAGTAACGCGGGCAACGTTCGATTTCCAGTACCTTGCTGCCCACTTGCTGGTCACGGTTCCACGGGAAGTACAAACCACCGTCGAAGCCGCCCCAAGCGTTGAAATCCCAGTTTACGCCGCGCACTTCGCCACTGCGGTTGATCACGAAGGTCGGACCGCTGTCGCGTACCCAGGCATCGTCGCTGGATATTTCGACCACACGAATATTCGGCACATCGAGCTGAGCGCGGGCGTTTTCGTACTGGGCTGCCGACACCCCGACGGTCACCGGTTCAAAACGCGCAATGGCCTTGGCCACAGCCGCGTGCGCCGCCTGGGCCGGCTTGCCGCCCAGGCGCCAGTTGTCCGGACGTTCAGGCCAGATCATCCACGTCTGGGTCTGCGCAGCCCATTCGGCAGGCATGTAAAAGCCGTCAGCGCGCGGCGAACTGTGCAAAGTGGTCATCTGGACTCCTGGAAAACGTCTTGGGTTTTGAGTGCGAAACAAACAGGACAGTGGACGCAGCTCAGCTTTGCGTCAACGGCGAGCACACTTATAGCCGATAAATATCGACAACAAAAACACTTTATAAGTTTCAACGCGTATTTAAACCGTGAATAAACAGATATTAATCTGCATTTTTATCCCTACCGCTATTTTCCCGACAGCTCCCACTTGCACCCCCCGCCGCATCCCCACAAGCTATACCTCATACGTTTAAGTGCCTTCAGGGAATAAGGAATCACCACATGCGCATTTTAGTCACCGGCGGCGCCGGTTTTATTGGTTCAGCGTTGATCCGTCATCTGATCAAAAATACCGGGCATGAAGTGCTCAACCTCGACAAGCTGACCTACGCCGGTAACCTGGAATCGCTGCAAAGCATTGCCACCGATACCCGCTACGAATTCGTGCAGGCCGATATCGTCGATCAGGCAGCGGTCAGCGCGATCATTGCGCGTTTCCAGCCGCAGGCGATCATGCACCTGGCGGCCGAGTCACACGTTGACCGCTCCATCGATGGCCCGTCGGACTTTATCCAGACCAATATCGTCGGTACCTACAGCCTGCTGGAAGCCACCCGCGCTTACTGGTTGACCTTGCCTGAGCCGGAAAAAAGCGCATTTCGCTTCCACCATATTTCCACCGACGAAGTGTATGGCGACCTGCACGGCGTCGACGATCTGTTCACCGAGACTACCCCCTACGCGCCAAGCTCGCCGTACTCGGCCAGCAAGGCAGCGTCCGACCATCTGGTCCGCGCCTGGAACCGTACCTACGGTTTGCCGGTGTTGCTGACCAACTGCTCGAACAACTACGGGCCGTTCCACTTCCCGGAAAAACTGATCCCGCTGGTGATCCTCAACGCCCTCGCCGGCAAACCGCTGCCGGTGTATGGCAATGGCCTGCAAGTGCGTGACTGGCTGTTCGTGGAGGATCACGCCCGCGCCCTGCTGAAAGTCGTGACCGAAGGTGTCGTAGGCGAGACCTACAACATCGGCGGGCATAACGAGCAAAAGAACATCGACGTGGTGCGCAGCATCTGCGCCCTGCTCGAAGAACTGGCGCCCGAGCGTCCGGCGGGCGTCGCGCAGTTTGCCGACCTGATCACCTTCGTCCAGGACCGCCCGGGCCACGACCAGCGCTACGCGATCGACGCCGGCAAAATTGAACGCGAGCTGGGCTGGGTGCCCGAAGAAACTTTCGCAACCGGCCTGCGCAAAACCGTGCAGTGGTACCTGGACCATCTGGAGTGGTGCCAGCGCGTGCAAGACGGCAGCTATCAGGGCCAGCGCCTGGGCTTCACCGAGCCCAGGGACCTGATCGCGTGAATGACCTTAAAACCCCGCTGAAAATCCTTATCAGCGGCAAAACCGGTCAGGTTGCCGTTGAGTTGCAAAAGCACCTTGCCGGTCTGGGCAACCTGATTGTGCTGGGCCGCGATGTACTCGATCTGAGCCAGCCCGAGCAAATCCGTGCCCAGGTGCGGGCGCACAAGCCGGACTTGATCATCATTGCCGCAGCTCACACTGCCGTGGATCAGGCTGAAAGCGAGCCGGAACTGGCCTTTGCCATCAACGCCACCGCACCGGGTGTGTTTGCTGAAGAAGCGGCGGCCCTGGGCATCCCCTTGATTCATTACTCCACCGACTACGTGTTTGATGGCAGCAAACCTGCGCCCTACACCGAAGACGACGCCACCAACCCGCTCGGCGTATACGGCAAAAGCAAGCTGGCGGGAGAACTGGCCATCGCGGCGAGCGGTGCCCGACACTTGATCCTGCGCACCAGTTGGGTGTACTCGACCCATGGTAAAAACTTCCTGCTGACCATGCAGCGCTTGCTGCAAGAACGCCCGGAATTACGCGTAGTGGCTGACCAGATCGGCGCACCGACCTGGGCCGGCACCATAGCCCGAAGCACGCGGGCATTGATCGAGCGCTGGCAAGCCGGTGAAACCGGGGCATGGGGCACCTACCACCTGACTGCTCAGGGTGAAACTTCGTGGTTTGGCTTTACCCAGGCCATCGCCGCGCACCTGAGCGCCCAGGGCAAGGCCTGCGCGACGCTGGAACCCATTCCTGCCAGCGCCTACCCGACACCCGCAGCACGGCCGCAAAACTCACGCCTGGATTGCAGCAAGCTGGCCCGCGAATGGCAAGTCACCCAACCCGAATGGACCGCCGCGCTGAGCGATTGCGTGGCCGAGCAACCACGCTAACGCCAATCCCCTTGTGGGAGCGGGCTTGCTCGCGATGACATCACTGCGGTCTGCCTGACAAACCGCGCCGTTTGCATCGCGAGCAAGCCCGCTCCCACAGGGTTCGTTGGGTATACTGCAACGTATTCTTGCAGCGCAGCTCAACGATGATCACCTCTTCCTCAGTTCCTCGCAGACCCCGCTGGCGTAGCCTGGCCTTATTGGCGCTGTGCCTGGCGCCTTTGCTGTGGCCGCTGCAACACCTGGCCGAGCGCTATTACCGCAGCGAACTGGCCGGGCAAAACCGCCAGACGCTCGACCTGTACGTGGCCAACCTGCTGGGCACGCTGCATCGCTATGAGGTGCTGCCGCAGATTCTGGGCCAGTTGCCTGACCTGCGCGAGCTGCTGGCTGACCCGGAAAGCCCGCAAGCCCTGAGTAAAGCCAATCAGTTGCTCAGTGAAATCACCAGCCAGACCGGCGCTGAAGTCATGTACCTGGTGGATGCTCATGGTGACACTATTGCGACGTCGAACTGGAATAAAAGCGATAGTTTTATCGGACGTAACTTTGCCTTCCGCCCCTATTTCAGCGAAGCGATGCAAGGCAAGCTCGGGCGCTTTTTCGGCCAGGGCACGACCTCCGGAAAACGCGGCTACTACTTTGCCGCACCGGTTGAGGTAGACAACCAAAAGCTTGGCGTACTGGTGGTCAAGGTCGACCTCGACCACACCGAGCGACTCTGGGGCAAAACACCGGAACAACTGTTGCTGACCGACAGCAATGGTGTGGTCATTCTCACTTCGCGCCCTGAATGGCGCTTCAGGTCCACCCGTGATCTGTCTGAGGAAGAACGTCAGGCCATTTTCGCCATTCTCCCCTACCCCACCAGCGACCCCAAGCCCCTGGCGCTCGACCCTAGTGCCTGGCTGGTACAGACACAAACCATCGACGAAACCGGCTGGCAGGCGAACATTCTTGCCCCTCGCACATTGATCGACCGCTCGGTGCGCACCGTGCTGGCCATCGGCGGCGCCACCTTGCTGGTGGTCATGCTGTTGATCGGTTTGATGATGCAGCGTCGGCGTCATTACCTGGATCGCATTGCATTTGAAGCCAAGGCCCGCCGCGAGCTGGAAATGCGTGTGGCAGAGCGCACCAGCGACCTTGAAGGGCTAAACCGGCGTCTGCGTGAAGAGGTACTGGAGCGCGAACATGCGCAACAGGAACTGGTGCGCGCCCAGGACGATCTGGTGCAGGCAGGCAAGCTGTCGGCGCTGGGCACCATGTCGGCCAGCATCAGCCACGAACTCAACCAGCCGCTGGCGGCTATCCGCAGTTATGCCGAAAACGCCGAAGTGTTGCTCGACCACCAACGTATCGACGATGCCCGCGGCAACCTCAAGCTGATCAACGAACTGACCGGCCGCATGTCCTCCATCATTGCCCACCTGCGCGCCTTCGCCCGCCGCGATCGCCACGCACCGGAAAGCGTCGCCCTGCAACCGGCGCTGGACGATGCCCTGGCGTTGCTGGCCAAGCGTCGACGCAGCATGGAAGTCGAACTGATCCGTGACTTGCCCGCCGCCACGCTCTGGGTTGAAGCCGGTGAAACACGCCTGCGTCAGGTACTGGGTAACCTGCTGGCCAACGCCCTCGATGCCTTGACCGAAAAAGGCCCGCCCCGGCGCTTGTGGCTAAGTGCCCAATCCACGCCGGAAGGCGTCACTGTGTACATTCGCGACAACGGCCCGGGTTTTTGCATGGAAGCG
The DNA here is from genome assembly GCF_037023725.1 of Pseudomonas bubulae. Taxonomy (NCBI): domain Bacteria; kingdom Pseudomonadati; phylum Pseudomonadota; class Gammaproteobacteria; order Pseudomonadales; family Pseudomonadaceae; genus Pseudomonas; species Pseudomonas bubulae. Next base: position 481,585 of record NZ_CP146077.1, read on the forward strand.
CTGGGCCGCGCCGGTGAGCCTTTCTATACCACCAAGACCCGTACTCAGGGGCTGGGCCTGGGGCTGGCCATTTGCGACACACTGATCCGCGCCTTTGGTGGCGAATTGTTGTTCGCCAACCACAAAGAAGGCGGCGCCTTAATTACCTTACGCCTGCGCGCAGGTGCGCCAGGTGTGAGCTTGCAAGCTTCAGAGGACTCCAGGTCATGAGCCAGCCCATCGATCCGCACGTTCAGGTCATCCTGATCGATGATGACCCGCATCTGCGCCAGGCTTTGTATCAGACCCTGGACCTGGCCGGGCTCAAGGTGCTGCCACTGGCCGAAGCCAACGGCCTGGCCGAGCGTATCGGCCGGGACTGGCCGGGTGTGGTAGTCAGCGATATCCGCATGCCGGGCATGGACGGCCTTGAGCTGCTGGCGCAACTGCATGGCCAGGACCCGGAACTGCCGGTGCTGCTGATTACCGGTCACGGCGATGTGCCGCTGGCGGTGCAGGCCATGCGTGCAGGTGCCTATGACTTTCTCGAAAAGCCCTTTGCCAGTGACGCCCTGCTCGACAGCGTGCGTCGTGCTCTGGCCTTGCGCGCTCTGGTTATGGACAACCGCAGCCTGCGCCTGGCTCTGAGCGATCGCCAGTTGCTGAGCTCGCGGCTGGTGGGGGTATCACCGGCCATGTTGCGCTTGCGCGAGCAAATCGGCGCTCTGGCCGCCACCAAGGCCGATGTGCTGATCCTCGGCGAGACCGGCTCGGGCAAAGAAGTGGTTGCACGGGCGCTGCATGATTTATCGGCGCGGCGTAACGGCCCGTTTGTGGCGATCAATGCCGGGGCCCTGGCTGAATCCGTGGTTGAGAGCGAACTGTTCGGGCATGAGCCTGGGGCCTTTACCGGCGCGCAGAAGCGGCGCATTGGCAAGTTCGAGTTCGCCAATGGCGGCACCCTGTTCCTCGACGAAATCGAGAGCATGAGCCTGGACGTGCAGGTCAAATTGCTGCGTTTGCTGCAAGAGCGCGTGGTCGAGCGCCTGGGTGGGAACCAGCTGATCCCGCTGGATATACGGGTGATCGCCGCCACCAAGGAAGACCTGCGCCAGGCCGCCGATCAGGGCCGCTTCCGCGCCGACCTGTATTACCGCCTCAACGTAGCGCCCTTGCGCATCGCCCCCCTGCGTGAGCGGGGTGAAGATGTGCTGATGTTGTTCGATTATTTTGCCGGCGAAGCCAGTGTGCGCCATGACCTGACGCCCAACGTGCTGCAACCGGCGCAGCGGGCTTTATTGTTGCGCCACACCTGGCCTGGCAACGTGCGCGAGCTGCAAAACGTCGCCGAGCGCTTTGCCCTGGGCCTTGAATTGGCTCTGGATAACTCCGCTGAAGGCCAGCCAGCAGCGGGCAATGAAGTAGCTGGCGGCTTGAGCGAGCAGGTCGAGCACTTCGAGAAAAGCCTGATCGCCGCCGAGCTTGAACGCACCCACAGCTCCATGCGCAGCCTGGCCGAAGCACTGGGTGTGCCGCGCAAGACCCTGCACGACAAGCTGCGCAAGCACGGGCTGAACTTCGACAGCGCCAGCCATCCACACCCAGATGAACTTGATTAAAGAGGCCGCAGCATGAACCGCGACAGTCGTTATCTGGAGTCAGTTCTTCATCACGACATCCCGCTGACCCGGGAAATGGGTCTCAAGGTACTGGGCTGGCAAGACCGGCAGTTGCGTCTGCAGTTGCCGCTTGAAGCCAATATCAATCACAAGAGCACCATGTTCGGCGGCAGCCTGTACTGCGGCGCAGTGCTGGCGGGCTGGGGCTGGCTGCATTTGAGCCTGCGCGAAGCGGGAATCGAAGACGGGCATATCGTGATTCAGGAAGGTCATATCAGCTACCCGCTGCCCGTGACCGAGGACGCCATTGCGGTATGTGATGCGCCAGATGATGCGCAATGGAACAGGTTTTTGGCCATGTACAAACGCCACGGCCGCGCGCGGCTGACCCTGGAAACGCGGGTAGTCAATGTTCAGGGCGGGGAAGATGCGGTGAGGTTTAGCGGGCAGTACGTGTTGCACCGCTAACTCGATTTTTGTGGGAACGGGTTTGCTCGCGATGGCCGCGGCGCGGTCTGGCTGAAAGACCGCAGCGTTTGCATCGCGGGCAAGCCCGCTCCCACAGGGGTGGACTAGCGTTGTGCCAGATCCAGCAATTTTTCACGCCACGGCGCCTGCGCCGGCAACGCCAGAAACGACTGATTGAGCAGCGACTCACGGGCCGGATAACTGAACGGTTCACCATCCAGTTGCAGCACCACACCACCAGCTCCTTCCAGCACACCCTGAGCCGCCGCCGTGTCCCACTGCGAAGTCGGCGCCAGGCGCGGATAACAATCAGCCGCTCCTTCAGCCAGCAAACAGAACTTCAAGGAACTGCCCACGCTGACCAACTTCAATTCGCCCAGATGCTCACTCAGACCGGCCAGCAAGTGCTCCTGCTCAGGACTGGAATGGCGGCGGCTGGCGACTACGGTCAACGCCTCACCCGCAGGCGGTGTGTTTCGCACGCTGATGGGCACAGGTTCATCGCCCTCCGCCCGCCAGGCCCCCAGGCCCGCGCCGCCGTAGTAGCAACGACCGCTGGTGGGCATGGATACCACGCCAAACACCACACGACCCTGCTCGATCAACGCAATGTTGACGGTGAACTCTTCACTGCCGCAAATGAATTCCTTGGTGCCATCCAGCGGGTCAACCAACCACCAGCGCGTCCAACCCGCGCGCACGTCTTGCGCGATATTGGCGTCTTCCTCCGACAGTACCGGAATACTCGGGGCCAGCGCGGTGAGGCCATCAAGCAGGATGTGATGGGCGGCCAGATCAGCGGCCGTGACTGGCGAATCATCGGCCTTGGCACTGACTTCAACGCCCGCTCGCCAGAACGGCAAAATCGCGTCGCCAGCGGCATGGGCCAGTTTGATCACGCCTTCAAGCAAAGGATGGGGCAAGACACTCACGGCTGGAATGCTCCACGCTGGGTCAGCAGATCGCGGGCCAGATACAGCGCGGCCAGGGCACGACCTTCGCTGAATTGCGGGTTAAGCACCAGGCTCGACAGCTCACGCAGGTTGACCCGATCAACGCGCATCGGCTCAGGTTCGTCGCCTTCCAGATGTTCTTCGTAAAGATCGGTAGCCAGGACCACCTGAATTTTTTGACTCATATAGCCGGGGGACAGGGACAGCTCGGTCAAATGCTCGAGCTGGCGAGCACCGAAACCGGCCTCCTCCTTGAGCTCTCGTTCAGCCGCAGCCAACACATCTTCGCCCGGCTCGATCAGGCCCTTGGGCAGCGAAACTTCGTATTCATCAGTGCCGCCGCAATATTCTTCAACCAGAATCGCGTGCTCAGCATCGATCATGGCCACAATCATCACTGCGCCATAACCGTTGCCGCGCCCCACCAACCGTTCGTAAGTGCGCTCTACTCCATTGGAGAAGCGCAGTTGCACTTCTTCAACCCGAAACAATCGGCTACTGGCAACAATTTCACGGGCAAGTACGGTGGGTTTTTGGCGCATAGCGGCTCCTCAATATGAACGGGGTACTATACCCCGGCTTTTCCGATTGTCTGTGTCGGAAATTTTTACCTGTGGGAGAAGTTTTGCATGACCGTTTTACCTTGGCGCGACATTGATACCGTGCTGCTCGACATGGACGGCACGCTGCTCGACCTGCACTACGACAACCATTTCTGGCTGGAGCACCTGCCCCAACGCTATGCCGAGCTGCATGGCATCAGCCGGGCGATGGCGGATCTGGAACTGACGCCGCTATTTGAAGGCAACGCGGGCCAGTTGAAATGGTACTGCCTGGATTTCTGGAGCCGCGAGCTGAAGATCCCGGTGCGCGAACTCAAACTCGAAACCGCTCATCTGATTGCCTTGCGCCCCGATGCCGATACTTTTCTGGCAGCCATCAACAAAGCTGGCAAGCGGGTGATCATGATCACCAACGCGCACCGTGATTCGCTGTCGTTGAAAATGGAGCGCATTGAGCTGGCCCCGTATTTCGAGCGACTTATCAGTTCCCACGACTACGGTTATCCCAAGGAAAGCCCGGCGTTCTGGGATGCCCTGCAAGCAGATATCGGTTTTGACCCAGCCCGCAGCCTGTTTATCGACGATACCCTGCCAATTTTGCGCAGTGCCCGTGATTTTGGGGTGGCTCACTTGCTGGCAGTGAAACAGCCCGACAGCCAAAAAGGCCCGAAAGACACTGCAGAATTTGCTGCGCTGGGGGACTATCGCGAGTTGCTGGAAGGGCTGTGAATCTCTGAACCCGTGGGAGCGAGCCTGCTCGCGAAGTGCATTCGCGAGCAGGCTCGCTCCCACAGGGTAAAACGGTTTACTCGGGAATACGCAGCGTCTGGCCCGGATAGATTTTGTTCGGGTCCTTGAGCAACGGTTTGTTGGCTTCGAAAATCTTGTTGTACAGATTGGCGTTGCCGTACACCTGCAGCGAAATTGCGCTCAGGGTGTCGCCCTTTTTCACCACGACAAAACGCGAAGCCACAACAGCCGGGCCGGTCACGGTGATCTTGTCTTCAACACTGGCCACGCCTGCGATATTACCCGCCGCCAGAATGATTTTTTCTTTCTCTTCCTGGGTGGCCACTTCACCGCTGACTGTCACTTTGTCGCCTTCCACGGTAGCGGTGATGTTCGGATTGCCCAAGCCCACTTCCTGTACGTGCTTCTTGAGCTCCTCGCCCGCATTGGCGTTGCCCGGTGTCAGCAGGTCGATCAATTTTTCGCCGGCTTCTTTCACAAAGCTGAAAATACTCATACATCACGCTCCTAGGTTGGAAGATCCAGACTCAAGAGCGTAGACCATCTACGCCATGTGCAAGCGCGCTAGAATCGCCCGCTGAATTGCACCCGGAGCGACGATGGACATCAAACAGCTGAAATTCCTCATTGCCCTCGACGAAACCCGACATTTCGGTCAGGCCGCCGCGCGTTGCCATATCACGCAGCCCACCCTGTCCATGCGTTTGCGCAGCCTTGAACAGGAACTGGACTTGCAACTGGTCAATCGCGGACAGCGCTTCGAAAGCTTTACCGCACCTGGCGAGCGGGTGCTGGCCTGGGCCCGTACCGTGTTGGCCGCCTACGACGGTTTGCAGGCCGAAGCTGCTGCCTGTCGCGGTAACCTGATCGGTACTCTGCGCCTGGGCGTGGTGCCGCTGTCGAGTTTTGACCCCCTGCCGCTGTTGCAGCGTCTGCATCAGGAACATCCCGATCTGCGCTTCGAATTGTCAGCACTGAGCTCGGAACAAATCCTTGAGCAACTGGCCAGCAACCGGCTGGACGTGGGTGTCTCTTATCTTGAACGCCTTGACCAGGAACGTTTTGACTCCCTGGCCCTGGGCGAAACCCGCATGGGCCTGCTATACGACCAGCGGTATTTCAACTTCGGTGACCAGCCGCTTAGCTGGGAGGCGCTGACCAGCTTGCCGCTGGGCCTGCTCAGCAGCGGCATGCACTTTCGCCAGTCCATCGACCACAACTTCCACAGCCGGGGGCTTACGCCACAACCCCTGTTGCAAACCGATGCCGTTCATCAACTGTTACAAGCTGTCCACGGCGGGCTTTGTTGCGCGGTGATGCCCCTTGAGGGCGGGCTGGAAGCCCTGACCGACCACCTGCGCCTGCACCCCATAGAAGATGCACGCACCTTGGCCCGCCTGGGTTTGATCATGCGTCGTGAGGCACCGCGCTCAGCGCTGGCCGAAGCCTGTTTCGCGCTTTATCAGAAATCACCAAGCTCTTCTTGATCGACGCCATCTATCAATAGATCAGCACTAGCGATTAGACGCGACACTGTGTCGCGCCTAGGCTTAGAGCTCAATTGATTGTCGGTACTGCCTTATGAACGCCAAGCGCCCTCTGTGCGCGGCGCCTGCTTCTGTCACGCCCGCGCCTGCTGCCAGCCAGAGCTATGACTACGTCAACCTGGACCACAGTGGTGGTGCGCAAACTGCACTGGCCGAAGAGGTCGCCCTGGCGATTGCCTATAACGGCATCAGTCAGGCCGTGATGCTGGTCACACCCACTGACCTTGAGGACTTTATCGTCGGCTTCAGCCTGGGCAGCGGCATCATTCAAGACGCCAGCGAAATCTACGACCTCAAACTGACCGGTGCAGGGTCTGCCCAATACGCTCAGGTCGAAATCGCCAGCCGGGCGTTCTGGAACCTCAAGCAGCAACGCCGCCAACTGGCCGGCACCAGTGGGTGCGGGCTGTGTGGGGTGGAAGCGGTGGAACAGGCCTTGCCCGATCTCCAGGTATTGCCCGGCGCGCCTTTGCCACCGGCGCAGTGGCTGGAAGGCCTGCGCCAGCGCATCAGCGACTTTCAACCCTTGGGCCAGCACTGCGGCGCCGTACACGCTGCAGTCTATATGGACGGCCAGGGCCAACTGCTGCTGGGTCGTGAAGACATAGGCCGGCACAACGCCCTCGATAAATTGATCGGTGCTCTGGTACGCCAGCAAATCGATCTGACGGGTGGCACAGCAATCGTCACCAGCCGTTGCAGCCTGGAACTGATTCAAAAAGTGCTGCGCGCCGGCATCCAGACCCTGATCAGCCTGTCCTCGCCCACGGGCCTGGCGCTGCAATGGGCGCGGCGGCACAACCTCAACCTTATTCATCTGCCACAAAAAAGCGCGCCCAGGGTCTACAGCCCCGCGCAGGAGAAACAACCGTGAGCACACACCATCAAGCCGACAAAACCCCGACTCCCCGCTACAAGCCCTACAAAGGCCCGGCCGGTGGCTGGGGCGCGCTGATCAGTGTGGCGCAAGCCTGGTTGACCAGCGACAACGCACTGAAAAACCTGCGCATGATGCTCAAAACCAACCAGAACGGCGGCTTCGACTGCCCGGGCTGCGCCTGGGGTGATTCGCCGGAAAGCGGCCTGGTCAAGTTTTGCGAGAACGGCGCCAAGGCAGTGAACTGGGAAGCTACCAAGCGCCGGGTCGATGCGGCGTTTTTCGCCAAGCACAGCGTCAGCGCGCTGCTGGAGCAAAGTGATTACTGGCTCGAATATCAGGGCCGCCTGACCGAGCCCATGAGCTATGACCCGGAAACCGACCGCTACGTCCCCATCAGCTGGGATGCCGCCTTCGCCTTGATCGCCAGGCACTTGCTCAACCTGGCCAGCCCCAACGAAGCCGAGTTCTACACCTCGGGCCGGGCCAGCAACGAAGCGGCGTATTTGTACCAACTGTTTGTGCGCGCGTTTGGCACCAACAACTTCCCGGATTGCTCGAACATGTGCCACGAGGCCAGCGGCGTGGCCCTGGCGCAAAGCATCGGCGTGGGTAAAGGCACCGTGACCTTTGATGATTTCGAGCACGCGGATGCGATTTTTGTATTGGGGCAAAACCCCGGCACCAACCACCCGCGCATGCTCGAACCACTGCGCGAGGCGGTCAAGCGCGGCGCCCAGGTAGTGTGCGTCAACCCGCTCAAGGAGCGCGGGCTGGAACGTTTCCAGCACCCGCAGCATCCGTTGGAAATGCTCACCAACGGCGACCGTCCGACCAACACGGCCTACCTGCGCCCGGCACTGGGCGGCGACATGGCGCTGTTGCGCGGCATGGCCAAGTTCCTCCTGCAGTGGGAGCGCGATGCCCAGGCCGCAGGCGAACCGGCCGTGTTCGATCATGCATTTTTGAATGAGCACACTGCGGGCATTCTCGATTACATCTCCAGCCTCGACGACACCTCGTGGGACCATATCGTGGAGCAATCGGGCCTGACCCTTGTTGATATCGAACGCGCCGCACGCATGTACCTCAAGGGCAAGAACGTAATCATGTGCTGGGCGATGGGCATCACCCAGCATCGTCATTCGGTGCAGACCATCCAGGAAATCGCCAACCTGATGCTGTTGCGCGGCAATATAGGCCGCCCCGGCGCCGGCCTGTGCCCGGTACGCGGCCACAGCAACGTACAGGGCGACCGCACGATGGGCATCAACGAACGTCCGCCGGTGGCCTTCCTCGATTCGTTGGAGCGTCGCTTCCAGTTCAAGGTGCCCCGTGAAAACGGCCACAACGTGGTTGAAGCCATCCACGCCATGCTTGAAGGCCGAGCCAAGGTGTTTATCGGCCTGGGCGGCAACTTCGCCCAGGCCACTCCAGACAGCCCGCGCACCGCACAGGCCCTGCGCAATTGCGCCCTGACTGTACAGATCAGCACCAAGCTCAACCGCAGCCACCTGATGCACGGCAAACAAGCGCTGATCCTGCCATGCCTGGGCCGTACCGATATCGACATTCAGGCAGAAGGCCCGCAAGCGGTGACCGTGGAAGACTCGTTCAGCATGGTCCACGCCTCCAATGGCCAGTTGCAGCCACTGTCCAGGCAGATGCGCTCGGAGCCCGCAATCATTGCCGGCATTGCTGCGGCCACACTGGGCACCCACCCGATTGACTGGAACTGGGTCGTCGCTGACTACCGACGCATTCGCGACTTGATTGCCGACACCATTCCCGGTTTCAAGGACTTCAACACGCGCATCGAACACCCGGGCGGCTTCTATTTGGGCAACTCGGCCGGTGCGCGACAGTGGAACACGCCGTCCGGGCGCGCCAACTTCCGCCCCAACGCACTGCCTCAAGACCTGGTAGATGCCCGCACCCGCGCCACAGGCCGGCTGCCCGACCTGATCTTGCAGTCCATGCGCTCTCACGATCAGTACAACACCACTATCTATGGCCTCGATGACCGCTATCGCGGGGTCAAGGGCCAGCGTGATGTGCTGTTCGTCAACGAAGCCGACATCATCCGCCTGGGCTTCAAGCCGGGGCAGAAGGTCGATATCGTTTCGATCTGGGATGACCGGCACGAGCGCAGGGTGAAAAATTTCACCCTGCTGGCGTTTGATATTCCTGCCGGGCAAGCTGCGGCGTACTACCCGGAGGTCAACCCGCTGGTGCCTCTGGAAAGCACGGGCGATGGCAGCCATACGCCTACGTCCAAGTTCGTGGCGATTTGCCTGGAGGCAGCCAGCCCGTCAACGCTGATCATGGCTAAGGCCAGCTGAGCACTTTTTGTTCGTTTGTGGTGGGAGCGGGCTTGCCCGCGATGGCATCTCCGCGGTTTGACCGTCATCCCGCGGTGCCTGAATCGCGGGCAAGCCCGCTCCCACATTCAAGCAGCGCGCCTCTGAACTGCGGCCACAAAAAAGGCCGTTTTCCTACGAAAACGACCTAACCGAACTAGCTAACAGACCCTCGAAAACAGATTAAGTTCCCTAGTAAAAACAACAACTTATAGAATTGTGTACAACTCGTGCTACTCGTCGGATTTCGATTGTCACCAACCGCTTGCAGCCTCAGGATCGCGCCGTCATCTCTTTGAGGCTCATCCATGAAGCTCACCTCGATTCTCTTGTTGTCCCTTGGCCTGGTCAGTGGCGTAGCCTCGGCCGGTGGCACCACCGAAGCCGGTGTAGGCGGCGCATTAGGCGGGGTTCTTGGCGCCGTTGTTGGCCAACAGCTCGGCGGCTCGACCGGTTCTGCGATTGGTGCAGGTGTGGGTGGTGCGGCAGGTAGTGCCGTAGGTGCCGACAAACGCAGCCGTGGTGAAGCCGCCATTGGCGGCGCACTGGGTGCTGCAGGCGGTAACGTGCTGGGCCGCAGTGTCGGCGGCAGCACAGGCGCACTGGTGGGCTCGGCCGCTGGCGGTGGTGCCGGTGGCGCGCTGGGCAACTATATGGGCAATAAAAGCGACAGCGACGATCGCCGCTATCGTGACCGCGATAACCGTCGCTACTACCGCGACGATCATCGCGGCCGTGGCCACGCGTATGGCCATCGCAAAAACAAGCATCGTCACGACTGATGCGTACAACGGGAGCCGAAAGGCTCCCGTTTTTTTTACCTGCGCCTGCTCCGGGCAAATTGTTTCAATGCATTACGCCCGCCTGTTTTGCCCCTGATCATGCAATCTGCATGCACCGAAAAAACCAACCATTTGCAAGCCATTGAAAGATATGGAATTACCTGCAACACAGGGTTGGCACATCCCCTGCAATTACCTGAATGAACGCTGCACTTCCTACCATTCAGGAGCACAACAACAATGATCGGGACAACTGAACACTATCCCGCAGCCCTGCAAGATTCCTCCGGTCAATCCGGTGTTTCCTGGGCCGCCATCTTTGCCGGCGCCGCCACTGCTGCCGTCCTCTCCCTGCTGCTGCTGATGCTAGGGGCGGGGCTTGGGTTTTCTGCGGTTTCTCCGTGGGCCAATGAAGGGGTGGGCGCCAAAGGCCTGGGTATTACCGCCATCGTCTGGCTGGCCGTTACCCAGATCATTGCTTCCGGCATGGGCGGTTATCTGGCCGGTCGTTTGCGGGTCAAATGGACCAACCTGCATGGCGATGAAGCCTACTTTCGCGACACCGCCCATGGTTTTCTGGCATGGGCCGTGGCCACGCTGGTAACCGCTACCTTGGTTGCAGGCTCGGTCAGCAGCGTGATCGGCAGCGGCGTTCAAGCCGGGGCCAGCGTAGCTTCAGGCGCCGCAACGGCGATCAGCAGTGCAGCCGGCAGTGCCGCAGCCAACAATGGCGACAAAGGTTCGGACTATTTTATCGACAGCCTGTTTCGCGATGACCGCGGCACCGCTGTCAGCGAAGACGCAGCCCATGGCACCGTGGCCCGCATCTTCGCCCACAGCCTGGCCAATGACGGCCAATTGAGCAGTGAAGACCGTACCTACCTGGCCCAAATCATCGCCCAGCGCACCAACCTCAGCCAACCTGAAGCCGAGCAACGGGTCGACCAGGTCTACGCCAAGGCCCATCAGGCTGTTGAAGAAGCCAAGGTAAAAGCCAAGGAAGCCGCTGATACCGCTGCCAAGGTCGCCGCCTGGTCCACCTTGTGGATGTTTATCACACTGCTGATCGGCGCTTTCTTTGCCAGCCTGTGCGCCACCTTTGGCGGCCGTCGCCGGGATGCCGTGACGTATCTGACCCCCACCACCACAACCCCGCTGGTTTAACCCGGGCTATTCGTTGACTGGAGAATAAAATGCGCTCACTTCTGCTGTTTTTCCTCGGTATTCCAATTCCGATCATTATTCTGATTGCGTTGTTTGTTCACTGATAACAGTGCGCAAACCCAGCCGACGGCCTTCCTTGAGAAGGCCGTTTTGTTTTCCGGGATTCAGACCGGCAGGCAGGTGGTGGACTTGATCTCGGACAACGCCACAATCGAATTCACCTCTTGAATGCCCGGCACCATCGACAGTTTCTCAAAGAAAAACCGCTCGTAGGCTTCGATATCAGCCGTCACGATACGCAGCAGAAAATCTACCGCTCCCATCAGCACATAGCATTCCAGCACTTCGGGGAAACCGCGGATCGCGTCAGTAAACTCGGTGAAGTTTGAGCGACCGTGTGCATTGAGTTTGATCTCGGCAAAAATTTGCGTATTGAGGCCGATTTTCTTGCGATCGAGCAAGGTGACCTGGCCACGAATGATGCCCTCGTCCTTCATCTTCTGGATCCGCCGCCAGCAGGGCGATTGCGAAAGCCCCACCTTCTCCGCGATCTGCGCGCTGGACAGCGAAGCGTCCTCTTGCAGCAGCGCCAATATGCGTCGGTCGTAAGCATCCAGCTCGCTTTGCATAAAAATACCCATTAATGAATAAGCTGAGACTTGTTCGAGTCTATTTATCGTCAATTCAAAACATCTTAGATAAAAAAATTCTCCCGCGACGTGTAAATATTTCTCCAGTCTGAACAGGAGCCATTGCATGCCGCATCTTGAAGTCATTACCCACGCCCCTCGCCCCGACGTATGGGCCAGCAATGCAGCCCCTTGCCAGGTGCTTTTCCGTATCCAGGCCGAAGCCGATGCCGACGTGCTGTGCCGGGTGCTCAATCTGTTTGCCCTGCAGCAACTGATCCCGCAGCAAGTGGATGTGGTACGTGACGGGGACACCTTGAGCATTGACATCCGCAGTCACGAACAGAGCTGGCACCGTGCCCGGATCATCGGCGAAAAACTGCGCAGCCTGATCAGCGTCTTCGACATGCAGCTGCAACCCGTGCAGGCCGCCAAGGACCCGGCAATGCAAGCTTGCGGGTAATAGTTCGCAACCATTGGTGGCAGGCGGGCCAACACGGCGCAACTAGGCTTTATCAGGTACATGGCCAGACAAGGACCTGTCTGCGCCGATGCCTCAAGGAGCCGTTATGCGCATCACCCCGTCCCATGACCGGTGGCTGAACCTCAACAATCTGTTATCCGCGCTGTTGGCGCAAAATCGTATCCAGCAAAGCTGCGCCACGCAGGCAATGGTACGCAGTCGCGAAGCGTCCAGTGCCACCCTCCACCCCCTGGTATTTCTTGCGCAGCAACAATTCTGCGATCCCGATCGGGGAGGCAGGATTCTCGATCTTGAAACCCTCACTGCCTGGCTCGCCAACCATGCAGGGCAACCCTACCTGCGCCTTGATCCGCTCAAGGTCGATGTCGCCACCGTGACCGGAGCAATGTCCTTTGCCTTCGCCCAGCGGCATGGAATCATCGCGGTGGCGGCCGATGCCTCAGCCATCACAGTTGCCAACACCCAGCCCTGGGTCAGCAGTTGGGAGGCCGATTTGCGCCAGTCGCTCAAGCGCCCTATCAGACGTGTCATTGCCAACCCCCTGGAAATCCAGCGCCTCAACGTAGAGTTTTTCCAGCTGGCCAAATCGGTCAATGGGGCTGTACTCAACGATCAGAAGACCAGCCCGCCGGCCAATTTCGAACAACTGCTGACCTTGGGCGCAGGCGAGCGGGAACCGGATGCCAACGATGCGCACATCGTCAATATCGTCGACTGGCTGTTTCAGTACGCCTTTGAACAACGCGCCAGCGATGTCCACCTGGAGCCCCGCCGTGAGCAAGGTTGCGTGCGCTTTCGGATCGACGGCGTGCTGCATGATGTTTACCACTTCCCGCCACAGGTAACGATGGCCGTTGTCAGTCGCCTCAAGAGCCTGGGCCGGATGAATGTTGCCGAAAAACGCAAACCCCAGGACGGCCGGATAAAAACCCGCCTGCCCCAGGGTGCTGAAGTGGAACTGAGGCTCGCCACCCTGCCCACCGCCTTTGGCGAAAAAATGGTGATGCGTATTTTTGACCCGCAGGTCCTGCTCAAAGATTTCGACCAGTTGGGCCTCTCCCCGAACGACTTGCAACGCTGGCAGCACATGACCACCCGGCCCAACGGCATTATTTTGATCACCGGCCCCACCGGCTCGGGTAAAACCAGCACCCTGTATGCAACGCTCAAGCAACTGGCCACCCCCAAAATCAACCTGTGCACCCTCGAAGACCCCATCGAAATGATCGAGCCGGCGTTCAATCAAATGCAGGTTCAGACCAACATTGACCTGACCTTCGCCAACGGTGTGCGGGCGCTGCTGCGCCAGGACCCGGATATCATCATGCTCGGTGAGATACGTGATCTGGAAACCGCCGAAGTGGCTATTCAGGCTGCACTCACCGGGCATCTGGTGCTCTCGACCCTGCATACCAACGACGCTCCCGGCGCCATCAGCCGCCTGCAAGAACTCGGGGTTGCCCCCTATCTGATAAAGGCCACATTGCTGGGTGTCATGGCCCAGCGACTGGTCAGAACCTTGTGCCCGGAGTGCAAGACCGAACATCCGCCGGCTCCCGACGAATGGCAGGATTTTGCCCCGGCCTGGGCCGGGGCAGCACCGGACACAATCTGCCGGGCCGTTGGTTGTGCGCAGTGCCGCGAAACCGGTTACACCGGGAGGGTCGGTGTTTACGAAGTCATGGTCATAAGCGAAAAACTCAGGGGGCTGATTGGCCGCGAAACCGACCTCAACGCCATTCGTCGCCAGGCAGGTGCACAAGGAATGCTCAGCCTCAGGCTTGCTGCGGCCCTAAAAGTTGCAGACGGGGTGACCTCACTGCAAGAAGCACTGCGAGTCACCCCGCATGCTTGAGTTGTTTTGACTAAAATCCAGGGAGTTGGACAATTTTCTAGATCGCTACGCTTCACGCTCGTTTGTTTCTTACACCTCAAAAACAAGGAATGGTTATGCAAGTGGGTACTGTGATCCTGTTATTTGTCGCCCTGGCCATTGCCGTGCTCTTTATGGGCTTCAAGGTGGTGCCGCAAGGTTATCAATGGACGGTGGAACGCTTCGGGCGATACACCAATACCCTCAAGCCGGGCCTGAACATCATCATCCCGGTGATGGATCGTATCGGACGCAAGATCAACGTCATGGAAAGCGTGCTGGATATCCCCCCACAAGAAGTGATTACCGCCGATAACGCCACGGTACAAATCGATGCCGTGTGTTTCTTCCAGGTGGTCAACACGGCGCAAGCCGCCTATGAGGTCAACAACCTCGAGCATGCCATTCGCAACCTGCTGCAAACCAACATCCGCACCGTGCTGGGTTCCATGGAGCTGGATGCCATGCTCAGCCAGCGTGACGGCATCAATGAAAAACTGTTGCGCACAGTCGATGAAGCAACGGCACCGTGGGGCATCAAAATCACCCGTATCGAGATCAAGGACATCAGCCCGCCGGCCGACCTGATGGCCGCCATGTCCGGGCAAATGAAAGCCGAGCGTATCAAGCGTGCGCAAATTCTTGAAGCTGAAGGGCTAAGGGCCGCAGCAATCCTCACCGCCGAAGGCAAAAAACAGGCACAGATCCTCGAAGCCGAAGGGGGCCGCCAGGCAGCGTTCCTCGAAGCCGAAGCCCGCGAACGCCAGGCCGAAGCCGAAGCCCGCGCCACACAAGTGGTGTCGGAAGCCATTGCCTCAGGCAACGTGCAGGCGATCAACTATTTTGTTGCACAAAAATATATCGATGCGCTGGGCAAACTGGCTTCTGCCAACAACAGCAAGGTCATCCTCATGCCGCTGGAAGCCAGCCAGGTGATCGGCGCCGTGGGAGGCATCAGCGAAATCGTCAAAGCCACCTTTGATACCAGGAAGGCCTGATACATGTGGGAGTTTCTGCAAGACCTGAACTTCTGGGACTGGCTGGCTCTTGGCACGGTACTGCTGATTCTGGAGGTATTCGGCGCCGGTGGTTATCTGCTGTGGGTGGGCCTTGCTGCCCTGATTGTGGGCGGCTTGACGTTCCTGGCCCCGGAGCTGCCCTGGACACTGCAATTGCCGCTGTTTGGCGTGCTGGCGATCCTCACGGCGGTATTCTGGTGGCGGCGCCAACGTGGCACTGGGGAGAGTGGCGACCAGCCGAACCTCAACCGCCGCGGTCATGAGCTGATCGGTCGTACTTTTATCGTGCAACAGGCGATTGTCGAAGGGCGGGGCAAAATCAAGGTAGGGGACAGCGTATGGATGGCAGTAGGGCCTGACGCTCCGGTGGGAACATCGGTACGCGTAACCGAACAAAACGGAGCCGTGTTGAGCGTAGAAATTGTGCCGTAAGGTTACGGAACTCCTGCGCACTATTGGCAATCAAATACTATAGCTAATCTATCCGGAGTCACCGTCATGCGTCTCAAATATGCTGTTGCCGCTATCGCCTTGCTGTCCCTGCCTGTTGGTTCGGCCATGGCCGACAGCTTCTGGCGTAATGTGCTGTCTTCCGGCGCAACCACCGGGTCCACTTACCTGACCTTCAAAAAAGACCGCAAAGTCATCGCAGCTCAAGATGACGCCGGCAGTTTTGTCGCCAGTAACGGATCAATTCGTGGCCCGTACCTGGAGTCGGCCATGCAACAAGTGCGCGCCGATAACCCGAACCTGAAAGTCAGCGATATGGACCTGGCTAACGCGATTCTGGTTAAAAACGCCACGGCTGAGTAAACACCTCCATCTGTGGATTCTCTGTTGCAGGTCAAGCCTTATTGTGGGAGCGAACCTGCTCGCGAACGACCTTCGCGAGCAGGCTCGCTCCCACAGTTGCAGTTTTCCTGTAGCAGCTGCCGAAAGCAGCTGCTACGCAATACGGCCCTTGCTCATTCAGCCGCCATACAGAATTTTCACCAGCTGTGAGTGATCCTGCGGGTATGATCTTGAGCGCTATGCTGTTGCTCTTTGGTTACTCAAATTCACTCACATCGGACGTCATGCCTCTATGAGCTCGCTGCCTTTCCTGCCGTTTTCCAAACCCACCATTGATGAAGCCACCATTGCTGCCGTGGGCGACGTGTTGCGCTCGGGCTGGATCACCAGCGGGCCCAAGGTGCAGGCATTCGAAGCACAATTGTCCGAGTATTTTGGCGGGCGCCCGGTGCGCACTTTCAACTCCGGCACTTGCACCATGGAAATCGCTCTGCGCATTGCCGGAATCGGTGCTGGCGATGAAGTCATCACCACGCCTATTTCATGGGTCGCTACTGCCAATGTGATTATCGAAGTCGGTGCCACGCCGGTGTTTGCCGATATCGACCCGGTAACCCGCAATATCGATCTTAACAAGCTCGAAGCAGCCATTACCCCGCGCACCAAGGCCATCATTCCGGTGTACCTGTCGGGCCTGCCAGTGGACATGGACGCGCTCTACGCAATTGCCAAAAAGCATAACCTGCGCGTGGTTGAAGATGCGGCCCAGGCCCTGGGCTCCAGCTGGCAAGGTGAGCGCATTGGCGCACGCGGCGATTTCGTTTCTTTCAGTTTTCAGGCCAACAAGAACATCACCTCATCCGAAGGTGGTTGCCTGGTACTGAACAATGAAGAAGAAGCGCGGCTGGCCGAAAAATACCGCCTGCAAGGCGTTACCCGTACCGGTTTCGACGGCCTGGATGTCGACGTGCTGGGTGGCAAGTTCAATATGACCGACATTGCGGCTGCGATTGGTCTGGGCCAGTTCGCCCATATCGAAACCATCACCGCCCATCGTCGGGCGCTGGCCAAGCATTACTTTGAGTGCTTCGGGTCGGATTTTGAAGCGGAATACGGCGCGCAACTGCCGGTGGCGGATTTCAACAACACCAACTGGCATCTGTTCCAGCTCGTGCTGCCTGAGCGCAAGGATGGTCAACCGGCGCGGGCGACCTTTATGAAAGAAATGCAGGCATTGGGCGTGGGCATCGGTTACCACTACCCGCCAATTCACTTGCTCAGCCTGTACCGCGCGCAGGGCTTTAAAGAAGGGATGTTCCCGGTGGCCGAACGTGTCGGGCGCCTGATCGTATCATTGCCGATGTTTACGGCGATGACCAAGGCCGATGTAGAGCGTTCGGTAGCAGCGGTGAAAGCAGTTCTGCAAAACGCCTGACCTCCCTGTGGGAGCGAGCCTGCTCGCGAAGCTTGTTCGCGAGCAGGCTCGCTCCCACAGTTGAGATTCTTTTGCTCGTTACTCGCCGATTGCAGCCTTGTAGCCGGCAGCGTCCAGCAGTTTTTCCAGCTCGGCGGTGTTGCTTGGCTTGAGCTTGAAAATCCAGCTGGTGTACGGCTCGCTGTTCAGCGACTCAGGGCTGTCAGCCAGCGCTTCATTGACGGCAATCACTTCGCCCGACACCGGCGAGTAGATGTCGGAAGCGGCTTTTACCGACTCCACAACACCCGCGGTATCGCCAGCAGCGAATACTTTGCCAACTTCAGCCAGCTCAACAAACACCACATCCCCCAAGGCTTCCTGAGCGTGATCGCTGATGCCTACGGTAACCGTGCCATCTGCTTCCAGACGGGCCCACTCGTGACTTTCAGCAAAGCGCAACTCGGCAGGGATCAGGCTCATATTCAGTGTCCTCAAGTATAAATGTCAGCGGCATGCACTCTGTGCACGCCCGCCAGTAAACGTTAGATCAAGGCTTTGCCAAGACGAACAAAAGTCGGTTTGACTACGCGAACCGGGTACCACTTGCCACGAATCTCAACCTCGGCACGGTCAGCCGTTGCCATCGGAACTCGCGCCAGAGCGATCGATTTGCTTAGCGTGGGAGAGAAACTACCACTGGTGATCTCTCCTTCGCCAACATTGGCGATGCGAACCACCTGATGGGCGCGCAAAACACCCCGCTCTTCAAGCACCAAACCCACCAGTTTGAGCTGCACGCCACCGGCCTTTTCGGCCTCCAGCGCTTCGCGCCCCACGAACTTGCGTGAAGCAGGCTCCCAGGCAATGGTCCAGGCCATATTGGCGCAAAGGGGGGACACCGACAGGTGGATATCCTGCCCGTAGAGGTTCATGCCGGCTTCCAGGCGCAAGGTGTCGCGGGCGCCAAGGCCGATCGGTGAAATACCGGCGCCGACCAGATCGTTGAAAAAAGCCGGGGCCTGATCGGCCGGGAGCACGATTTCAAGGCCGTCTTCGCCGGTGTAGCCGGTGCGGGCAATAAACCAGTCGCCACAGCTCTGCCCTTCAAAGGGCTTGAGCTGCTGGATCAGTTGGGCACGGGCCTGGCTCACCAGCTCGGCGACCTTATGTCGCGCCTGTGGCCCCTGAATGGCCAGCAGGGCCAACTCTGGACGCTCCTGCAGTTGCACGTCATAGCCCTTAAGCTGAGCCTGCATCCAGGCCAGATCCTGATCGCGGGTGGCGGCGTTGACGATCAGCCGGTAACCGCCAGGCATCAGGTAGACGATCATGTCGTCGACCACGCCGCCCTGCTCGTTGAGCATGGCGCTGTACAAGGCGCGACCGGGGGTGTTCAGTCGTTCGACATCGTTGGCCAGCAAATACTGCAACCATTGCTTGGCCTGAAGCCCGGTGATGTCGATCACGGTCATATGCGAGACATCAAAAACCCCACAGTCGCGGCGCACCTCATGGTGCTCCTCAACCTGCGAGCCGTAATGCAAAGGCATATCCCAACCGCCAAAATCGACCATCTTCGCGCCTAGGGCGAGATGCAGGTCATACAGAGGCGTACGCTGTCCCATGGGTTTCTCCTTCCGGGCTTGGCGAAGGTGCGGACAGGCTGCGGAGCATTTCAAGCCAAACAAGCGGCTTTTTTACATCACGCAGAAACCTGGCCTGACAGACAGACCGCACCGAATGCCGCGCATTGTAGCCGCATGCAGGAGGACTGACACCTAACCGATGCGATGGGCCGAGCGTCGAATCAAACCGATGACCGGTAACAAACCGACCAGTACCAGGGTCAAGGCCGGCAGCGAAGCCCGCGCCCACTCACCCTCGCTGGTCATCTCGAAGATGCGTACGGCCAGCGTATCCCAGCCAAACGGGCGCATCAGCAAGGTCGCCGGCATCTCCTTGAGCACATCAACAAACACCAGCAGCGCAGCGCTCAAGGTGCCCGGCAGCAGTAATGGCAGATACACCTTGAAAAACAGTCGCGGGCCACTGACGCCCAAACTGCGGGCGGCTTCGGGCAAAGACGGACGAATCCGCGCCAGGCTGTTTTCCAGCGGCCCATAGGCCACGGCAATAAATCGCACCAGATACGCCAGCAACAGGGCCGACAGGCTGCCCAGCAGCAACGGTTTGCCCGCACCGCCCAGCCACCCCGAAACAGGGATCACCAGTTCGCGGTCCAGATAACTGAACGCCAGCATGATCGACACCGCCAGCACCGAACCCGGCAAGGCATAGCCCAGGTTCGCCAGGCTGACCCCGGCACGGATAGCCGGGGTTGGCGCCTGGCGTCGGGCAAAGGCCAGCACCAGCGCCACGCTGACGGTAATCAGCGCCGCCATTGCCCCCAGATACAGGGTATGCACGATCAAACCGACATAACGCTCGTCCAGATCAAAGCGCCCGCGCTGCCAGAACCACACCACCAGTTGCAACATCGGGATCACGAATGCACAGGCAAACACCAGCAGACACCAGCCACTGGCCAGCCATGCCTTGGGCCCGCTCAGGTGGTAAAGGGCAGTGACCCGTGGTCGCTCGTTGCTGGCACGGCTGGCCCCCCTGGCGCGGCGCTCGCCGTAGAGCACCAGCATGACCACCAGCAACAGCAAACTGGCCAGTTGTGCTGCCGTCGACAGACTGAAAAAACCGTACCAGGTCTTGTAAATAGCCGTGGTGAAGGTGTCGAAGTTGAACACCGACACAGCACCGAAATCAGCCAGGGTTTCCATCAAGGCCAGCGCTACGCCGGCACCAATTGCCGGGCGCGCCATCGGCAATGCCACGCGCCAGAATGCCTGCCACGGGCTTTGCCCCAGCACCCGTGCCGCTTCCATCAGGCCTTTGCCCTGGGCCAGAAACGCCGTGCGCGCCAGCAGGTAGACATAGGGGTAGAACACCAGAATCAGCACGGTGATCACCCCCCCGGTTGAGCGCACCCGAGGCAGCCGCAAGCCCATGCCGAACCACTCGCGCAGCAGGGTCTGTATGGGCCCGGCGAAGTCCAGCAAGCCCACAAACACAAACGCCAGCACATAGGCGGGAATCGCAAACGGCAGCATCAACGCCCAGTCCAGCCAGCGCCTGCCAGGGAACTCACAGAGGCTGGTCAACCAGGCCAGGCTTACGCCCAACAGCGTGACGCCGATGCCCACACCGACGATCAGTGTAAGGGTGTTGCCCAGCAGGCGCGGCATCTGCGTGTCCCACAAGTGGCTCCAGATCTGGGCATCAATGCTTTGCCAGGACAGCAGCAACACGCTCAGCGGCAGCAGCACCAGGGCAGCAATGACAAAAACCAGCGGGTACCAGCGACGTTGGGCAGGATGGGCCACGAAAAACTCTCGGAGGTGGATGGGACGACGTGAAAACAAATGTGGGAGCGGGCTTGCTCGCGATGCAAACACCGCAGTTTCCAATGAAACCCGGCGATGCTATCGCGAGCAAGCCCGCTCCCACAGGTATTACTTCAGATTTTGATCAGTTCCAGCCAGCACGGTCCATCATGCGGATCGCTTCAGCCTGGCGCTTGCCTGCCACTTCAACCGGCAGTGCATCGGCCTTGAAGCTACCCCAGCTCGCCACTTCCGCCGAAGGTGGAACGCTTGGGTTGGCCGGAAATTCCTGGTTTACGCCAGCGAAAATCGATTGGGCTTCAGGGGTGGTCATCCACTCCACCAATGCCTTGGCCGCTTCAGGATGCGGCGCGTACTTGGTCAGGCCAATACCCGACAAGTTGACGTGAACGCCACGATCCGCCTGGTTGGGCCAGAACAGCTTCACCGCCAGATCGGGCTTCTGCTTGTGCAGGCGACCGTAGTAGTAAGTGTTGACGATGCCCACGTCACATTGCCCGGCGTTGATGGCTTCAAGCACGGCGATGTCATCCGAGAACACGTCTGTGGACAGGTTGTTGACCCAGCCCTTGAGGATTTCTTCGGTTTTCTCGGCGCCATTCACTTCGATCATGGTGGCGGTCAGCGACTGGTTGTAAACCTTCTTGGCAGTGCGCAGACACAAGCGACCTTCCCAGTTCTTGTCGGCCAAAGCCTCATAGGTCGACAGTTCTTCTGGTTTAACCCGGTCCGTCGAATAGGCGATAGTCCGTGCGCGCAGGCTCAGACCAGTCCACTCGTGAGAAGAAGAGCGATATTGCGGCGGGATATTTTTGTCGATCACCTCGGAGGTGAACGGTTGCAGGATGCCCATTTGCTCAGCTTGCCAAAGGTTACCGGCATCCACGGTTAGCAACAGATCGGCGGTGGCGTTTTGCCCCTCGGCCTTGATGCGCTGCATCAGCGGCGCTTCCTTGTCGGTGATGAACTTGACCTTGACCCCGGTTTTCGCGGTGTAGGCATCAAATACCGGTTTGATCAGTTCGTCGATACGCGAGGAGTAAACCACCACCTCATCGGCAGCAGAAACACCGCTCGCAAAAACGGTCAGGGCCAGGGCAGTCAGTAGACGCTTGCGTGCCAACATGAGGGGCGGTCTCTCTTAATGCGAATCGGGCGTAAATGGTAGTGAATCACATTTGCCATCTCAACCTAACTCGCCCCGGAGGAGTTACCAGATGTTACGGCCTGGCCAACGGCGGCAGGTCGCCACTCAGGCCCAGTGCCTGACGCACAAACAGGGCCTTGGCCTCGGGCATTTTATCCACCCATTTCAAACCGGTGTTGCGCAACAGGCGGGCGGTCAGGGAGTCGGCCTGGAACAAGCGTTCAAAGCCCTCCATCGCCGCCATCAGCGCCAGGTTGTGGGGCATGCGCCGCCGCTCGAAACGGCTCAGCACACGCACATCCGCCAAACGTTCGCCACGGTCCACCGCGTGCATCAGCACATCG
Organism: Pseudomonas bubulae; assembly: GCF_037023725.1. Classification (NCBI taxonomy): domain Bacteria; kingdom Pseudomonadati; phylum Pseudomonadota; class Gammaproteobacteria; order Pseudomonadales; family Pseudomonadaceae; genus Pseudomonas; species Pseudomonas bubulae. The sequence goes on from NZ_CP146077.1 coordinate 503,768, forward strand.
GCCAGCACTGCTGCATCCAGGAAGCCCAGGTTCACGCCCTGCCCGGCCAGCGGGTGGATGGTGTGCGCCGCATCACCGATCAACGCCAGGCCTTCGGCGACATAGCGTTTGGCATGGCGCTGGCGCAGTGGCACGCATACCCGTGGATCGGCACTCAGCACACTGCCAAGACGACCTTCAAAAGCCAGCTCCAGCTCACGACTGAACGCTGCGTCATCCAGCGTCATCAGGTATTGGGCTTGTTCGGGGGTGGTCGACCATACGATCGAGCACCAGTCCTGCTGACCGTCACGCTCGAGCGGCAAGAATGCCAGCGGCCCTTGGTCGGTAAAACGCTGCCAGGCGGTCTGCTGGTGCGGTTCTGCACACCGTACGCTGGTGACGATAGCGTGGTGCTGGTAATCCCACTCACGGGTTTCACAGCCGGTGAGGCGACGTACGGCCGAGTTGGCGCCATCAGCGGCAATCACCAGCGGCGCCCGCAAGGTGCGGCCATCGGCCAGGGTCAGCAGCCAGTCGTCGCCGGAACGGCGCATCTGCTCCAGGCGTGAATTGGCCAGCATTTCAATACAACTGCCCTGCAGGCACTCCAGCAGTGCGTCCTGCACCACACGGTTCTCGACGATATGGCCCAGCACGTCCGCATGCACGCTGGCTGCCGAAAAGTGGATCTGCCCGGTGCCGCTGCCATCCCACACGTGCATATGCGAGTACGGGCTGGCACGGCGGTGGATGATGCCGTCCCAGGCGCCCAGACGCTGCAAAATGCGCTGGCTGGCCGCCGACAGGGCACTGACCCGAGGCTCGAACGGCGCTTCGCTGGCAAACGGCTTGACGCTCAGCGGGCCACCGTCGAGCAGCAGGATTTTCAGCCCGCTGTCCTTGAGCGCCAGCGCCAGTGCGCTTCCGACCATTCCGGCCCCAACAATCAGCAGATCTGCGCGCATTTCCATGCTTTAAGCCTGTCTCGCTAGCGGCGTACGCCGCACCTGAAAAAATGGATCGACACGGGGCAAGCTCGCCCCGGTCGTCATCAACTGTCTGCGCGGGTGCCCAGGCCCATTGCCTGACGGGCAAACCAGCGCTTGGCCGGTGGCAACAGGTCAAGGCCTAGAAGGCCCAGGTTGCGACCAAAGGACACCAGTGGCTGCTCACTGCCAAACACCCGCGTCACCTTGTCGGAGAAGCCGATGGTCAGTTGCTGGTCGAGTTGCTGCGCCTGTTGATAACTCAGCAGGGTGGCGAAATCCCCGGGTTGCTTGTCACTGCCCAACAAGGCATCGGCCAGCGCCCGGGCATCGCGCAGGGACAGGTTGAAACCCTGTCCGGCAATCGGGTGCAGGCTGTGGGCCGCATTGCCCAGCACCGCCAGATGAGGACGTACCTGCTCCTGCGCTTCAATCAGCGTCAAAGGATACAGGTGCCGCGCCCCCACTTGTTTGAGGGTGCCCAGACGATAGCCAAATACGCCCTGCAACTCGCTGAGAAAGCTGCGCTCATCCAGGGCTGCCAGACGCTGCGCGTCCATCCCCAAACGCGTCCACACCAGCGCGCAGCGGTTGTCAGGCAATGGCAGCAAAGCCATCGGGCCTTCTTCGGTAAAACGTTCGAACGCCATGCCAGCATGGGGCTGGCTCGGCGTGATATTGGCTATCAGCGCGCTCTGGTTGTAGGGCTGCTGACGCACATGGATGCCCAGTTTCTCGCGCAACCCCGAACGCCCACCATCAGCCAGGACGGCGAGATCGCAGTCCAGCGTGGTTTCGTCGTTGAGGGTCAGGCGATAGCCATCATCCAGCGGTTGCATGTGGATAACTTCAGCCGGGCAACGCCAGCTGATCACGTCCGGGTCCAGGCTTTTCCACAGGCACTGGCCCAGCCAGGCGTTTTCGACCACATACCCCAGCGCCGGAACACCTTCTTCACTGGCCGACAAGCGAGCCGTCGAGAAGCGCCCGCGATCGGATACATGAATATCCTTGATCGGCTCACCGCGTTCAGCAATAGCCTGCCACAGGCCCAAGTGTTCATAGATCAGCCGGGCACCATAGCTGAGCGCCGAAGAGCGGGCATCGTAGCTTGGCTGATAGGCGTTGCCGGGGGCGAACGGCTCGATCAATACGATTTTCCAGCCACGGGCCCTGGCCCCGGCCTGCAACGCCAGCGCCAGGCTCGCCCCCACCAGACCGCCACCGATAATGGCCAGATTGACGCGGCTCATGCCGCGCCTGCCATCAACGCTTCGATCTCGGCGACAGTTTTTGGCACGTCGCCCGTCAGGATTTCACAGCCATGTTTGGTGACCACTACGTCGTCCTCGATTCGCACGCCGATGCCGCGCCATTTTTTCGCGACATCGAGGTTGCCGGGGCTGATATAGATACCCGGCTCGACGGTCAGGGTCATGCCCGCCTCCAGCACGCGCCACTCACCCTCGACCTTGTATTCACCCACGTCATGCACATCGAGCCCAAGCCAGTGGCCAGCACGGTGCATGTAAAACGGCTTGTAGGCCTCGCTGGCGATCAGTTCGTCAACGTCACCCTGCAATAGCCCCAACTCCACCAGCCCGGCGGTAATTACCCGGACTGTGGCTTCATGGGCCTGATTCCAGTGTTTATCAGGGGCAATTTCGGTAATTGCCGCCTCTTGTGCAGCCAGAACCAGCTCGTAGATCGCTTTCTGTTCCGCTGAAAAACGGCCGTTGACCGGGAACGTACGGCTTATATCGCTGGCGTAGCAGTCGATCTCGCAGCCAGCATCAATCAACACCAGATCGCCGCTTTTGAGCAGTGCATCATTCTCCTGGTAATGCAGGATGCAGCTGTTATCGCCAGAGGCGACGATCGAGCCATAGGCTGGCATTTTTGCCCCGCTTTTACGAAATTCGTAATCCAGCTCTGCCTCCAGGCTGTACTCATGCAAACCGGCGCGGCTGGCCTGCATTGCACGCACATGGGCGCGAGCCGAAATTTGCGCCGCATGGCGCATGACCTTGAGCTCTGCCGCCGATTTATACAGGCGCATGTCATGCATCAGATGATCCAGAGCAACGAATTCGTTGGGCGGCTGGGCACCGAGGCTGGCCTTGGAACGAATCGCGTTGATCCACTCCATCAGATTGCGATCGAATTCGGGATTGCCGCCCATCGCCGAATACACCCGGCTGCGGCCTTCGATCAGGCCCGGCAGGATGTCGTCGATATCGGTGATCGGGAACGCGTCGTCAGCACCGAAGTCGCGAATTGCGCCTTCCTGCCCGGCCCGCAGGCCGTCCCACAATTCACGCTCGGCGTTGCGCTCGCGACAAAACAGCACGTACTCGCCATGTGCCCGGCCCGGAATCAGGACGATCACGGCCGCAGGCTCGGGAAAGCCGCTCAGGTACTGGAAATTGCTGTCCTGGCGGTAAACATGTTCGACATCGCGATTGCGAATGGCCACCGCCGCAGCGGGCAGGATCGCAATGCTGTTGGGCTCCATCTGCGCCATGAGTGCCTTGCGGCGACGTGCGTATTCCGATTTCGGGATATGGATCATGGGCAGACGGTTTCCCTCTTGTCGATCAATCAGTGCAGCGAAGGCTTGGCTGGCGCGGCGTCAGCAGTTTTTTTGGTTTCGGTGAACAGCAACAGCGGCGCGACGCGCAGGTATTCCATCACTTCCATATAGTCGCTTTCGCCGTCTTCAGACTCTTCCAGGGCATCTTGCACCTGAGCGATGGCGGCCAGGTCGCGCAGCACTTCGTTGGCTTCATCGCTCAGCGAATAGGCGCGGCGGGTCAGACCGAAACCGGACAGGAAACCCTGGCACCACTGGCCCAGGGCAGCAGCGCGCTCGGTCAATGGTGCGTCGTCGGTCGGCAGCAACAGCACGACGGTCATGTCGTCACTGGTCAGCTCACCCTTGACCATCTCTTGCAATCCGATCAAGGCATTGCGTACGTTGTCTTGTGGCTCACCAGCCAACAGTTCGGCAGCTTCGACCAGCCAGGCGTCGGCATCGAAACCGGCACCGGCACAGCTGCGACCCAGCAGGTGGCCATGCAGTTCGGCAGGCGAGACGGAGTGGCCGTTGGCGGTCAGCAGGGTTACAAAGGCTTGATACGGGGAATTCTGAATAGGCATGGTCAGCTAGGCGCCAAGCGGCGCTATGTCTAGAATGGAGGGCTTGTATCCTAGCATCGGCAGCCGTGCCAGACCATCGAGGCGTCAACTCGTTTGACAGTCACCGCCCATCAGAAAATACACAGTAGGACACAATGGAAGACACCGACCTGCATGCACTGATGGCTAGACTCGAGTTGCTGATTAGCCGAGTCGAGCAACTTAACCGTCAAAACGCACTCTTAACTGCTCAGGAAAAGACTTGGCGCGAGGAACGCGCGCACCTCATTGAAAAAAACGAAATCGCCAGAAACAAGGTGGAATCGATGATTTCGCGCCTCAAAGCCCTGGAGCAAGACTCATGAGTTCAAGCAGTAGCGTCACCGTGCACATCCTCGATAAAGAGTATTCGATCATGTGCCCCCAGGAAGAACGCAGCAACCTGGTGAGCGCCGCCCGCTACCTGGACGGCAAAATGCGCGAAATTCGCAGCAGCGGCAAAGTCATTGGCGCCGACCGTATCGCCGTAATGGCTGCACTGAATATTACCCATGATCTGCTGCACAAGCAGGAAGTCGCCGAAGTTCAGACCAGCAGCACTACCCGAGAACAGGTACGCGACCTGCTCGATCGCGTTGATCTGGTGCTGGCCACTGATCCGAGCGAACGCCAAAGCTGATTCAAATCGTTACTTTGGGGTATACTCGCGCCACTCCCTGGAGTATTCGCCAGTTAGCGATGTCCCTGAGCCGATTCGCACTACCCTGGAGCTTGCACGTTGGGCCGGTGTGCATGTCCGCTAGACGGAAAGCCTTAAGGTCTACTGCAACTTCCACCTTGAACTTTCGGGTTCAAGGGCCAAGCCGACAGCGGTACGTCGGGGAGCCTGATTTCCTAGCGCAATGCCAGCCAACTGCTGGCATTGGCTTGCACGAGCCACCACCCGGTGTCTCGATCCTGAACAGCACGCCATATGAACGAACCTGCGCCGCCTTCCCGCCCGCAACTTCGCCGAATCCTGCGCAAAGCCCGCCGCGACCTGTCGCCCTGCGAGCAACGCCAGGCAGCCCGTGGCCTGTACCGGCAACTGGCGCAACACCCGCTGTTTCGCCGCGCCAAACACATTTCGCTGTACCTGCCCACTGACGGTGAAATCGATCCGCGCCTGCTCCTGCGCGAAGCTCAGCGTCGGGGCAAAATCACCTACCTGCCGGTTCTCAGTGCCTGGCCGAAAACTAAAATGGTCTTTCAGCGGGTCGCCCCCGGCGAAAAGCTGATCCCCAACCGTTTCCGCATTCTTGAACCCCGTATCAACCGCGCACGCCAACGCAAGGTCTGGGCGCTGGACCTGGTGCTGCTACCACTGGTGGGGTTTGATGCGACGGGGGGACGGCTGGGCATGGGCGGCGGTTTTTATGACCGCAGCCTGGCCTATCAGGCAAGACGCCAAAGCTGGCGCAAGCCGACACTGTTGGGGCTGGCCCACGAATGTCAGAAAGTGGCGTGCCTGGACCAGGCCAGTTGGGATGTCCCTTTGCAGGGCACGGTCTCGGACAGGCAGTGGTACGTCGCCCACTGACAATCAAGGCATCACTGACAAAGCGATGCCCAGGAATCAGTTTTTAGCGTTTGAAGGGTTGTACTTGCTGTTGCGCCAGCTCAATCGGCGCGTCTGTCGAATTTGACCAGAGACTTTGCGCGTAGCCTGTTGTAACCACACCCAAACCGAACAAAATAACCAGCATCCACAGTAAATCCGGTTTGCGTTTCATCGATTGCCCTCCTTCAGGCAAATCAACACGATGACAGCAACGGTTTTTGTTATAGGCCGTGCAGCAGCGTCAAGCTTAAAAGGCGGGCATTTTGCGGCAACACGCACACGCAAGCAAACGCTGACGTCAACCGACTGTCGGTTTAGCCAAATGTTGCCGGACAAAATAATCACAGCATGTTTCTGGAGTATAGAAGATGGCTTATTGGCTGATGAAATCCGAGCCTGACGAATTTTCGATCAAGGATTTGCAAAAGCTCGGCGAAGCTCGCTGGGACGGTGTGCGCAACTATCAGGCGCGCAATTTCATGCGAGCCATGGCGGTGGGTGACCTGTTCTTTTTCTACCACTCCAGTTGCCCCGAGCCAGGGATTGCCGGAGTAGGCCGAATCGTCCAGGCCGCTTATCCGGACCCGACGGCCCTGGACCCTGAAAGTCATTACTTCGACCCCAAGGCCAGCGTCGAGAAAAACCCGTGGAGCGCACTGCAGGTCGCCCATGAGCAGACCTTTCCCCGGGTGATCAAACTCGACTACCTCAAACAGCAAAGCGCTCTGGCCGAAATGCCGCTGGTGCAAAAAGGCAGCCGCCTTTCAGTGATGCCAGTGACGGGCGAGCAATGGGCTGTGGTGATGGGGTTGCTGTAAAGCGGATCGCTGTGGGAGAGGGCTTGGTGTGGGAGCGGGCTTGCTCTCGATTCAGACGGTGTGGTTTATCAGGTGAGCCGCAGCGATCCCATCGCGAGCAAGCCCGCTCCTACAACACTCCGGCTCTGCACCTGACAAGCAGCATCCGATTTTAGCGTCTACGCTCTGGACTTCCTTTGACTGGCATCAAGTCGCAATCGGCTTGAAACCGTCAAACTAGAGCGCTCTGTGACACAGGATGTTGGCATGTCTAGCAATCACCGTATTTCCCATTATTTCGTTATCCCTTTGGCTGTCTTGCTGATCGCAGCAGGCGGGTTCGGTTATTGGAAATCCCAGCACGACCGCCTCCCCGAAGGCATCAGCATGGGCAACGGCCGCCTCGAAGCCACAGAAGTGCAAATCGCAGCAAAAATCCCCGGGCGTCTGGCTGAAGTGCTGGTTGACGAAGGCGACCGGGTAACCCAGGGCCAACTGCTGGCCCGCATGGACACCCGCACCCTGGAAGCCAGTCGTGCGCAAGCTGAAGCCGAAGTGCTGCGCGCCCGCCAGACCCTGGCCGCCAACGAAGCCAACGTGCAACTGCGCCAGAGCGAAAAACTGCTGGCCAGCCAGGAACTCAAGCGCTTTCGCCAACTGTCCCAGCGCGGTTTTGCCAGCGGTCAGCAACTGGATCAGCAACAAGCCCGATTCGACACCAGCAACGCAGCAGTAGTCGCCGCCCAGGCCCAGGTAGCGGCTGCCAAGGCCGCGATTGGTTCATCCCAGGCTCAGGTCGCACAGCTGACCAGCGAAATTGACGACAGCAGCCTGCGCGCACCGATCAACGGCGTGATCCAGCTGCGCCTGGCCGAACCTGGCGAAGTCCTCGGCTCGGGCGGCCGGGTATTTATGATGATCGACCCCGGCGACCAGTACATGAACCTGTACATGCCCGCTTCGGTGGTCGGCAAATTGACTGTGGGTTCTGAGGCACGCATCGTGCTCGACGCCCTGCCAGACCGGGCGCTGCCGGCCAAAATCACTTTTGTCGCAGCCAAATCCCAGTTCACCCCCAAAGAAGTTGAAACCCGCGACGAGCGACAAAAACTGGTATTCCGGGTAAAGCTGCGCCTCACCGACCCGGGTGCCGTGCCCCAGGCCAAACCGGGCATGCCGGGTGCCGGTTATGTGCGAACCGCCGATGTACCATGGCCGGCTAATCTGCAATGAATGATCTGGCGCTAAACGCCAGTGGCATCAGCCACAGGTACGGCAGCCAGCAGGCGCTGCTGGACATCACGTTCAGCCTGCCCAAAGGCACGCGCTGCGGGTTGATCGGCCCTGATGGTGCGGGCAAGTCGAGCCTGCTGGGGCTGATTGCCGGGGTCAAGAAGCTCCAGGAGGGCACCCTTGAGGTGCTCGGCGGCCCGATTGATAACCGCCGGCATCGCAACACCCTGTACCCGCTGATCGCGTTTATGCCCCAGGGCCTGGGTGGCAACCTTTACCCGGAACTGTCGATCAGCGAAAACATCCGCTTTTTCGGCACCCTGTTTGGCCTGTCGAAAGACGACTGCGAGCAACGCATGGCCGAACTGCTCAAGGCCACCGACCTTGAGCGTTTTGCCGAGCGCCCGGCGGGCAAGCTCTCGGGCGGCATGAAACAAAAACTTGGGCTGTGCTGCGCATTGATTCACGAGCCCGACCTGCTGATCCTCGACGAGCCCACCACAGGTGTCGACCCGCTGTCACGCCGACGCTTCTGGGAGCTAGTGGAAGATGTGCGCCGCCAGCGCCCGCAACTGACGCTGCTGGTGGCGACGGCCTACATGGAAGAGGCCGAGCAGTTCGAACACTGCCTGATGCTTGATCGCGGCAAGTTGATTGCCACCGGTCTGAGCCAGGAACTGGCGGCAGTCACCACAACCGGCAAGCTCGACGAGGCCTTCACCCACTATCAGGGTGACAGCGGCCACAGCAGCGAGCCACTGGTGATTCCACCGCGCACCAGCGACAACAGTGATATCGCCATTGAAGCCCACGACCTGACCCTGAGATTCGGCGATTTCACCGCAGTGAACAACGTCAGCTTTGCCATTGGCCGGGGCGAAATTTTTGGCTTTTTGGGCTCTAACGGTTGCGGCAAAACCACCACCATGAAGGTCCTCACCGGGTTGATGCCGGCCACCGAAGGCAGCGCCAAATTGCTGGGCAACCCGGTGAACGCCAAGGATCTGGCCACCCGCAAGCGCGTGGGTTTCATGTCGCAAAGCTTCTCGCTGTACGGCGAGTTGAGCGTGCGCCAAAACCTGGTGCTGCACGCACAACTGTTTGACTTGCCCAAGGCCGAAAGCGAGCCGCGTATCGAAGAATTGATCGAGCGTTTCGATCTCGGCGACGTGGCCACACAACAGTCCGGCGAGTTGCCCCTGGGTTTGCGCCAGCGCCTGTCTCTGGCGGTGGCTGTGCTGCATCGCCCGGAAGTGTTGATCCTCGATGAGCCGACTTCGGGCGTGGACCCGGCCGCCCGCGATGATTTCTGGCGCTTGCTGATCGAGTTGTCCCGCGAGCAAGGGGTGACCATCTTCCTGTCCACACACTTTATGAACGAAGCCCAGCGCTGCGACCGTATCTCGTTGATGCACGCCGGCAAGGTGCTGGCCTGCGACACGCCCGATGCGCTACAACACCAGTTCCAGGGCGATACGCTGGAAGCGGCGTTTGTCACCTGCCTGGAACAGGCCCAGAACGACCAGGACGCCAGCGCGGCCTCTTCTCCCGAGCCTGTCGCCACGCCTGCGGTCAATTCGCCGCCACCGGTCAGCAAAAGGGGTTTCAGCCTGACCCGGCTGATTGCCGTGGCCAGTCGCGAATCCAAAGAGTTGCTGCGCGACAAGGTGCGCATGGCCTTTGCCTTGCTGGGCGCGCTGTTCATGATGGTGATTTTTGGCTACGGCATTTCGCTGGACGTGGAAAACCTCGCCTTCGCCGTCTACGACCAGGATCAGAGCCCGCAAAGCCGCGCCTATCTCGAGGCATTCCGCGGCTCCCGGTATTTCGAAGAACACACGCCGATCCGCAGTGCAGATGAGTTGCACAAACGCCTGCAACGCTCGGAAATAAAAATTGCCCTGGAAATCCCCCCGGGGTTTGGCCGGGATTTGTATGCCGGGCGCCAGCCTACGGTTGCCGCATGGCTTGATGGCGGCATGCCATTTCGCGCCGAAACCAGCCGCAGTTATGTGCAGGCCGTGCATCAGGCCAACCTGGAACAATTGGCCACATTGAGTAGCCAGGCACAAAACCGGCAAGCCTCAGTCAAACTGGAAACCCGTTTCCGCTACAACCAGGATGTGATCAGCGTCAATGCCATCGGCCCCGGCGTGATGGCGCTAATCCTGGCGTTTATCCCGGCCATGCTGACCGCGCTGGGCATTGTGCGAGAAAAAGAGCTGGGCTCCATCACCAACTTCTACGCCACACCCCTGACACGCCTTGAATTCCTGCTGGGCAAACAGGCGCCTTATCTGGCGGTGAGCCTGGTCAACCTGGCGTTGCTGGTGGCCATGAACCGCTGGCTGTTTGGCGTACCGTTCAAGGGCAGCGGCTTGACCCTGGCGCTGGGCGGGCTGCTGTATGTACTGTCGACCACCAGCATGGGCCTGCTGATTTCCGCCTTCACCCGCACCCAGATCGCCGCGATCCTGGGCACCATGATCATCACCAGCCTGCCGACCATTCAGTTTTCCGGGTTGCTGGTGCCGCGCTCCTCACTCGAAGGAGCCTCGGCGGTAATGGGCATGCTGTTCCCGGCCGGGCATTTCCTTGATATCGCAGTAGGCACCTTCACCAAAGCGCTCGACCTGCGCCAACTGTGGCCGCAATGCCTGGCATTGTTCGGCTTTTTTGTGGCGTTTACCGGGTTGAGCCTGATCATGCTCAAGAAGCAGGAGGTTTGATGCACAAGTTCTCGCACATCCTGCGCCTTGGCCTTAAAGAACTGACCAGCCTGCGCCATGACAGCGTGCTGCTGATGTTCTTGCTCTATGCCTTTACCGTGGCGATTTATATGCCAGCATCGAGCTCGATCATCGGCGTGCACAACGCCAGCGTTGCCATCATTGATGAAGACCATAGCCCTCTGTCACGCAAGCTCAGTGAGTCGCTGCTGCCCCCGGAGTTCAAAACCCCACAAGCCTTGCCTTATGACCAGCTCGATCAGGCCATGGATAACGGCCAATACACCTTTGTGATCAATGTACCGGCCAACTTCCAGGCCGACTTGCTGGCAGGCCGCCAACCCGGCCTGCAGGTCAACGTCGATGCCACCGCCATGAGTCAGGCCTTTATGGGCGCAGGGTATATCGGGCAGATTTTCCAGCGTGAGCTGCTCAACTATGCCGGCCAGGGTGACGCAGCGGCGAAAGCCCCGGCGTTGATCTCCAGCCGGGCATTGTTCAACGCCAATCTGGAAGGCGGATGGTTTTTGGCGGTGATCCAGATCGTTAACAACATTACCATCCTGGCCATTGTGCTGACGGGCACCGCGTTGCTGCGCGAGCGCGAACACGGCACCCTCGACCACTTGCTGGTACTGCCGCTGACGGCGCTGGAAATCATGCTGGCAAAAATCTGGAGCAACATGCTGGTGGTGGTGCTGTGCACCTGGGTGTCGCTGGAAGTCATCGTGAAATGGGCGCTGGGCGTGCCACTGTCGGGGTCGCTGACCCTGTTTTTGCTGGTTACCGCGCTGTACTTGTTTGCCAGTACCGCACTGGGGATATTCCTTGCGACCCTGGCCCGCTCAACACCGCAGTTCGGTTTGCTGGCCATCCCGGTGATCATCCCGATGCTCTTGCTCTCGGGCGGCAGTACGCCGCTGGACAGCATGCCTGTGTGGTTGCAATGGGTGATGCAGTGCTCGCCGTCGACCCACTTTGTAAGCCTGAGCGCAGCGATACTGTTTCGCGGTGCGGGTGTGAACGTAGTGTGGCCAGACTTGCTGGCCCTGGCCGGCATCGGCCTGGTGTTCTTCGCCATTGCCCTGGCGCGGTTTCGCAAGAGTCTGGCGTCGTAACCACGGGCACGGGTTATGTGGGAGCGGGCTTGCTCGCGACAGCTTCACCTCGACGTATCTGAAGTACCGAGGCGCTTGCATCGCGAGCAGGCCTGCTCCCACACAAAAGCCAAGCCCGTAGCTGCGCCTTTACTGAACGATCAAATTGTTGAACAACAGATCGTCCACCATCGGCTTGCCGGTTTCATCGCTCATCACCTGCCGGATCTGCTTCAAGGCTTCCTGGCGCAGCTTCTCCTTGGCCTCGACACTGCCCAGGGTTTCGCTGGTCTGCTGGGTAAACAACCCCACCAGTTGATTACGAATCAATGGGTCATTGGCTTTGACCGCCCTGGCTGCATCGGCACCCGTCACGCGCAAGGAAATATCAGCCTTGTACACCTTGAGCCTTGAACTGCCATCCAGACCGTAGTTACCCACAAATGGCGGGCTCAGACTGATGTAGCTGACCTTGTCGCCACCTTCCTGCGCCTCTTCCCCGACCGCCGCCATCGGCAAAGCCAGGGCCAGCATCAACATGATCCACGCTTTCACAATTCGCTCCTTCATTCGGTGTGGAGGCAAGCATACGGGGCTGCTTGAGGGCCTATCTAGCGTTATCGGCCAGCGGGTGACTTACTTGTGCCTCTGGTTGCCATCAGCAGTTTCTGAACGCTCGCGGGCAACATGTCCACAAATGGACGACTGCCTATGCGCCGGCAGGTCTTGACCACCTTTTCCACATCCCTCGATAGCTCGTACATGGCAGTCGATAGCTGGTCGCGTGAATACAGCCCGTCCTCAAACCCTTCAATCAACCGGTTGCGGGTTTGCCTGAACAGCGTCAACTCAGCCAGAGGCAGGTCGACCCCGCGACGCATATAGCCCCTGATTTCCCGGTTTAACTTCAGGCAGGTGACACTGTTGATATCTGGCGCAGGTTCGCCAGCCCACGCAGTAAACGCCACAAACCCCAGCACAAGCTTCATAGCCTTCCCCCGGCGGCGCACCCCCATAGGGCTGCAAAGGGGAAATTCTATTGATGTGCAGGCCAATAGCTCAGTCCTGGAGCTCCGATTCCAGCGTGGGATTGTTCCTATTGAACTTGCATTTAAACCCTACGAAAACATTTGTTGCCGCTGTATTCGCCGAGCCTGTGGATAGTTTTCAGATAGACCCGAGCAGCGAAGCCAGCCTGCTTAGGGTTTTATACCCAGGCGACATGTTCATAAGCGAAAATCGCATGTGGGATTTTTCCTTCAGCTCTAAAGGGCAAGGCCTGTCATTTTCAGTAACGAAAATGTAACGTTCGGCACCGCCGATATAACAAGAAATTTGGAGCTCTTGAATGTTTGCTTTTTTCCGACCTGCCGTACACCAGGCGCCTCTGCCTGAAGAAAAAATAGACAGCACTTACCGACGACTGCGCTGGCAAATCTTTGCCGGTATCTTTTTTGGCTATGCGGGTTACTACCTGCTGCGCAAAAACTTCTCTCTGGCCATGCCCTACTTGATCGATGAGGGCTACACCCGAGGTCAACTGGGTGTCGCAATGTCAGCGATTGCCATTGCCTACGGCTTATCCAAGTTCCTCATGGGGCTGGTGTCCGACCGCTCTAACCCGCGCTTCTTTTTACCCTTTGGCTTGATGATCTCAGCGGGAGTGATGTTCATTTTCGGTTTCGCACCTTGGGCAACATCCAGTGTGACCATGATGTTCATTTTGCTGTTTATCAACGGCTGGGCGCAGGGCATGGGTTGGCCGCCCAGTGGCCGTACCATGGTGCACTGGTGGTCGCAGAAGGAACGCGGCGGTGTGGTATCGGTGTGGAACGTGGCCCACAACGTGGGCGGTGGTCTGATCGGCCCGCTGTTTTTACTGGGTATGGCCTGGTTCAACGACTGGCACGCGGCCTTCTATGTACCTGCCACGGTGGCGCTGCTGGTGGCGCTGTTTGCGTTTGTCACCATGCGCGACACCCCACAGTCCGTTGGTTTGCCGCCGATCGAGCAGTACAAGAATGATTACCCGGCGGGTTACGACGCCAGCCATGAAGACGAATTCAGCGCCAAAGAGATCTTCGTCAAATACGTGCTGCGTAACAAAATGCTCTGGTATATCGCCCTGGCCAACGTGTTCGTCTACCTGCTGCGCTACGGCGTGCTGGACTGGGCGCCGACCTATCTGAAGGAAGCCAAGCACTTCACGGTGGACACCACGTCGTGGGCTTACTTCTTCTACGAGTGGGCGGGAATTCCGGGCACGCTGCTGTGCGGCTGGATGTCGGACAAGATTTTCCGCGGCAATCGCGGGCTGACCGGCATTGTCTTTATGTCGCTGGTGACCGTCGCAACCCTGGTTTACTGGCTTAACCCGCCAGGCAACCCGACCGTGGACATGATCGCGCTGTTTTCAATCGGCTTCCTGATTTACGGGCCGGTAATGCTGATCGGTTTGCAGGCACTGGAACTGGCACCGAAGAAAGCCGCAGGTACTGCCGCAGGCTTTACAGGGCTGTTCGGCTACCTGGGTGGCTCGGTGGCGGCCAGTGCGGCCATGGGCTATCTGGTTGACCACTTCGGTTGGGATGGCGGCTTTGTGCTGCTGATCAGCGCGTGCCTGCTGGCCATCGCATTCATGATCCCGACGCTGCGCCACAAGAACCAGGCCAGCGAAGAACGTGCGGTAACCGCTCCCGCTTAAGGCGCAATCGGTACGCAGCGCTTGAGCCGCGCCTCCAGGTTTCGATCTGGCATGGCGTGGCTGCGCAGGGCACTTACGGTCTGCTCGACATAATCGCGAGTAGTGCCGTAGCGCCCGCTGGCGTTGGCCAACACCTGGCTCAACACGTCATCCGGCAGGTTGCCCGCATAGCTGGGCAAATGCCGCTCCAGCACAAAGCCCAGGGCCTGCACCTGGCTGCCATCGTCCAGTCTGCACGTCAGCCAGTGCGGGCGATACGAGGGCACCGGCATTTCGCGAAGCCACAAGGCATGCAGTGAGGCGTCCAGGTTTTCTTCTGGCAAGCGATAGGCAAAGCCACTGCACGACCCCCCTCGATCCAGACCAAAAACCAGACCTGGCCACTGCGGTGTGCCGCGATGCTCGTGAGACCACAGATACAGCCCGCGATGGTAGCCATGCACCCGCCCACGCACGCGCTCGACCGCCGTGCACTCAGGGCGCCAGATCAATGAACCATAAGCAAATAACCAGACCGGCCCGCCCTGATGGCGCGCCATGGTGCTGTGCACGGAGTTGAGCAGTTGCTCTGGAGTCAACGGTGCCCCGAGATCAAGCTGCGGGGGGTAGATCGAGTTTAAACCTGCAGATTCAATAACAGTCATAACGGGGAAATGGATCCTGCAAACATGACGTAACAGAAACTAATCCACCAATCTTATATCACTGCACACTCAATGATCTGACCAACCGGACAGGCTGCTGACAGGCGCGAAACAGGATAATCAAGCCAGCGACTCAAACCAGGCGAGAATCCGTTACGCGCCAAATAAGCGCAAACACCCAATAAGAAAAAGAAAATTCCTACAAGCATATATGACATTGCTTAGGTACTGCCTACACCAATTAAAACAGGATAGGTACCTCTGGCTAGCTGTGCACCCTACGCACACTTCAAATAACCACCAGAAGGTGCAAAATGCGAAAAAAAGCTCTCTGCTGCTGTCTACTGATACTCGCATACGCCGGCACAACCCTGGCGCAAGACAATACAACACAGGACGACAAAGGGTTCTGGTACCTGCAAACCAGCGTATATACCCGACACTTTTCACCTGACTCCGAGCACAACAACAATCAGGATTTGATTGGTATTGAACGCAATGAAGCTTCGGGGCTGGTCTATGGAGTGGCCACCTTTCGCAACTCATTCAGCCAGCGATCGTTTTACACCTACGCGGGCAAACGCTTTGATAGCGACACTTATCCTGTTTACTTGAAGTTGACGGGCGGCCTGCTGCAAGGTTACCGCGGCGAGTACAAGAACAAGATTCCCCTCAATCGCTTCGGCGTTGCGCCGGTGATCATTCCCTCAGTCGGCGCCCACTACGGCCCGGTAGCCGCCGAGCTGGTGTTGCTCGGCTTCAATGCCGCCATGATTACCACTGGCGTGCGGTTTTAAGGTCGTGGGCAGTAGGCAAACACGTCGGCACGCATCTGGTGCGCGTCCATGCCGGCAGCTACCAACGCGTCAAGGGTGCCGTAGATCATCGCCGGCGAACCGCTGGCATATACATGCACACTGGCCAGATCGCTGATGTCTTCGCACACGGCTTCATGCAGCATGCCGCAGCGCCCTTCCCAACCACACAAATCACTCACTACCTTATGCAGGAACAGGTTGGGGGTTTTCTCCCATTCGGCCCATTCATCCAGGGTGTAGAAGTCTTCCGGGCGACGCACGCCCCAGTACAAATGCACCGGATGCTTGAAACCCTTGGCACGGCAATGTTCGATCAGGCTGTGCATTTGCGCCATGCCGGTGCCCGCAGCGATCAGCACCAACGGCCCGTCCGGCAATTCAGACAAGTGCGTGTCACCAAACGGCAGCTCCAGGCGAACCATCCTGTTGCGCTGCAATTGCTCGATCAGCTTGCGGGCGCTGTCTTCACGCACCAGTACATGCAACTCCAGGTCGCGCCCCGAGTGCGGTGCGCTGGCCAGCGAGAATGCCGACTTGTCCCCGTTTTCACGCTCCAGCATCACGTATTGCCCGGCGTGATAACGCGGCGGCTTGCCCGCAGGTGCGCGCAAGCGCACCCGCCACACATCGCCACCCATATCGACACACTCGGTCAACTGACACGCCAGGCTACGCACCGGTAATTCTCCCAACGCAAGCACGCCATCCCACAACACCACACAGTCTTCAAGCGGGGCCGCCAGGCAGGTATAAAACTCGCCATGATCACGCACGTCTCCCGCCTGCTCGACCTGGCCTTCAACCAGCAAGGCCGCACACACGTGGCAATTACCATTGCGACAGCTCTGCGGGCATTCATAGCCCAGACGCTGCGCCGCATCCAGAATTCGCTCGCCAGGCAAGGTTTCCAGTACCGCACCTGAAGGCTGCAAGGTTACACGCATCAATCTATTCCTAATTGATTCCAGATGTCATCGATGCGGCGAGTGACCGCCTCATCCTTGACGATGACCCGACCCCATTCACGGGTGGTTTCACCCGGCCATTTGTTGGTTGCATCCAGGCCCATCTTCGAACCCAGGCCGGAAACCGGTGAGGCAAAGTCGAGATAGTCGATTGGCGTGTTGTCGATCATTACCGTGTCGCGCTTGGGGTCCATACGCGTGGTAATGGCCCAGATGACGTCGTTCCAGTCGCGGGCATTGATGTCGTCGTCAGTCACGATAACGAATTTGGTGTACATGAACTGGCGCAAAAACGACCACACACCCAGCATTACGCGCTTGGCGTGCCCCGGATACTGCTTTTTCATGGTCACGATGGCCATGCGGTACGAGCAGCCTTCGGGCGGCAAGTAGAAGTCGGTGATTTCAGGGAACTGCTTTTGCAGGATCGGTACAAACACTTCGTTGAGCGCCACGCCCAAAATTGCCGGCTCATCCGGTGGACGGCCGGTGTAGGTGCTGTGATAGATCGGTTTGACCCGATGAGTGATGCGCTCGACAGTAAACACCGGGAAGCTGTCCACTTCGTTGTAGTAACCGGTGTGGTCGCCGTACGGGCCTTCGGGCGCCATCTCGCCAGGGTGGATCACGCCTTCAAGGATGATCTCGGCAGTGGCCGGCACTTGCAGGTCGTTGCCGCGGCACTTCACCAGTTCGGTACGATTGCCCCGCAGCAAGCCGGCAAAAGCGTATTCCGACAGGCTGTCGGGCACCGGGGTCACGGCGCCAAGAATGGTCGCCGGGTCTGCGCCCAGGGCCACGGATACCGGGAATGGCTGGCCGGGGTGTTTTTCGCACCAGTCACGGTAGTCCAGTGCACCGCCTCGGTGGCTCAACCAGCGCATGATGACCTTGTTGCGGCCAATCACCTGCTGACGATAGATACCGAGATTCTGCCGGTCCTTGTTAGGGCCTTTGGTCACGGTCAGGCCCCAGGTAATCAGGGGCGCCACGTCGCCAGGCCAGCAATGCTGCACCGGCAGCATGGCGAGGTCTACGTCATCCCCCTCAATGACCACTTCCTGGCACACCGCGTCCTTGACGACTTTCGGCGCCATGGCAATGATCTTGCGGAAGATCGGCAACTTGGACCACGCATCCTTCAGACCTTTAGGCGGCTCGGGCTCCTTGAGGAACGCCAGCAGCTTGCCGATTTCCCGCAGCTCGCTGACAGACTCGGCGCCCATGCCCATTGCCACGCGCTCTGGCGTGCCGAACAAATTGCCGAGCACCGGAATCGTGTGGCCAGTCGGGTTTTCGAACAGCAAAGCCGGGCCTTTGGCACGCAGCGTGCGGTCGCAGATTTCAGTCATCTCCAGGACTGGAGAAACGGGAATCTGGATGCGTTTCAATTCTCCGCGCTGCTCTAGCTGCTGCACGAAATCCCGAAGATCCTTGAATTTCATTGACGGTGGCACCCCTAAAATAGGCGTACATCCTACCTGCTATGCCGGCCGCTGGCAGCTTATCGCTGCTCAGCGGGCGGTATTGGCCTGCTCCGGGGCACGCAACGCCAGATCATCGAACAGCGGGGCCAATGCCGGGAGAACCAGGCGAGCGCCGATTTCGGACAAGTGATTGTCATCGGTATACAACGAATGACCGTCCTGTTCGGCCCGGCACAACCCCGAGGCATCACACAACTGCGGGGTCGGGTCCAGTACCTGCACATTGGAATCAGCAGCCGCGATATCGGCAAACAGCCGGTTGATAAACGCTTTTTGCCTGAGGTGGTCTTCAACCGGCATGCCGACATCGGCGGTTGGCTGGTGCAGCATCGCCAGGCGGCTCAGGCGGTACGGCGGATTGAACGGTTGCAACGGCGCCTCCTTCATCAGCCATACGCGGTACCCGGCCTTGCGCAGTTGCTCGACCTTCGCCCGCAAGCCATCGGCCAACCGTTGTTCGGCGACCGCGCGGTCATAGTGGCCATTGCCATCGCGCAACGCATGGCCGTGATCGCCCTTGGCATCGCCATACAAGTACAGGCTCCAGCGGGCTACCAGCAGGATGTCGCGCACTGGCTCGGTCGCCAGGGTGCGCTCAACACGACGATTGTAATCGGCGCACCGCGTACCGTGCTCCAGCCCCTCAAGCGGCAGGCAACCGGCCGAACTGGCCAACATCACATTGACGCCATGCTGGCGAGCGCTTTCTTCTAGTGCCGGGATCAGGGCCGTGGCGTGGCTGTCGCCCCACACCAGCAACTGAGCCGGCGCGGCGGGAGATTGTCCGTAACGGCAGAACGGCGTGTCGGCCGGGCTCTTGTCATCAGTGATGCAGGCCATCAGCTCAGGTCGCCATTCGCTGGCCCGCGCATATTGCAACGCCTGCTCGGACAAACGCGACGGCAGGCCATCGGTCCAGCGCAGCGCCTGGCCGGCGATACCCAACACCAGAATGCCCAAGCCCGCCGCGACGAGAATCTGACGACGGCCAGCCAATATTCGACGCTCACGAAACGGCGTTTCGACAAAACGCCAGGACAGATAGCCGAGGATCAACGTCAGCGCAATCAACCCGCCCGTCAGCACGGGACCAAACTCCTCCGCGCCGGCATAACTGCCAAACACGAAAACCGGCCAGTGCCATAAATACCAGGAATAGGAAATCAGCCCGAGCCCGACCATTAGCCGTGTGCTCAACACACGCCCGACCCAGGTGCTCTGATGCTCATTGGCCCAGATCAGGGCCACCACGCCCAGCACGGGCAGCAACGCCGCGGCACCCGGGAACGGTGTGCTGTTGTCATAGCCGAACACGGCAACAAGAATCAGCCCCATGCCCAACAGGCTGATAGCTTGCGCTGCCGCCGGGGTCAGGCGCTTCTGGCTGGCAGGCGCAATCGCCAGCATGGCACCGGCCAGCAGTTCCCATGCCCGCATCGGCAACAGGAAAAACGCTTTCTCGGGATGCTGGGCCACGGCCCAGACGCTGAGCCCGAACGACACCAGCAACAGGCTGAACAAAGCCAGCCGCCAGTGCTTGAAGCGGCTGGACAGCAGGGTCAGCAGCAAGGGAAAGACAATATAGAACTGTTCCTCAACCGCCAGCGACCAGGTATGCAGCAGCGGTTTTAGATCGCTGGCTGCATCGAAATAGCCCTCCTGGCGCATAAACAGCAGGTTGGAAACGAACATCACCTGGTAGCGCACCGAACGCCCCAGCTCTTCGTAGTCCTTGGGTGCCATCAGGAACCAGCCCACAGCCAGCACGGCGGCCATCATCACGAACAAGGCCGGCAGGATTCGCCGCGCGCGACGGGCCCAAAACTCGACAAAACTGAAGCGTGCCGCCTCACGCTGGCGCCAGATGATCGAGGTAATCAAATAACCGGAAATGACGAAGAACACATCGACGCCAACGAATCCGCCTGAAAAACCCGGCACACCAAAGTGGAACAGTACTACGGCAATCACGGCAACAGCTCGCAGGCCATCAATGTCCCTGCGATAAACAAGAGAAGTCATATACGCTCAATTTCGCTAATACATTGTTTTTATTGACCGAAGTTAAGCACAAACCTTCCTTTTTTTTGGCATAAAAAAAGGCGCCCTCGCGGGGCGCCTGATTTTTGTGCGAGAAACCGTGTTACTTGCGTTTCATCGACAAGAAGAACTCATCGTTGGTCTTGGTCTGCTTAAGCTTGTCGACCAGGAACTCGATGGCTGCAACTTCGTCCATCGGGTGCAACAGCTTGCGCAGGATCCACATGCGTTGCAACTCGTCGTCTGCAGTCAGCAACTCTTCACGGCGGGTACCGGAGCGGTTGATGTTGATCGCAGGGAAGACGCGTTTTTCAGCGATCTTGCGGTCCAGAGGCAGTTCCATGTTGCCAGTGCCTTTGAACTCTTCGTAGATCACTTCATCCATCTTCGAGCCGGTTTCAACCAGCGCGGTAGCGATGATGGTCAGCGAGCCGCCTTCTTCGATGTTACGCGCAGCACCGAAGAAACGCTTTGGCTTCTCAAGGGCGTGAGCATCGACACCACCGGTCAGTACCTTGCCGGAGCTCGGGATAACGGTGTTGTAGGCACGGGCCAGACGGGTGATGGAGTCGAGCAGGATCACCACGTCCTTTTTGTGTTCGACCAGGCGCTTGGCCTTCTCGATCACCATTTCGGCAACCTGCACGTGGCGGGTTGGTGGCTCGTCGAAGGTGGAAGCAACCACTTCGCCGCGAACGGTACGCTGCATTTCGGTTACTTCTTCAGGGCGCTCGTCGATCAACAGAACGATCAAGTGCACTTCAGGATTGTTACGCGAAATGTTCGACGCGATGTTCTGCAGCATGATGGTCTTGCCCGCTTTTGGCGGAGCAACGATCAGACCACGCTGACCTTTACCGATCGGAGCACAGAGGTCGATCACGCGACCGGTCAGATCTTCGGTGGAACCGTTACCGATTTCCATCTTCATGCGTACGGTCGGGAACAACGGGGTCAAGTTCTCGAAGAGAATCTTGTTTTTCGCGTTCTCGGGACGATCGTAGTTGATCGTGTCGACTTTCAGCAGTGCGAAGTAACGCTCGCCTTCTTTTGGCGGGCGGATTTTACCGACGATGGTGTCGCCGGTGCGCAAGTTGAAGCGTCGAATCTGGCTAGGCGAGACGTAGATATCGTCAGGGCCTGCCAGGTACGAGGCGTCAGCGGAGCGAAGGAAGCCGAAGCCGTCCTGGAGAATCTCCAGCACGCCATCACCGGAGATTTCCTCGCCGCTTTTCGCGTGCTTTTTGAGCAGGGAGAAAATCACGTCCTGCTTGCGCGAACGGGCCATATTTTCTATGCCCATCTGTTCGGCCAATTCGAGCAGTTCGGTAATCGGCTTTTGCTTGAGTTCAGTCAGGTTCATATAGGAATGACGTAATCATTTATGGGGAGGGAAATTAAGCTTTGGGCTTAATGAGGCCGCGCCGCAGAGAAGGCGACAGGATCGCGTACTAATTCGATAAGGAGTGCGTCGGCGACGGCTTGCAGGGGGCAATGGAGAAACCAGTGCGGGGCCGAATGTACCACTTGAGTTTCATAGCGTCTAGTCCTTGAGCCATGAAAAAGCCCCGCATTTAGCGGGGCTTTTATCGACGCTTAGATATTGGCGTCGAGGAATGCAGCCAACTGCGACTTCGACAGCGCACCGACCTTGGTGGCTTCAACGTTGCCGTTCTTGAACAGCATCAGCGTAGGAATACCGCGTACGCCGTGCTTGGCCGGGGTTTCCTGGTTTTCATCAATGTTCAGCTTGGCAACAGTCAGCTTGCCTTTGTAAGTCTCTGCGATCTCGTCCAGAACCGGCGCGATCATTTTGCAAGGGCCACACCATTCAGCCCAGTAGTCGACCAGTACAGCGCCTTCAGCCTTGAGAACATCGGCCTCAAAGCTAGCGTCGGTGACGTGTTTAATAAGATCGCTGCTCATGGAAGTCTCCGTGGTTGTAAGCAAAAACGTAGCACATCATAGCTGTCATCACCGCGTTCAGGAAGGTGAGGGACGATTGACTCTCACTATAGTGGTGCATGAGTGCAGATATCGCCCGTTTCAGGAGCCGTCGGGGGTGACGAAGGCGATCCCGGTTCGCGAGGCAGCCTGGCGAATGTGCTCGCTCATGGCCTTTTGTGCAGGGCCGCTGGCATGACGGGCCAGGGCCCGGAGGATTTTGCGGTGCTCCTGCCAGGTTTCCATGGCCCGCTCCGGGCGGATAAACGGCAGCTTCTGGCTTTCCAGAAAAATATCGCCACGGGTGATCAGCATAGTGGCCATTGCCTGATTGCCACTGGCACGCAGGATCAGTTGATGGAACTCGAAGTCCAGCTGCGCGGCACGCTCAAAATCCCCGGCGCGTAACTCATGGCGCATTGCCTCGACATTGTCCTGCAACACATCCAGTTCGTCGCGGGTCAAGCGCACCGCCGCCAGCCCCGCAGCGAAACCTTCCAGTGCGTATCGCAGCTGGAAAATATCCTGCGGGCAGGCCTGGGCTGCATAGGGCCAGTCCGTAACCGGAACAACCGGGACATCTGCTTGCGCGGCCTGCACATACACGCCTTTACCCGGCTGCACACTGATCACGCCCAGGGCACTGAGCGAAGATAACGCCTCGCGCAGCGATGCCCGGCTGACCCCCAACTGCACCGCCAGCTCGCGCTGCGACGGCAAGGCATCTCCCGGCGCAAAAGCGTTTTCGGCGATCAATTTACGAATGGCCAGCAATGCCACTTCGGGTACGGCCCGTGCGCTTGAATTCATCACAACTCGGCTTGATCGGCTCAGGAAAGGCGTAGTTGTAAAGCTATTGCCAACGCTCGGCAAGTCACGCCCCAAGCCGGTTCAAGCCCTGTGAGAAACGCCCGATAGAGGTGCAAAAAACGTCATCACTGTTCAGACCAGTCAGACCGCCGCATGCCTTTTGAAATCAGCCCTGGCGGTCATAAAAGCCCTGTTGGCATGGCCTGTGCTCTGGCTCAACGGCGCACACCACCGCGCGCCCTTTCCGGAGAATTGCCATGACCCAGCGTTACAGCGCCTTGATTTGCGCCTTGTTCGCCAGCCTGATGCTGAGCCAGGCCCCGGCCCACGCCAGTGACCTCGATGAGGTGATGGCACGCGGCACCCTCAAGGTCGCAGTCCCCCAGGATTTTCCGCCCTTCGGCTCGGTCGGCCCGGACATGCAGCCTCGCGGGCTGGATATCGACACCGCCAAATTGCTGGCCGATCAGCTCAAGGTCAAACTTGAACTGACGCCCGTAAACAGCACCAACCGTGTGCCCTATCTGACCACCGGCAAAGTCGATGTAGTGATTTCCAGCTTGGGCAAAAACCCGGATCGTGAAAAAGTCATCGATTTTTCCCACGCTTATGCGCCGTTCTACCTTGGCGTATTTGGCCCGCCAGACGCGCAGATCAAGACCCTGGATGACCTCAAGGGTAAAACCATCAGCGTGACCCGTGGCGCCATCGAAGACATCGAACTGACCAACGTGGCGCCAGCCGGCGTGACCATCAAACGCTTCGAAGACAACAACTCGACCATCGCCGCGTATCTGGCAGGCCAGGTGGACCTGATCGCCAGCGGCAACGTGGTGATGGTCGCCATCAGCGAACGCAACCCCAAGCGCATCCCGGCCATGAAACTCAAGCTCAAGGATTCACCGGTCTACGTCGGCGTGAACAAGGGCCAGCCCGAGTTGCTGGACAAGGTGAACCAGATTCTGGCCACGGCCAAGGCTGACGGCAGCCTGGAAAAAAACGCGCTGCAATGGCTTAAAGAGCCGCTGCCAGCTGACCTCTGACACTTTGCGACGGGGTCAATCATGGCTTATCAGTTCGACTTTTTACCGGTGCTGCAAAACAGCGACCTGTTATTACGCGGCGCCCTGTTTACCCTTGAACTGACAGCGATCGGCACAGTATTCGGCGTCAGCCTGGGGATTGTCGGCGCCGTGGTCCGGACGTGGAATATTCGACCTTTCGCTGCGTTGTTCGGGTTGTATGTCGAGTTGATCCGCAACACGCCGTTTCTGGTGCAGCTATTTTTTATCTTTTTCGGCTTGCCGGGCCTGGGTGTGCATATCAGCGAGTGGCAGGCCGCGGTGCTGGCGATGGTGATCAACCTGGGTGCCTATTCCACGGAAATTATCCGCGCAGGTATTCAGGCGATCCCCAAAGGCCAGCTGGAAGCAGCATCGGCACTGGCCATGAGCCGATTCGAGGCGTTCCGCCATGTGGTCCTGCAACCGGCGCTGGCCAAGGTTTGGCCAGCTCTGAGCAGCCAGATCATCATCGTGATGCTCGGCTCGGCGGTCTGCTCGCAAATTGCCACTGAAGAGCTGAGCTTTTTTGCCAATTTCATTCAGTCACGCAATTTTCGCAGCTTCGAAACCTACGTCCTGACCACCCTGATTTACCTGTGCATGGCCTTGTTGATCCGCCAGTTACTGAACTGGTTCGGCCGCCGCTACCTGAGCAGGAGTCGCTGATGGATTTCACGTTCTGGGACATCGTGCGTAACTTGCTGACGGGTTTGCAGTGGACAGTCGCCCTGTCTCTTGTTGCGTTTATCGGCGGCGGCTTTATCGGCTTGCTGGTGTTGCTGATGCGCATTTCCAAAAGCCGCTTCGCCCGCACTCTGGCGCGCGGTTATATAGAGCTGTTCCAGGGTACGCCCCTGCTGATGCAGCTGTTTTTGATCTTCTTTGGCATTGCCCTGCTGGGCATCGATATTTCGCCGTGGATGGCCGCGGCCCTGGCGCTGACATTGTTCACCAGTGCCTACCTGGCCGAGATCTGGCGCGGCTGCGTCGAGTCGATTGCCCACGGCCAGTGGGAGGCCTCGGCCAGCCTGGCACTCAGCCCGCTGGAGCAATTGCGCTACGTGATCCTGCCGCAAGCCTTGCGGGTCGCCATCGCGCCGACCGTCGGCTTTTCGGTGCAGGTCATCAAAGGCACTGCCGTGACCTCGATTATTGGATTCACCGAATTGACCAAGACCGGCAGCATGCTGGCCAATGCCACCTTCGAGCCTTTCATGGTCTATGGCCTGGTGGCTCTGGGTTACTTCCTCTTGTGCTACCCCCTGTCGCTCAGTGCGCGCTATCTGGAAAGGAGACTGCATGCCTCTGCTTAGAATTACCGCCCTGCATAAATACTACGGCGACCACCACGTGCTCAAAGGCATCGACCTGACGGTCGAACAGGGCCAGGTGGTCGCTATCATTGGCCGCAGCGGCTCGGGCAAGAGTACCTTGCTCAGAACCCTGAACGGGCTGGAGTCCATTAACGACGGGGTGATTGAGGTCGATGACGAATACCTGGATGCCGCCCGCGCAGACTTGCGAAGCCTGCGCCAGAAGGTCGGCATGGTGTTTCAGCAGTTCAATCTGTTCCCGCACCTGAGCGTGGGCGAAAACGTCATGCTGGCCCCGCAAGTGGTGCAAAAGGTGCCCAAAGCCAAGGCCGCCGAACTGGCGCGCCAGATGCTGGAACGGGTGGGGCTGGGCGACAAGTTCGACGCCTTCCCGGAGCGCCTGTCGGGCGGTCAACAGCAGCGGGTGGCGATTGCCCGGGCTTTGGCCATGTCACCCAAGGTGCTGTTGTGTGATGAGATCACTTCGGCCCTCGACCCGGAGCTGGTCAATGAAGTGCTCAGCGTGGTGCGCCAATTGGCCCGTGAAGGCATGACGCTGATCATGGTCACCCACGAGATGCGTTTTGCCCGTGAAGTTGGCGACAAACTGGTGTTTATGCACCAGGGCAAGGTGCATGAAGTGGGTGACCCCAAAGTGCTGTTCGCCAACCCGCAAACCCCGGAACTGGCGAATTTCATCGGAACGTTGTAGTCACTGACGAGGTACGAGGCTACGGGAATCGTAGAGCCTGAAAACACGAGGCCTCGGATAACAGCTAACCTCATTGCTTTCGTGCTCCACATCAAGGCAGGTGATATCACGCGTTGGCGCGAGCCTTTGATCGTGGCACGATGGCCGGGTTATCGACCGAGACCCCTCAACCATGCCCCAATCCCAAGCAAGGAATCCGTCCCTGATCGCCGCCATTGATCTGGGTTCTAACAGCTTTCACATGGTGGTGGCCAAGGCCCAGAACGGCGAAATCCGCATACTTGAGCGTCTTGGTGACAAGGTGCAGTTAGCTGCCGGCATCGACGAAGAACGCAAGCTCAGCGAAGAATCCATGCAGCGCGGGCTCGATTGCCTCAAGCGTTTCGCCCAACTGATCAACGGTATGCCGTTGGGTGCCGTGCGTATTGTGGGAACCAACGCATTGCGCGAGGCGCGCAACCGCAACGAGTTTATCGTGCGTGCCGAAGAGATCCTGGGTCACACCGTTGAAGTGATTTCCGGTCGTGAAGAAGCGCGCCTGATCTACCTGGGTGTGTCCCACACCCTCGCCGACACGCCGGGCAAACGCCTGGTGGCCGACATCGGCGGCGGCAGTACCGAGTTCATCATTGGCCAGCGTTTTGAGCCCCTGCTACGCGAAAGCCTGCAAATGGGCTGCGTCAGCTTTACCCAGCGCTATTTCCGCGACGGCAAGATCACCCCGGCACGCTACGCCCAGGCCTACACGGCTGCGCGTCTCGAAATCATGAGCATCGAGCACGCCCTGCACCGCCTGACCTGGGATGAGGCCATCGGCTCTTCGGGTACCATTCGGGCCATTGGCCTGGCGCTCAAGGCGGGCGGTCATGGTAACGGCGAAGTAAACGCCGAAGGCCTGTCCTGGCTCAAGCGCAAGCTGTTCAAGCTGGGCGACGCGGACAAGATCGACTTCGAAGGCATCAAGCCCGACCGTCGCGCCATCTTCCCGGCCGGGCTGGCGATTCTTGAAGCAATCTTCGACGCCCTTGAACTGCAACGTATGGATCACTGTGACGGCGCCCTGCGCGAAGGC
Organism: Pseudomonas bubulae; assembly: GCF_037023725.1. Classification (NCBI taxonomy): domain Bacteria; kingdom Pseudomonadati; phylum Pseudomonadota; class Gammaproteobacteria; order Pseudomonadales; family Pseudomonadaceae; genus Pseudomonas; species Pseudomonas bubulae. The sequence continues at coordinate 530,903 of NZ_CP146077.1, forward strand.
GTGCTGTACGACCTTCTGGGCCGCCATCACCACGAAGACGTGCGTGAGCGCACCCTCAGCTCGCTGATGGACCGTTACCATGTCGATCGCGAGCAAGCGGCACGGGTTGAACGCAAGGCGCTGCGCGCCTTCGATCAAGTGGCCAAGTCGTGGGACCTCAAGGACGGTGTATGGCGTGAACTGCTGAGCTGGGCGGCCAAGGTGCATGAAGTCGGGCTGGACATTGCCCACTATCATTACCACAAGCACGGCGCCTACTTGATAGAGCACTCCGACCTGGCTGGTTTCTCACGCGAAGACCAGCAAATGCTCGCGCTGCTGGTGCGCGGCCATCGTCGCAACATTCCTAAAGACAAGTTCGCCGAATTTGGCGAAGACGGCATCAAGCTGATTCGCCTGTGCGTGCTGTTGCGCTTTGCGATCCTGTTCTACCACATCCGTGGTAACCAGGAAGCCTCGCAGGTGAAGCTGCGCGCCGAGGGCGATCACCTGGACGTCATCTTCCCCGACGGCTGGCTGGAACAGAACCCGCTGACCCAGGCTGACTTCGAACAAGAAGCGCAATGGCTGACCCGGGTCGGAATTGTGCTGACGGTTTCCTGACCGGGCACAACTCAAACCAACTGTGGGAGCGAGCAGGCTCGCTCCCACAGTCGTTACAGCGTTATACCGATGGCCCGGTACTCACGGCCAGTACCGGCAGGCTCAGACGCTCAAGCAGCGTGGCTTGCGCACTGCGCGGGTTCTGGTTGCCCGTTGGCGTATTGCGGATATACCGCCCGTCCGACTGAAGGCTCCAGCTGTGGGTGTTGTCCGTCAGATAGCACTCAAGCTCCTTCTTGACCCGCAGAATCAGCTTTTTACCCTCGACCGGGAAGCACGTCTCAACACGCTTATCGAGATTGCGCTCCATCCAATCGGCACTCGACAGGAACATCTGCTCCTCGCCGCCATTGAGGAAGTAGAACACCCGTGTGTGCTCCAGGAAGCGCCCGATGATCGAACGCACATGAATATTGTGCGAAACGCCGGCAATCCCGGGACGCAGGCAGCACATCCCGCGTACCACCAGATCAATACGCACGCCGGACTGACTGGCCTTGTACAGCGCACGGATGATTTTCGGATCGGTCAGCGAGTTGAACTTGGCGATGATATGCGCCGGTTTGCCTTCAACAGCGAACTGGGTCTCACGGGCAATCATGTCCAGCATGCCCTTTTTCAAAGTGAAAGGCGCATGCAGCAGTTTTTTCATGCGCAGCGTCTTGCCCATGCCGATCAACTGGCTGAACAACTTGCCGACGTCTTCACACAGCGCGTCGTCGGAGGTCAGCAAGCTGTAGTCGGTGTAAAGCTTGGCGTTGCCGGCGTGGTAGTTGCCGGTACCCAGATGCGCGTAACGCACGATCTCCCCCGCCTCACGGCGCAGAATCAGCATCATCTTGGCGTGGGTCTTGAAACCGACTACGCCATAGATCACCACCGCACCGGCAGCTTGCAGGCGACTGGCCAGTTGCAGGTTGGACTCTTCGTCAAAGCGCGCACGCAACTCGATCACCGCGGTCACTTCTTTACCGTTACGCGCCGCATCAACCAGCGCATCAACGATTTCCGAGTTGGCGCCGCTGCGGTACAGGGTCTGGCGTACGGCCAGCACATGCGGATCCTTGGCAGCCTGGCGAAGCAAGTCGACGACCGGAGTAAACGACTCAAACGGGTGCAGCAGCAAGATGTCCTGTTTGCTGACCACGCTAAAAATGTTCTCGCTGTTCTGCAACAGCTTGGGAATCGCCGGGGTAAACGGCGTGTATTGCAGCTCAGGGTGGCTGTCGAGGCTGGTGATGCTGAAAAGGCGTGTCAGGTTGACCGGACCATTGACCTGATACAACTCGGTCTCATGCAGGCTGAACTGCTTGAGCAGGTAGTCGGACAGATGCTTGGGGCATGTGTCGGCCACTTCCAGGCGTACGGCATCGCCGTATCGACGCGAGAACAACTCGCCACGCAGCGCACGGGCCAGGTCTTCAACATCTTCGGTATCAACCGCCAGATCGGCGTTACGGGTCAGGCGGAACTGGTAGCAGCCTTTCACCTTCATGCCTTGAAACAGGTCATCGGCGTGGGCGTGAATCATCGACGACAGGAACACATAGTTGTCGCCTGCCCCACCCACGTCTTCAGGCAGTTTGATCACGCGTGGCAACAGACGCGGTGCCGGGATGATCGCCAGGCCTGAATCACGACCAAAGGCATCGATGCCTTCCAGCTCGACGATAAAGTTCAGGCTCTTGTTCACCAGCAACGGGAACGGGTGCGTCGGGTCCAGGCCAATCGGCGTGATGATCGGCGCGATTTCGTCGCGGAAGAACTTGCGTACCCACGCCTTGATCTTGGTGTTCCAGTGCCGGCGACGGATAAAGCGCACCTGATGCTTTTCAAGCTCGGGCAACAGAATGTCGTTGAGGATCGCGTACTGGCGATCCACATGGCCGTGGACCAGTTCGCTGATACGGGCCAGCGCCTGATGCGGCTGCAAGCCATCGGCACCGGCCTGCTCACGGGCGAAGGTGATTTGTTTTTTCAGGCCTGCGACACGAATTTCGAAAAACTCATCCAGGTTGCTGGAGAAAATCAGCAGAAACTTCAAGCGTTCAAGCAGCGGATAGGACTCATCCAGCGCTTGTTCCAATACGCGAATGTTGAACTGTAATTGCGACAACTCACGATGGATGTACAGGCTGCTGTCATCAAGGCCAGGAACGGCAATCGCCGGATGCACCGCCGCGTGCGACTCGGCCGCAGCAGGCGCATGGGCTTGCTGTTCAGGCGGGGTTTCAGGGACTGGCTCAACAATCGGCTGAGCTTCAGTGGCAACGATTTCAGCAAGTCCTTCGGTATTCATTGAATGTTCCTGTAAGAGCGGGTTTGACTCTCGTAACAGTTAAGCGACACCAGCAGTCAAGTTGTCAGAATGCCATCAACGCCTGTGGGTTTAAACCGCTCCCGGGCGCTTTATGCGGGCCAGAGACTGGTTAGAGGCCGATTTGTCGAAATTGTTTCCTGATCAACCGACGCAGACACTGCGGGAGCGGACTTGCTCGCGATTCAAACACCGCAGAGTTTCAGATTGACTGAGTCAACCCCATCGCAGTCAAGCCAGCTCCCACAGGTTCGAAGCAATAATCACCTGCGCGCATGGTTATAACGCTTCGCCATGAACACTAGATGACAACGCTAATGATGTAGGTCAAATACACATGATTTGTAGGACTTGTTAACGCAAAGTCACATTTCGATACTTTCCCGAACGTCCCTTAAGGCGTAGGCTGCGCGTTCATTTCGCCAGCATCCAGACAATGCTCCAACAATTTCTTCAAGAATTCGGCTACTTCGCCCTGTTTCTAGGGACGTTCTTTGAAGGTGAGACCATTCTGGTTCTCGCAGGCTTCTTGGCGTTCCGCGGATACATGGACCTCAAACTGGTCATGATCGTGGCATTCCTCGGCAGTTATGCCGGAGATCAGCTGTGGTACTTCCTGGGGCGCAAGCACGGCCGCAAACTGTTGGCGCGCAAACCGCGCTGGCAACTTATGGGCGACAAGGCGCTGGAGCACATTCGCAGGCACCCGGATATCTGGGTCCTGAGTTTCCGCTTCGTCTACGGCCTGCGTACCGTCATGCCCGTGGCAATCGGCCTGTCAGGCTACCCTCCGGGCCGCTATTTGCTGCTCAACGGTATTGGTGCGGCTATCTGGGCCATTGCCCTGGCTACCGCCGCCTATCACTTTGGCGCCGTGCTCGAAGGCTTGCTGGGCAACGTCAAGAAATATGAGCTGTGGGTGCTCGGTGCCTTGCTCCTGATCGGCCTGTGCCTGTGGGCCCGACGCCGCTTCAAGAATGCACGCCTGGCCAGACAGACCGCTCTTGAAGAGAAAAACAAGAGCAACGCCGAAGTCAGCAACCCGCCAGCCGAGTGATACGGTTTCTGCACACGTAGAGCCCCATCACGCTCAACAGTGTGTAACTGGACAGGCCGACCCAGCCCAATGCGCTGGCCGGCCACAGACCGGCCACAGGGGCCAGCCAGACCAGTGGCAGGTTGAGCGCCAGGCGCAGCCACTCAAGTTTCAGCGCCCAGGGCCGGTTCTCCAGACCTGCCCCCAGCACAAACAGCCCCAACGCCATATACCCCCAGCCCAGCATCAGCGCCTGGGGCGACAACGTCTCGCCCAGATTCAGCAAATAACTGCCCAGCGCCAGATAAACTGCAAATTGCGCCGCGATATACACCTGTTGGCGCCGCGCCAGTGGCACCTCGAATTTTACAAACCGGCTCAGGTCCGGCTTGTTTATCGGGTACTTCGCCGCTACATCCGCCGGACGCCAGCCCGTGGGCATAAACCAGATCCGCAGCTTGTCCCGCCAGCGCTCGGTGCGCTGCGCATCAGCCAGCAACTGGCCATAGAACTGCCAGTTGGCCCACAGCGGATTCCAGCTTTGCAGCGGCGTGGTCACGCCGAAAATCACCGGTTCGGCGTCGTCTTCTTCCTGAAAAGTGCCGAACAAACGGTCCCAGACAATGAACACTCCACCGTAATTGCGATCCATATACAGAGCATTCTGCGCATGGTGAGCCCGATGATTGGAAGGTGTCACAAACAACCACTCGAACCAGCCCAGCTTGGGCACATGGCGGGTATGGACCCAGAACTGATAGAGCAGGTTGACGGTGGCCACGGTGACAAATACCGGCAGCGGCACACCCAGCACCGCCATTGGCAGGTAAAAGACCCAACCAAGCACAAACCCGGTGCTGGTTTGGCGCAGGGCGGTGGACAGGTTGTAGTCTTCGCTCTGATGATGCACCGAATGCGCGGCCCAGAGCACGTTGCGCTCATGCCCCAGGCGGTGGTGCCAGTAGTAGCAAAAATCGTAGAAGACAAACGCAAACAGCCACACCCACAGGCTGTCTTCGGGCAATTGCAGCAGCGCCAGATATTTCAGTGCCAGCGCGTAGGTGATCAGCCCCACGCCTTTGGTCAGCAAACCGGTGGTGGTCGACAGCACACCGGCGCTCAGGCTGCTGATAGTGTCAGCCAGGCGATAGGTGTGCATTGCGCGCCAGCGGTCGGCCAGCAGCTCGACAGCAATCAGCACAAAGAAAAACGGTACGGCATACAGAATCAGCTTCATGGCACACCCCGAGCGGTATTCCATCAAGCGTAGGCGCACTTGCTGCGAAACCCTATGGCATCAAGCGCCAAATCAGGCGACATTAATGCCATGAACAAGGAGATCGACATGACCACTAAAAAAGTTGCCGTGATTCTTTCCGGCTGCGGCGTCTATGACGGCGCCGAGATCCACGAAAGCGTGATCACCCTGCTACGCCTGGACCAGCGCGGCGCCAAAGTACAGTGCTTTGCCCCCGACATTGCACAACTGCATGTCATCAACCACCTGACCGGCGAGCCAATGCCCGAGTCACGCAACGTACTGGTGGAGTCAGCGCGGATTGCCCGGGGCGAGATCAAGGATGTTCGTGAGGCCAAGGTCGAGGATTTTGACGCCCTGATCATACCGGGCGGGTTTGGTGCCGCCAAAAACCTCTCCAGCTTTGCCACCGATGGTGCTGCGTGCTCGGTTCAGGCTGATGTGCTGAGCCTGGCCGAAGCCTTTGCCGAAGCTGGCAAACCGATTGGCCTGATGTGCATCTCACCTGCCATTGCCGCCAAGATTTATGGCCCAGGCGTGATCTGCACCATCGGCACCGACGCAGATACCGCTGCAGCCGTCACCAAAATGGGTGGCACCCACCAAGAGTGTGAAGTGTCGGAAATTGTCGAGGACAAGGCCCGCAAGCTGGTCAGCACCCCGGCCTATATGCTCGCCAAATCCATCAGCGAAGCAGCGTCAGGGATCAACAAGATGGTTGACCGCGTGCTTGAGCTGACGCAAAAAAACTGATCAACCCCGTGCCAGCCGGGTCAGGATACGGTCCAGGGCATTGGCGAACGCCTGCTTGTCGCGTTCGCCATAGGCACCCTGCCCGCCGCTGACCTGGCCTTGCTCGCGCAGATCGGTAAACAGATTACGCACCGCCAGGCGCTCGCCCATGTTTTGCGGGTCAAACTCCTTGCCGCGCGGGTCCAGCGCGGCAACGCCCTTTTTGACCAGCCGGTCGGCCAACGGCACATCGCTGCAAATCACCAGTTCGCCGGGCACGGCGTGCTCCACCAGATAATCATCCGCCGCATCCGGGCCGCTGGGCACCACAATCAGTTTGACCAGGGCGTAGGTCGGTTTGATCTGGCTCTGCCCTGCCACCAGCACCACCTCAAACTGACGCTTGAGAGCGAACTTGATGACCTGATCCTTTGCCGCCTTGGGGCAGGCGTCTGCGTCGATCCAGACACGCATAGAGAATTACTCCTGAGTGTTGCCGCTCCCACTGAGGGGAGGTGTATAAGGATTTAAGAAGCCTGCACCCGACGCTTTTCCGCCAGTTTGCTTCGGCCGTACAACACGATAATTGCCAAAATGGCTACGGCCTGCGCACTCAGCGAGTACGCATCTGCATGAATACCCAGCCAGTCGAAGTCGAAGAACGCGACAGGCCGCGTGCCAAAGATGCCCGCCTCTTGCAGCGCTTTCACGCCATGCCCGGCGAATACCACCGACAGGGCGCAGAGCAAAGCCGCGTTGATGCTGAAAAACAGCGCCAATGGCAATTTGGCCGAGCCACGCAGGATGATCCACGCCAGGCCCATCAGCAAGACCAGTGCCGTGGCGCCGCCCGCCAGTACCGCGTTGTGGCCCGCCGGGCCGGCTTGCAGCCACAGGGTTTCGTAGAACAGGATCACTTCGAACAGTTCGCGGTACACCGAAAAGAACGCCAGTATCGCGAAGCCAAAACGACCGCCACCGCTGACCAGGCTGCTTTTGATGTAATCCTGCCACGCGGCGGCGTGACGACGGTCGTGCATCCATACGCCCAGCCACAGCACCATGACGCTGGCGAACAGCGCAGTACAACCTTCCAGCAGTTCACGCTGGGCACCGCTGACGTCAATCACATAGGCCGCCAGCGCCCAGGTCGCCAGTCCGGCCACCAGGGCCAGACCCCAGCCGACGTTGACACTGCGCACCGCCGATTGCTGGCCGGTATTGCGCAGGAAAGCCAGAATCGCGGCCAGCACCAGAATTGCTTCCAGGCCTTCACGCAGCAAAATCAGCAGGCCGGAGATATAGCTCAAAGTCCAGCTCAGGCCATCGCTGCCCAGCAGCCCGGCAGATTCCTTGAGCAAGACTTTGGCCGCTTCCAGTCGCTGCTCGACCTGCTCGATCGGCAAGCCGTCCTGCAGCGATTGCCGATAGGCCATCAGGGCTTTTTCAGTGTTTTTGCGCACATTGGCGTCAACGTTATCCAGCGAGCTTTCAACGAGTTCAAAACCTTCCAGATAAGCCGCCACCGACAGGTCGTAGGCTTGCTCACGGTCACCGGTGCGGTAAGCCGCAAGGCTTTTATCCAGGGTGGCGCTGGTGTAGTCGAGCAGCTGCGCCGGGCCGCGTTTGACTTGCGGCGGCTGCGCCCGCTGGGCACGGAACGTTGCGGTCGCCTCGGGGCCTTCAGCCGCCAGCACTTCATTCGGGGTTTGACGGGCAAGGTCCGCCAGGTTGTAGGTTTTGTCTGCCTTGCTGGCACTCGGGTCGGCACTCAGCCCGGCGATGTAGGTGGCCAGGTCCCAGCGCTGACGCTCGTCCAGCTGATCAGCAAACGAAGGCATATCGGTGCCTTCAACCCCCAGGCCAAGGGTGTTGTAGATCGCGTAGAGGCTCAGCCGGTCCAGGCGCTGCGCGTCACGCAGGTTCGCAGGCGGCGGCGTCATACCGACACTGGCAGGGCCGTCACCGGCGCCGGTTTCACCGTGGCACACCGAGCAATGCTGGGCATAAAAGGGTGCGCCACGGGTAGGGTCAGGGGTAATGGCGGGGGCCTGGCTGACCTCGTAGGCCACCGCCAGTTTGGCACCCAACTGACGTGCTTCATGCGCAACGGCGGTGCCGTCTACACGCTGTTCGATGGCGCTTTGCAGGGCGTTCACGCCTTGCAGCAGCTCCTCACGCTCAGGGCGTTGCGGCAAGTCCGCGAGCAGGCCTTTGAGCACGGCCAGAAACTCGAGTTGCTCGCGGTATTCGGTCTCATCAATAACCTTGCCGTTTTCAACTGTAGGCGGATAGTCAGCACCAATGTAGTCAATCAGGTGCAGCGCTTGTGAGGCGCCTTCCGGGGTGTTGGCAGAGGCAACAAGGCTGCACAACGCGAGCACGGGCAACAATAGCCATGCCAAAAAACGCGAGCGGGAGGTCATCGATCAATCCGGATGGAAATGAGAAGTAACATATTGTTTACCGTTACTGGCCGCCGACTCAAGGCCCTCGTATGCGATCGCGCCGTAAATCAGCGAATTGCAATTCTGCGATTGAACTGGCTAAACATAGCGAGCCTTGCAGATTGATAGCCCCTTTATTGCAAGTGCTTGTGGGTTAACTATCGCCACAAATGTAGGCAATTTCCCAAAGTGATTAAACACAGCCATCACGCCCTGATTAAGGCTACTTCCCCTCCGCCGACGCTGCTAAAAATACCGATCCTTCACCACAACTGATCACCCGTACTCGGGCCCGGTCTCTGCGGTATCGACAAGTATTTATGGTTTAGACGCCCGGGGACACTCATACCCATGACCGCTCGCGCCCTTAACGCTCTCATTTTGAGCGTGCTCACCTTACTGACTGGATGCTCGGTATTTCGTAGTTATGACAGCGAACTGCAAGCCACCAACCAGCAGTTGTCGGCTGGCAATGTCGATGGCGCACTGGTCCTGCTCGAACAAAACAACAGCAGCCAGAACAAAGACCTTCTCTACTACCTGGAAAAAGGCGAGTTATTGCGCGCAAAGGGCGACCTTGCTGCAAGCCAGAAGGCATGGCGCAACGCTGACAAATTGATATATGCCTGGGAGGAGTCGGTCAGGCTCGATACCGCCAGGTACCTCGCACAGTTCTCCAGTTTTCTGGTCAACGACAAAGTCCGCCGCTATGAAGGCCATGACTACGAGAAAGTCTGGTTGAGTACGCAAATGGCTCTGAATCTGTTGAACCTTAACGATTTCGAAGGTGCCCGCACGGAAATCAAAAAAACCCATGAACGCGAAGCCCTGATCACTGAACTTCGGGACAAGGAATACTTGAAACGTGAGCAGGAAGCAGAACGCAGGGGAGTACGGGCCCGGCTCAAGGATTTGCGTGGCTACCCGCTGGAAAGTCTTGATGCACCCGACGTACTGGAGCTGAAAAATAGTTATCAGAGCGCCTTTAGTCATTATTTGGCGGGCTTTGTTTACGAGGCTTTGGGAGAACGAAGCCTTGCCGCACCAGGCTATCGAAAGGCCGCAGAACTGCGCCCCAACACACCTCTGATCGAGCAAAACCTGCTGAACCTGGACAAACCAGAGGCCCGCAGCGATGAAAGCGAAGTTCTGATAGTGCTGCAAAATGGCTTTGCACCGGCGCGAGACTCAATACGTCTCCCACTGCCATTAACCATCAGCAACAACCTCGTCATTACGCCGCTGTCATTTCCGGTGATCAGGCCTTACACCCCCAATACGCCCCTCACCCATGTCGTCGTCAACGGCCAGCTTCATCCCCTCACCTTGCTTAACACCACCACGACCATGTCGCGTCGCGCCCTGCGCGATGAACTGCCGTGGATCCTCCTGCGTAGCAGCGCGCGGGCTGTCACTCGAGGCGTCGCACAAAAACAACTCAATGACGACAACCCGCTGGCCGGCCTGCTTCTGGGAGTTGCTTCGACTGTTCTGGAAGACGCGGATACGCGCACCTGGCGCACCCTGGCAGACAACACATATGTGGTGCGTTTACGCCTCAACCGTGGTGAGCATCAAATTAGTCTGCCCGACATCCCGGGCAGTACGCCGATACGCATAAGGGCCGAACGCGGCTATCAGGTCATCACGATACGCACGATCGGTAATCGCGTTTTCCACCATGCCGCCGCTGGCAGTACTACACCCGTCACCCCCCCGCTGGCTTTCATAAGCCGACAAAAACCCTGAGGAACCCACGATGCGATATTTGCTCTCGGGCGCTCTGGCGCTGTTTTTACTGATCGGCTGCGCCACACCGTCACCTCCACAACCCAACAGTGCAGCAAGCAAGATTACGGTCATGGGCAAGTTCAAACATATCTCTGCCGGAGCGATCCGCGTAGCGCGTGTAAATGGCTTCATGACCGTAAACGCCCAGATGACCAACACCAGCCGCCACAACCGAATGGTTTATTACCGCTTTACCTGGCTGGGCAAGGACGGTTTTCCCGTTGCCAATGAAGAAGGCTGGAAAACCATCACCCTGTACGCCAAACAAAACACTTTTATTCCTGCTATTGCACCAGTGCCCCAGGCCAGGGATTTCCGTTTGGAAGTGAAAACGCCCTGAACCCATAACTTTTGTCACTCCTGGAGAGCTATTCCATGCTTGCACGCACTTCATTACTCGCCCTTATGCTGATTCTGATCAGCGGGTGTTCCAACACTTCGCCAGTCATCGGCGGCAAAAACATAGCTTATGGCGACACCAAGGCTGTGGAACTGATCACCAATGAATTTGGCTCGACTGACCTGCAGATGATCGCCGAAAGCATGACACGCTCCCTTGCGCAGTCCGGCATTCTTCAGGGAAGACCGGTGGTGCAGGTCTACGATGTGAAAAACAAAACCAGCGAGTACATCGACACCCGCCAGATAACAACGTCGATAAAAACCCAACTGATGAAAACTGGCACCGTTCGTTTTGCGAGCGACAACACCGACATGCAAAGCCAGGTCGACCAACTTCAGTTGCAAAACCAAAGCGGCCTGTACAAAAAAACGACGATCAGCAAGACCGGTAACATGATCGCAGCCAAATACCGCCTCGAAGGCTCCATTACCTCGATTGTGAAGCGCAGCAAGGACTTCAAAGATGTTTTCTACACATTCAACCTGCAACTGGTCGATCTCGAAAGCGGCCTGGCGGAATGGATGGACGACAAAGAAATCCGCAAAACAACGGAGCGCTAAGCGATGCGTATCTGGATATGCGTTATCAGCCTGCTCTGTATCTGGGAAGTTCAAGCTGCCCCCAAAATAGCCGTGACCGACCTGGCTTATGAGACCCGCGTACAGCAATACGTCCAGTCAACCACTGCACGTAACCGTTTTCAGTCCGGCCCGTACAACGCCAATGGCTCGGCGAGCTACCAAACGTACGAGAACCGCAACAGCTACATCCAGCAAAACGAGTTGCGCAATTTCAGTGGCGATATCAAAGGAAAGATTCTCAAATCCGGGTTGTTCCGACTGGTGCAGGCCACGCCTTACAAAGCCAGCGACAAAACGGATGTTTATGACGTCATCAAGCGCATAAAGGCCGGTCATTTCAAAGGCGCCGACTACGTTCTGTTTGGCACGGTGTCTGACATTGATTTCACCCGGGACCTCAACGCACTGGCCAATACCAGGAGTTATTCGGCGATACTGGGGTTGACGCTGGTTGCTGACTTCAGCCTGATCAACACCCGTACCCTTGAGGTCACCTCAGCATTCACTGCCATGGGTAAAGGGGAGGACATCAAACTGACAAACCGCCACGATCTCAGAGTGTCCCTTAACCGGCCCCAGGTTATACGCGACGTAGCCGCAACCCTTGGCGAGGACGTGGTACGGCAACTACAAGAGCAACTGACAGGCATTGCACCTCAGCCGCCAAAGAGCGCGCCAGCACCACTCAACAGACTACCCGAGGATGAAGCTGCGGTGATTCTGCGCTGAGCCCTGAGCACAAGCCAGTTGTCGCTCAACAGCCGAGATCAGACCGACGTGTAATGCTGAGCCATGAACTCGACAAAAACACGCACTTTGGGGGCCAGAAGGCGGGCGTGCGGATAGAGGGCAAAGTAATGACGCTGGCCTGCGTTGTAGTCGGGAAGAATCTGTACCAACTGGCCGCTTTGCAAGTTCTGTTGCACCGTCGCCCGTGTGAACGCGGCAATGCCCAGACCGGCCAACGCGGCGCTGTGGAGGGAGGTAATGGTGTCGGTTTTGAAACGTCCGTTGAGCGCCACCACCACGGTATCAGCCCGCGCCGAATTCAACCGCCACTCATTGCTCCCCGTAAAACCGAGTAACTGATGGGTAGCCAGCTCGTCGACCTGGCGTGGCAAGCCTTGGCGACTGACATAACCGGGTGCAGCCACCAGAATCAGATCGGATACGGTCAGTTTCTTGGCCACCAGCGAGGAGTCTTCCAGGGGGCCGCTGATGCGCAGTGCAAGGTCGAAGCGCTCAGCCACCAGATCAACAAAACGGTCCTCGCAGGACAGGTCTACCCGGATCTTGGGGTAGCGTTGCTGGAACCCGGGCAACCAATTGCCCAACTCCAGCGTCCCGATCACCAAAGGCACGCTGATACGCAGAGTCCCTGACGGTTCGCTGCCATCGTCGGCAACAGCCAACGCCGCTTGGTCGAGCCGCTGCAAAATGTCGAGGCAGGCCGCGTGATAGCGCTCCCCTGCCTCAGTCAGGCTCAAGTGCCGGGTTGTGCGGTTGATCAACCGCACACCGAGTTGTGCCTCCAGATGCTGTAAATGCCGGGACAATGTCGAAGACGTGGTTTCCCATTGCTCGGCTGCTGCCGAAAATCCACGATTCTCGACGATGCAGCAAAACGCCCGCATGGCCAGCAACTGATTCATCGATTGAGCTTCACTTTAGAGGCAATTTAACGATCTGCGCCGTAGTCATGACGTCGCCAAAGGTGTCTTCGACTGAAGCCAGGGCTGCGCGGTGCAGGCTATTTGCATCAATGCTCGAGCCGTCTGCCCGGGTAATACTGCGGGTAGCGGAAGCATCAGATGCTACCACGACCTGGTACCCCAGCGGCGCAGCGTCCCGAGCGCCGCCGGCCACGCAGGCATGGGTCATCAGGCCGGCAATAATTACCGTCTTGATGCCTTTTTCCTTCAGCAGGCGGTCCAGTTCAGTGCTGCCAAAAACGCTCACGGTGGTTTTTTGCAACACCGTATCACCCGCGCGAGGCAGCATCTGCGGGTGGAATTTCACACCTTCGCCGTCCAGCGCAAAAACCGCTGAGCCCGCCGGGGCGATATGCTGAATCTGATAAACCGGAATCCTGGCCTTGTCCGCGAATGCAATAAGCTCGCGAGCCTTGTTGAGTGCCTTCTGGCCGTCCGGGATCGGCAACCGGCCGGTGAAGTACTCCTGCTGAAAATCAATCACCAGTAAAGCCGTAGAGGCCGGGTCAAGACGATCAATCGGAACAGCGCCAGACATGGCACGGATAGTGGGGTTGGGATTGACGGCAGGCTCAGCCGCGATGGCTGAAGTTGCCGCCAGACTCAGACAGGCGAGCAATGAGGACAGTAGTTTGGGCATTGTAAAAGTCATATGAACCTCTGGTTTGGAATGATGCAACGGAGGGTAAAAGTCTAAAAAGACCGATACCTCGCAACAACGCCAGGGCGCGCATATGACTTATGCGCTTTTTGCACAGATTTCAGTTTGTAGCGCGATGCAACGTCGCCAGAAAACCCGCCGCGCCAACAAACAGACCGGCAAAGGTGCGGTTCATCCGGCGCTGTTGTTGCGGCGTACGCAGCAGACGCAGGACCTTGGACGCCAACCCTGTGTAACCGGCCATGACGATCAGGTCGACGCAGATCATGGTCACGCCCAACGTCAGGTATTGGGACACCAGCGGCGCTGCCGGGTTTACGAACTGCGGCAGCACCGCGAGCATGAACACCAGCGCCTTGGGGTTGCTGACGTTGACCAGAAAGCCGCGAAATACGAGAGCCAGCGGCTTGCCGATGGGACGCACGGCGGCGTCATCGCTCAGATCAGCCGGCAGGGCACGCCACTGTTTGACGGCGAGGTAAACAAGGTAAGCCACGCCGAACCATTTGATGGCATAGAAAGCGGTAGACGAGGCTGCAAGGATGGCGCCGACACCGGCTGCGACAATGGCGATTTGCAACGCCAGGCCCAGTTGCAGGCCCAGGGCATTCCAGTAACCGCGCCAGAAACCATACTGCAGACCGCACGACATCGAAGCAATCGCGCCAGCGCCGGGGGACAGGCTGATCACCCAACAGGCAGCAAAAAAGGCCAACCACGTTTCCAACGACATCGCACACCTCGGACAAGATCTGTAACAAGTCCCTTAAGCTAATGCGTTGGTTGAAAATTGACCACAAATTTCTGAGGGTAGTTTTGACTCTGCGGGAGCGTTACAGGTCGCTTTCTCGCCAGCGGCGTACCGAGCGCTGGAAGAACAGACTGTTGGGGACTTGCACCATGCTGCTACCACTACCCGATTCAGCGGGTTCTATCAGCGTGGTGTAAAGCAGATTGATGGCCACCACACGACCTTTGACGCCGGGCTTGTCCAGCGTGTCGAGCAACTCCACCACGTCGCCAATGCGAAACGGCCCCACGGTAAAGATCAACACTGCACACAGCAGATTGGAAAGCACGCTCCACATGGCGAAGAAGGCAATTGCCGCCACCGCCACAAAGCCCGACAGCGCCGTCCACAACACGGTGGCCGAAACCCCCAGACGCTCCAGCACGACGATCACTGCGCTGCCCATGATGAACCAGCGCAAGCCGCCGCGCAGCGGCATCATCAGCTGTGGCGGGAACGGATAACGCTCGCCCAGCCGCGTCAGGAAGCGCGCCACGACACGTTGGGAGAAGTAACCCGCCAACAGAATCAGCAAAATCTGCACACCGATCCACAGCGGTGCGATCAGTTCGGCGGGCACTGGCAAGTGCAGGGCTTCCATCAGGACAGGGCTTCCAGTTCTGCTTGCATGGACTCAAGCAATTCCAGCGCTTCCATCCACCGCTCTTCCAGCTGGCTTTCGAGCACTTTGAGCTTGGCCTGTTCCGCCAGCAGATCACGCAATTCATCTTTGCGCGCAGCTTCGTAAACGGCACTGTCGCCCAGGCTGGTTTCGATTTTCGCCAGCTTTTCGTTGACCTTGCCCAGCTCGCTCTCAAGCTTGTCAGCTTCGCGTTTATGCGGTGCCAGCTGCTGACGCAACGCTGCAGCGGCCTGACGTTGAGCCTTTTTATCGGTCTTGTCAGGGTTGACCAGCGTGGTGCTGACCGGCGCATTGCGCAAACGGTAGTCGGCCAGCCAGCGCGCGTAGTCTTCGAGGTCGCCGTCAAATTCCTGAACCTTGCCATCGGCAACCAGCAGGAACTCATCCGTAGTGCTCTTGAGCAGATGGCGATCGTGGGACACCACCAGCACCGCGCCGCTGAACTCTTGCAGAGCCATGGTCAGCGCCAGACGCATTTCCAGATCGAGGTGGTTGGTCGGTTCGTCGAGCAGCAACAGATTCGGGCGGCCCCAGGCTATCAATGCCAGCGCCAGGCGGGCTTTTTCGCCACCGGAGAAGTTCAGTACCGGCTCGTCGATCCGCGCACCCCGGAAGTCGAAACCACCGAGGAAGTCGCGCAGGGTCTGTTCGCGCTCGGTCGGCGCCAGACGCTGCATATGCAGCAACGGGCTGGCCTTGGAATCCAGTGAGTCGAGCTGATGTTGGGCAAAATAGCCAACCACCAGATTCTCGCCACGGGCCAACCGACCCGACAGTGGCTCCAACTCGCCTGCGAGGTTTTTGATCAGGGTCGACTTACCCGCGCCGTTTGGCCCGAGCAAGCCAATACGGGCGCCCGGAACCAGTTGCAGCTTGACCTTCTCGAGGATGGTTTTGTCGCCATAACCCAGGCGCGCATCGGACAAGTCGAGCAACGGGCTGGAGAGCTTGACCGCTTCGCGGAACACGAAGTCGAACGGCGAATCCACATGGGCCGCGCTCAGCTCTTCCATACGCTCAAGGGCCTTGATCCGGCTCTGCGCCTGACGGGCCTTGGTGGCCTGGGCCTTGAAGCGGGCGATATAGCTTTCCATATGCGCACGTTGCGCCTGTTGCTTTTCGTAGGCCTGTTGCTGCTGGGCCAGACGTTCGGCACGGGCACGCTCAAATGCGCTGTAACCACCGCGATAGAGGGTGATTTTGCGCTGATCGACGTGGGCAATGTTGTCGACCACGGCATCCAGGAAGTCCCGATCGTGAGAGATCAGCAGCAAGGTGCCAGGGTAATTCTTGAGGAAGTCTTCAAGCCAGAGAATGGCGTCGAGATCCAGGTGGTTGGTCGGTTCATCGAGCAACAAAAGATCCGACGGGCACATCAGGGCCTGAGCCAGGTTCAGGCGCATCCGCCAGCCACCGGAAAAATCGGCAACCGGGCGATCCATCTGTTCGTTGGTAAAGCCCAGTCCGGCGAGCATTTTGCGCGCCCGTGCATCGGCGGTGTAGCCGTCGGCGCTGTCCAGCTCGGAGTGCAGGCGCGCTTGCGCAGCACCGTCCTCGTCAGCTTCGGCCCTGGCCAGATCGGCCTGCACCTGGCGCAATCGCTGGTCGCCATCGAGCACATAGTCGATCGCAATGCGGTCGAGGGTGTCGATTTCCTGGCGCATATGGGCGATCCGCCAGTCGGCCGGGAGCAGACAATCCCCGGAATCAGGCGTCAACTCACCCAGCAGCAAGGCGAACAAAGTGGATTTACCGGCGCCATTGGCGCCGACCAGACCGGCTTTGTGGCCGGCGTGCAGGGTCAGCTCGGCGTCTTCTAGCAGACGTTGCGGGCCACGCTGTAAAGTCAGGTTCTGAAGTCGGATCATAATGGCGGCGGAGTCTACCAGCTTCCCTCTCAACTGGCGCGAATTGCACTATGCAGACTGACCTGTGGAATTACTGTTTGAACCTCTATGCCCGACCTGGGGTGGAGCAGGCCTTCCTGCAATTGCAGGACCAGGGTGTGGATGTGTGTGTGCTGCTGTGTGCAGCCTGGCTTGAGGAGCGCGGCGTGGCCTTCGACAAGGCGCGCCTTGGGCAACTGAATGCCTGTGCCGGACCCTGGCAGCACGAAGTGGTTCAGCCGTTGCGACAACTGCGAACACGCTGGCGCGAAGCAGCCGCGCACGACGATGCACTGGCGACGCTGCGCGTGCAGGTCAAGGCATTGGAGCTGGAGGCCGAACGGATGTTGTTGCGGCGCCTGGAATCCGTGACTCAGGGCTGGTCGAAAACGCAATCGCAGGATACCTGCGCCTGGCTGCAGAAGATGGCGGTCGATGCCGGTCACCCTGATTGCGACGCGCTGCATACGCTGCGCGTCGCAATCAATCGCGCTTAAGAAGCGCTGGCTGGGGTCGTAGCCGAGTTTGTAGCGGTTACCGGAGTTGACGCCGGGGTTGTAGCGGGTGCCGCGGCGGCGGACGTCACGGCGGGCTTGGCCGGAGCCGTGGCCGGTTTGGCAGCTGCTGGCCTTCTTGCGGCAGGCTTGGCTGCTGCAGGTTTAGCCGCTGCGGGTTTTGCCGCAGGCTTGGCCGCTGCAGGTTTGGCCGTTGCGGGTTTTGCCGCAGGCTTGGCCGTTGCGGGCTTGGCCGCTGCGGTTTTAGCGGCAGGTTTGGCCGCTGCAGGTTTAGCAGCAGGTTTGGCCGCCGCTTTTACCGGGGCTTTTGCTGGTACTGGTTTGGCTGCTGCGGGTTTGGCGGTCGGTTTTGCCGCAGCCGTTTTGGACACTGCCGGCTTGGCCGCTACGGTTTTTGCAGCAACTGGCTTGGTCGCAGGCTTAGCCGCCGCTACTTTGCCGGCAGGCTTGGCGGCTGCTTTGGCCGGAGCTTTGGCCGGAGCCTTGGCAACCCCTTTGGCAGCCGGTTTTTTCGCTGCCGCTGCAGGCTTGGCATCGCGACTCGACAAAGCCTTGCCAACAGCCTCTTTGACTCGACCGATACCTTGGGCCAACTTCAGGCTTTCTTGAGCATCACGTTTGAGTTGCAGAATATAAGTGCGCGTTTCGCTTTGACGGTCTTTGAGTGAGTCGAGCAGTTGCTCGAGCTCTTTGACCCCAGACTTGGCCTTGGCCTGAGCCTTGGATTTTCCGGCGTTGGCGGCGTCTTGCAGTTTTGCACGTGACTTGTGCAGTTTTTCCTGCGCTTTACCGCGCTGCTTTTCAAGCTTGGCGAGCAGTTTCTCAGCATCAGCCAACGCTTGGGAGCAAGCGTTTTCCAAATGCTCAAGCAGACTGCCTGAGAGCTGTTGGAGCAAGTGCAACGGCGTATTTACGGGCTTCTTATTGGCCGACATGGTTTACCTCCTGGCTGAAGTGAGTGCGGCTCATACTAGACCTCTGCAACTACCGCCGCTAGGGCATGTTGACACTAAGGATAGCTGCACGTTGCATGACGTCGAAAAACTTGTGCTGGATCAATCTTTAACGGCCAAGCCAGCTAAATTCAAAGAGTGCCCAAACGTCTTTTAGCCCCTTCGAATTAAAACATCGGTGCCGCTCGGGCGCTGGCATAATCGCTCGCACATCACGCCGGAGAACCCCCATGCCGCGTTACATGTTTTGGATGTTGTTGTGCCTTGCGCCTGTGGCTGACGCAGCCCCCTCTCCCTCCCCCGACGACGCCCGCGATCTGGCCTACAGCATGGGCGCCAGCCTGGGCGAACGCTTGCGCCAGGAAGTCCCCGAGCTTCAAATCCAGGCACTGATCGAGGGCCTGCACACCGCCTACCAAGGCAAACCGCTGGCCCTGACAGATGAGCGCATCGGCCAGATTCTGGCGCAGCATCAGGCTCAAACAGATCCCGGGCAGGCCTCGTCAGGCATCAACGCCGCCCTGAGCGCTGAAGAAGTTTTTTTGCTGGTCGAAAAACAGCAACCCCAGGCTCGCGAGCTGGCCGACGGCATCATCCTGACCGAACTAAAACCCGGCAAAGGCGCCAAGCCCGGCCCACAGGATTCGGTGTATGTGAGCTATGTGGGCCTACTGCCCGATGGCACCGTGTTCGACCACAGCACCCAACCACAATGGTTTCGCCTGGGCAGCGTTATCGCCGGCTGGCGCAGTGCATTGGTACAGATGCCGGTGGGTGCGAAATGGCGGCTGGCGATACCTTCAAGCCAAGCTTACGGCACCCAGGGGGCCGGGGATCTGATTGCCCCCAATACACCACTGGTGTTTGAAATCGAACTGTTCGCTACCCGAAAGTAACCGTCCCGGAAATAAAAAACGGCGCGCCATTGCGCACCGTTTTTTAAATGAATTGTTGCTTAAGCCTGAGCGGCTTCTTTCTGCTTGTGCGCGCTGTGCAGCACTTCGATCAAGCAGTCTTCAAGCTCAAAACGCTCATCAAGCAGAGCGCCCAAAACCTTGATCTCTTCTGCCAGCTTGTCACAGTCAGGGCGATGGGCCTTACCATCACAATGATCGTTGAAAGCCAGGGCGGCCTCCGTAATCACGTTGATACGCGGGTAGATGGTCTCTGCCAGGGCAAGCCCGCGCTCGTCATTGAAGGCCTTGGCCTCCTGATTGAGCTGCTCGTAAATCTCGAAATGGCCTGCGGACACATAGTCGACCAGCAGCTGGCAAAACTCTTTTTGAGGCCCGCGTTTGGGATTGTTTTGCTGCTCCAGCAGAGCCGCATAAGCCTTCACAAGTTTACGGCGCTCAAGCAACCAGCGGTCTACCAGTTGGTGGACGCCGTTGAATCGTTCCTGAGCACTCTCGCATCTTTCGAGCATGATGATCTCTCTTCCCTTGTGGGCCCATGCCACCCGACATCAGCCAGGCCTGTGTGAACCAAAACCTGCACGATTGCACGGGCATTGGGCGGCATAACTCCGTGATACGTGCGGGCCAGATTATGCCCGCTTGCCAACTGCTTCAAGGTACCCACGAGAGAAAATTCATACAAGTGTTTAATCCCAAGTGCTACTTCACGTCGCAGTCACGGGGTAATTTGTCCCTGGCAATCGAGCGACTGATCTGAAAGATGGCAAGAACAAGCAGCCCGATAAAGGCCAGCAAGCTCAACTCGGGAATGCTCAAGTCAAAGATGGTCCAGTGAATATGTGTGCAGTCCTCACTGCCACGATAAATCATCGAAATGATTTCACTCGGCGACATGTCGCGCCAGATGCACGCCAGCTCTGGCTGACAGAGCATCAGTTGATCTGGCGCCAGCTCTTGCAGCCATACCTGCCTCAAGGCACTCGCCGCGCCACCCAGCGCGAACAACATGGAGGCAAGGGAGTAACACAACATGCCAAAACCTTTGGGGCCATGGGCAAAAGCCACCAGGTTGACGAGGCAGAAATCCAGCAAGAAAAAACGCTGAACCTGACATAGCGAACAAGGCTTGAGCCCGGGCCCGTACTCGAGATAAAAAGTGCCGCCCATTACCAAGGCGCCTACTACAAAGGCTAAAAAGAAAATAAAACGTGAAGCTGCCAAGAACATGGCTTTTCCATGACAAAAGAGACAGTTGGTTACGGTAGATGAAAGCCATTAGCCCTTTCAAGGTGACCCTAAGCGGATAGTTCTCGAAGAAACCAAGGAAACCCCAACAGAAACACTAAGCCTTTAGAACAAATCATGTAGGAAAAGGCAGATTGCCCCTCGCTCGCTCAATACTGCAGGCAGCCCCACGTGTGCCGAAACACACGCCAGGCTGGCCTCTTCACAGGGTCGTGGCAGTGACTGGCAAGGGGGATGCGAGCAAACGCTCATCCAGCAAATTCAGCCCTTCCTGAAAAAGCTGATTACTGCGCCCCGTATCTCCCAACTGGGCCAGCAGTCGTGCCAGCTCGGCACAGGTTTCGGGGTTGCGCTCCACCTTGAGGCTGCTTTCAAGGTAATCCCGCGCTTTGCCCCACAAGCTGTTTTGCAGGCACAGGCGACCCAGGGTCAACAGCAGGCTGGCATCGCCGGGATGGCTCTTGAGCCAGCCTTCGGCGGCCTGCAACTGCTTCACCGGGTCACTGCCACGCAGCAGGCCATAGAGGCGCACAAGATGGCTGTCATAACTGCGCTTGAGCGCCCCGCGCAAGACTTCTTCGGCTTCAGTTTGCGCGCCCAGCTGGCGCAATTGCTCGGCATAGGCCAGCACGAGCGCGGGCTCCTGGCGCTGGGCCGAGGTAAGCTGTTGCCAGGCGCGTTGAAGTGACTGCAACCCCGCCTCGCCTTCGCTTTCACGCTGGGCCGCCAGGCTCAGATTCTGCCCCCAGGCCCGTCGCTCCAGCTCGGCCAGCTCCTTGGGCGGCAATACCTTGTCCTTGCGCAGCTCTGGCAACAGGCGGATCAACGCCGTCCAGTCGCCACGCTGCTGGTGCAGACGCTGCAGCTGGCGCAACACCTGAACATTGTGTGGATGGCGCTCGTGCATGGCCTGCAAGGTCACCAGCGCGCCCTCGGTGTCAGCACGGTCCACCTGCAACTGGGCATGGCTCAGGGCAATGGCCAGTTCGGCCTGAGGCTGGCGTTCCAGCGCTCGCTCCAGCAGGTTGTCGCTTTCTTCGTAGTGCCCCTGCTCGTTGGCCGCTCGTGCAGCCCCCAGGTAGTAGAGCAATGGCTGCGGCTCGGCTTCGGCGGCACGGGCCAGATGCTTCTGTGCGCTGGCCCAGCGGCCCTCGGCAAGGTCCATCTGGCCTTGCTCGATGGCGATCTGCACTCGACGGCTGCGGTTGCGCCGCGACCACGGGTTGACCAGCCCTGTAGAAGCCGTCACCAGCTCCACCAGCAGCTTGACTCCCCACACCAGCAGCCACAGGACGGCCAGCAGCGCGAGCGTTGCCCAGACACTGGATTCGTAACGGAAATTTTTATAGGCGATCAGCACATAGCCCGCATCTTCAGCAATTGCCAGGCCGATGCAGGCCGCAGCTGCAATCAACAAGAACACAATCACGTAGAAGCGCTTCATGGAAGTGCCTCCTGCGCCGGGCTGGCAGCCGCTTTGACCGGCTCTTGCGCACGCACATGCCGACGCTCAAGGTAGGCCTGTACCGCGCTCAAGGCAGCCGCAAGGTCCGGGGTTTTTACCGTAACCGGCTGCTTGCCGAGTTCAATCACTTGCTCGAGGATTTTTTTGCTCTGCGGGTTATCCGCATTGAAGTTGCCCTTGAGCACATCTTGCGCCTGCGCCAGGGCCTGGGTGTAAACCGACTCCTGGCCATTGAGCGCCGCCCACTGGGCTTGCTCCAGCGCCAGGCTCAAGGCCAGGCGAACCTGGGTCAGGCTTTGGCCAGCCAACAGGGGGCGCACATTTTTGTCGGCATTGAAGTCGATGCGGATGTAGTGCGAGATCTCCTCCCACCACCGGGACCAACGGCTCGCGCCATCGCCATCAGCGGTGAGGCTGGCCAGCGAGTCACCCTGGTTCTGATAGGCCGGGGCCAGCGCACTGAGTTGCGCCACTTGATCACGCAAGGCCGCCAACTGCAAAAACAGTCCGGTGCGGTCCGGCTGCTCAACACTGCGCAATGCAGTCAGGCTTTTGGCCAGTTGCTCACGAGCGGCGAATGAACCCGGATCGTTCTGCTCGCGCAAAATCGCGTCCGCGCCCTGTACCAGTGCCTGGGCGCTGGTGACGTCTTGCAGGGCCGACAAGCGCAAGGTGGCAAGACGCAACAAGTGCTCGGCCTCGGCCAGGCGCCAGTCTTTGCGGCTTTCGCCCAGCACGGTTTCCAGGCGCTGGTTCAGGCGCTGCTGATCGCCTTGCAGCTGCACGACCAATTGGCGCTGATTATCCAGTTCACTGGCCGAAGGCAGTTGGTTGAGCCGCGCCAGCAGCTTCTGCTCGCCCTGCTTGATCGAAAGCGTTTGCGCGGCCAGGGCCGGTACGTCGCTCAACTGCTCTGCGGTGGCAGCTTGCAGTTGACGCACCTGCCATACCCCCCAGCCGCCGACAGCAACACCGGCGGCGCCGAGCAACAGGGCGAAAACCGCCAGGCCATTGCCTCGACCCTGTGGTGCAGGTTCGGTTTTTTTAGCCGGCGCTTCTGGCGCGGGCTGCACGTGTTCTTTGGACAAGACTGTTTCGCTCACGAATCCATCCTTTGCATTAGAAAGCAGGTGCGGGATGCTCCCGCAGCGCCGCCAGCAAAGCCGTGGCGCTTGCACCACGACAATCCACAACATGTTGCGCCCCGGCGCTGCGAGCCAGCTCAGCAACCCGCGGGCTTGGAACAAACAACGGCAGGCACCCAAGCATGGGCCAGGAATCGCCTGCCATCTGCCGTAAATGTTCAAAACCCTGCCCACTGCTGACCACCAGCGCGTTCAGGCGTTCCACTTCAACCCGCCGGGACAGGGTTGCAGGCGGGTATGACGGCAGTACGCGGCGGTAGACTTCAAGGTAGTCGACCTGCGCGCCAATGCTGCGCAGACGATCCGCGAGCAACTCGCGACCACCCTCCCCACGCAGGATCAACACGCTGGGCTGATCCCCCCCCACTGCAGACTTGAACTCGGGCATCGCCAGCAGCGCCTCGCTGTCATCACCCCGTTGAGGGTAGCTAACATCGAGGCCGTAATCGGCGAGAATCTGCGCCGTCGCGGCGCCAACGCTGAACCACTTCTGCCGGGGCGCATGCGGCCAGTACTGGCTGACCAGCTCAAGCCCCAGGCGCGCCGCAGGCTTGCTGACCACAATCACTGCGCAATACCGGTCAAGACCCGCAATCAGCGCACGCTGAGCATCAGTCATAGTCAACGGGCTGATCGCCAGCAGTGGCAAGCTGCTGCTATATATCCCGGCAGCCGCCAGCTCAGCGGCCAGCGCGGCCGATTCCTCGGCTGGCCGGGTCAGCAGCAAGCGCCAGCCTGTCACTCGTGACCTGCCTCACCATAAACGGCTTTGAGAATATCCCCAGCCCCTTGGGCCAGCAGAGCCTCAGCCACTTGCACACCCAACTCACTGGCGTGTGCACGCGGCGCACGGGCGTCGGCACTGAGCAACACACCGCCACTCGGCTCGCCGACCAGGCCGCGCAGCCAGATTTGCTCGCCTTCAAGCACGGCATAACAGGCAATCGGCACTTGGCAGCCACCGTTGAGATGCTTGTTCAGCGCACGCTCGGCCGTAACGCGCACCGCCGTATCGGCGTGATGCAAAGGCGTCAGCAGGGCATGGATTTCGGGATCTGCGCTGCGGCATTCGATACCCACTGCGCCTTGGCCACCGGCTGGCAAGCTGTCTTCGATGCTGATGGGTGATGTGATGCGCTGTTCAAAACCGAGGCGAATCAGGCCGGCAGCCGCGAGGATAATGGCGTCGTATTCACCTGCATCGAGCTTGGCCAGACGGGTATTGACGTTGCCACGCAGAAAGCGGATTTGCAGGTCCGGACGGCGAGTCAGCAACTGGGCCTGACGGCGCAGGCTCGACGTACCGACAATGCTGCCCTGAGGCAAATCGTCGAGGCTGGCATAGGTGTTGGAAACGAAGGCGTCACGCGGATCTTCGCGCTCGCAAATGCAAAACAGACCCAGGCCTTCAGGGAAGTCCATCGGTACGTCTTTCATGGAGTGCACGGCGATGTCTGCTTCGTTTTCGAGCAGGGCTGTTTCCAGCTCCTTGACGAAGAGCCCCTTGCCGCCAATTTTCGACAGCGGCGAGTCCAGCAGCTTGTCACCACGGCTGACCATGGGCACCAGCGTCACCAAAATACCGGGGTGAGCCTGCTCTAAACGGGCTTTAACGTATTCGGCCTGCCAAAGAGCCAGGGCGCTTTTACGGGTAGCGATGCGGATTTCGCGAGAGGACATGGATCAATCCGTACTGAAAAGATACGGCTGATAATAACAGCTCAGCCAAAACAGCTTTGACTTGTATCAGAAAGTCCTCGGCCTCCCTGGCCCAAAAACGGCGTATCCACGCCTTTTGAGCACGAATTACAGTTGCTGCATCATCTTGCGAACACCCGCCACATGCCTGCGGCTCACAATCAGCGCATCCCCGTTCAGGCCGCGCAGGAACAGCTGGAAATGCCCAAGGGGCGTGCGTTGCAAGCGCTCGATGCGGTCTCGGGCCACCAGTGCATTACGGTGAATACGCACAAAGCGTTCACCAAACTCGTCTTCGAGTGCCTTGAGCGGCTCGTCGAGCAGAACTTCACCGCCAGCGTGACGCAATGTCACGTATTTGTGGTCAGCGATAAAGTAGATCACCTGGTCGATAGGGATCAGCTCAATGCCTTTTCGGGTTCTGGCACTGATATGACTGCGTGGGCCACTGCCGGTTTGCGCGGCAGGCCGGGTGAGTGCAGCCAGCTGGATGCGGTTGGGCCGGTGCGCCTCTTTCAGGGCAGCACGCAGGGCATCTGCGGTGACCGGCTTGAGCACATAGCTGACACCGCTCTCTTGCAGGGCCTGTACGGAAAACTCGTCAGGCGCCACGCAAAACACCACCGAAGGCGGTAGCTCGCGCTCGCACAATTTGGCTGCAACCTGCAACCCGTCGAGGCCTGGCAGGCGGATATCGAGCAAAACGACATCCGGTTTCAGGCTTTCGATCAGGTTAAGTGCCTCTTCGCCATTAGTGGCGCCAGGCTCCAGCAACGTATAGCCCCCGAGCGTGCTGAGCAAATGGCTCAAATGCTCGCGGGCCAGGGTTTCGTCATCAACGATCAGGACATTCATATAGCGCTGTATTCCTGCGTGAGTCTCGCACAAGGATAGCGTAGACAGGTGATGTGACGACTGTCACGGCGATCCACGCTAAGACTAGCGCGAAGGCCAAAAAGTGCCGCAAACCTCACAGCAATATTCACCTGCCTCGATTGCTCGATTTAATACCGGATACGTCTGGCAATCTACAAAGACCTGCTATGACTGATCCATACGACCAACTGTAGACGGTTGCCAAGGCGAAAGTATTCAAACGATACATTTCCTTTCGGAAATTTATTTATACCGCACTTCACACAAAAACCTGCCGAGCTGCGTCAACGCCATGAATGGCAACCCTGTTATGATTCGCGGTAATTATTTGTGTAACTCCCCTCAGCCGATTACGAGCGAATCCATGAGCACCGACAAGACCAATCAGTCCTGGGGCGGCCGCTTCAGTGAACCCGTCGACGCCTTCGTTGCGCGTTTCACCGCCTCCGTCACTTTCGACCAGCGCCTTTATCGCCATGACATCATGGGCTCCGTGGCTCACGCCACGATGCTGGCCAAGGTCGGCGTGCTGACCGATGCCGAACGCGACAGCATCATCGACGGCCTCAAAACCATCCAGAGCGAAATCGAAGCCGGTACGTTTGACTGGCGCATCGATCTGGAAGACGTGCACATGAACATCGAGGCGCGTCTGACCGACCGCATCGGCGTGACCGGCAAAAAACTGCACACCGGCCGTAGCCGTAATGACCAGGTTGCGACCGATATCCGCCTGTGGCTACGTGACGAAATCGATCTGATCCTGGCCGAGATCACCCGCCTGCAAAAAGGCCTGCTGGAACAGGCAGAGCGTGAAGCCGAGACCATCATGCCCGGCTTTACCCACCTGCAGACCGCACAGCCGGTAACATTTGGTCACCATATGCTGGCCTGGTTCGAGATGCTCAGCCGCGATTACGAGCGCCTGGTCGACTGCCGCAAGCGCACCAACCGCATGCCTCTGGGCAGCGCCGCACTGGCGGGCACCACCTACCCGATCGACCGCGAATTCACCGCACAACTGCTGGGCTTTGACGCCGTGGGCGGCAACTCGCTGGACAACGTCTCCGATCGCGATTTCGCCATCGAATTCTGCGCCGCCGCCAGCATCGCGATGATGCACTTGTCGCGCTTCTCCGAAGAGCTGGTGCTATGGACCAGCGCGCAATTCCAGTTTATCGACCTGCCCGACCGCTTCTGCACCGGCAGCTCGATCATGCCGCAAAAGAAAAACCCCGACGTGCCGGAATTGGTACGTGGCAAAAGCGGCCGTGTATTCGGTGCGCTGATGGGCCTGCTGACCCTGATGAAAGGCCAGCCATTGGCCTACAACAAGGATAACCAGGAAGACAAGGAACCCCTGTTCGACGCCGCCGACACCTTGCGCGACTCGCTGCGCGCCTTTGCCGACATGATCCCGGCGATCAAGCCCAAGCACGCGATCATGCGTGAAGCGGCGCTGCGTGGTTTCTCCACCGCGACCGATCTGGCCGACTACCTGGTGCGCCGTGGCCTGCCGTTCCGTGACTGCCACGAAATCGTCGGCCACGCTGTGAAGTACGGCGTTGAAACCGGCAAGGACCTGGCGGAAATGAGCCTCGAAGAACTGCGTCAGTTCAGCGATCAGATCGAAGACGATGTGTTTGCCGTACTGACCCTTGAAGGTTCGGTCAATGCCCGTGATCACATCGGCGGCACTGCGCCGGCGCAGGTGAAAGCGGCAGTAGTTCGCGGCAAGGCGCTGCTGGCCAGCCGTTAAACCTCAAAGCGGCGCCCCTGTGGGAGCGAGCCTGCTGGCGAAAGGTGTTATGGATAACGCGTTTTGCTGGATAAACGCGATGTTCTTGAGACCTTCGCGAGCAGGCTCGCTCCCACAATAGGGGGCGACACCCTGTGTACTGGTTATTTCTTGCTGCTGATCCACGCCAGAAACTGC
Source organism: Pseudomonas bubulae (assembly GCF_037023725.1). Lineage (NCBI taxonomy): Bacteria > Pseudomonadati > Pseudomonadota > Gammaproteobacteria > Pseudomonadales > Pseudomonadaceae > Pseudomonas > Pseudomonas bubulae. The sequence continues at coordinate 558,513 of NZ_CP146077.1, forward strand.
GGCATGGCGGCGTCCTTGTCCGCGGCGATTTTCTGCACGTGCGGGTTTTGCTGCAGACGCTCCAGCAATGCCTTGGCACCCGGCATGTCGGCCAGCAGGTCGAGACCAAACACCTTGTGTGCGACGCCACAGGCCAGATCAACGCTGAAGGCGAAGTAGATATCCGCCACGCTCAGGGTCTCGCCCGCGACATAAGGCGCGAACTTGCCGTGACGGCCCAGGGAGGCGATACCGTCGAGCAGCTCGGTGCGGGCCTTTTCCTTGATCGCGTCGGGCACTTGCATGCCGAAAAACGCCTCGGGGTAACAGGCGCGGGCAGGCAACTCGATATACAGCTCGATTTCCTTGGCCAGTGCCAACACCTGCGCACGCTCAAACGGATCCACTGGTAGCAGCCTGAGGCCCGATTGGGTTTGCTCGATATATTCCAGGATCACGCTGGTTTCGTTGATAAAACCTTGTTCAACGCCCAGTGCCGGGACTTTGCCGCGGGGGCTGATGGCCAGCGCCTCAGGGGTCTTGCCAGCGAAAAACGGCACTTCTTCAAAGGGCACGCCCTTTTCCAGCAGCGCCAGCTTGACCATGTTGTAGTAGTTGCTGACTGCGAATCCATAAAGCTTGAGCATTACAAAGCCTCCAGGCCGTGTTGGGGTTGGCAGCAGCTGTTATAGAGCTTCGCCATCAGGCTGGCTAGCAGCATCAGCATCCTGAATACCGTTAGACTGCCAACCTTTACCCAAGGAGCCTGCCCATGAGCGAGCCAACCGATATCGACAACGAAGAAGAAGAGTTCGCCGAATCCACCCTGATTCAGGCGATTGAAAACCAGATTGAAAGCGACAACCCGCCTGCTGCCAAAGCCACGTTCAACAAACTGACCCTGGTCGGCTACGAGCGCGACGATATTCTGCAGATGATGGCCCATGTGTTGGCCGTGGAGATTGACGCGATCCTCGAAGAAGATCGCGCCTTTAACACTGAGTGGTACGAAGCCGCACTGCGCGCGCTGCCGACCCTGCCGCCAGAAAAGGACTAAGCCCGGTTCAGGGGCGAATTGCCGGCGCCCGCTGCCAGTCCAGATCCTTGGCAGGCATCGGACGCCCAAACCAGTAGCCCTGGCCCAGGTTGCAGTCAAGGTCGAGCAGGAACTGCGCCTGCTCAACCTGCTCTATCCCTTCGGCATGTACCTCCAGGCCCATGCTTTGACCCAGTGCGATAACCGCTCGCACGATCGCCACATCATCATTGTCCCCAGGCAAGCCGGCGACAAAGCCCTGATCGATTTTCAGCTTCTGCACAGGCAGGCGCTTGAGTCGAAGCAAAGATGAAAAACCGGTGCCGAAATCATCGATGGCCAGGCGCAAACCCAGCACCCGCAGACGATGCATCTGCTCCAGGGCCACTTGCGAGTTGTCCATCACCGCACTTTCGGTCACTTCAAGCTCCAGCAAGGCCGGATCCAGCCCGGTGTCTGCCAGTACCGTTGAAACCAGCGAAAACAGCTCGGGACGGGCAAACAGTCGGCTGGAAATATTCACCGCCACAAACGACAGTTCCACACCTGCAGCCTGCCACTGAACCATCTGCCAACAGGCTTGTTCCAGCACCCAGGCGTCAATCTCGGCGATCAACCCGGTACGTTCCGCGATCGGGATAAACTCACCCGGTGACAACAGCCCCCGCAGCGGGTGCTCCCAGCGCACCAGTGCTTCAACGCCAATCAGGCGGCTGGTTTTAAGGTTGTGCACCGGCTGGTAGTACACGCGCAGCTCGTGCTGCTCCAGGGCGCGGCGCAGATCGCTGGCCACCTCAACCCGGTATTGGGCATGGGCCGTCAGCTCCTCGGTGTACAAGGCATAACCCTCGCGTCCCGAACTTTTGGCCTTGAACAAAGCCGAGTCGGCATTGCGCAGCAATTGCTCGGCGTTCAGAGCATCGCCGGGGAACACGCTGATGCCGACGCTGGCGCTGATAAACAGTTGATGCCTGTCGACATCGAACGGGCCTTTCATGACCTCCAGCACCTGCTGCGCAAGCCCGGCGGCCTGGCTTGCGTGCTCACAGCTGTCGACCAGCACGGCGAACTCATCACCGCCCAGCCGGGCCACGGTAAAGCCTTTGCCGAACACCCTGAGCAAACGCTCGGCCACCGCCTTGAGCAGCAGGTCACCGACGTTGTGGCCCAGGCTGTCATTGATGATCTTGAAGTGATCGAGGTCGATCATCAGCAGAGCACAGCCGGTCTGGTGGCGTTGCGCAGAAGCCAGCGCCTGCTCGGTGCGGTCGGTGAACAGCAGACGGTTGGGCAGGTCAGTCAAGGGATCATGGTGAACCAGACGTGCGAGCTCGGTCTGGGAGTTCTTGATCGCGGAGATATCCGAAAAAACCGCGACATAGTGACTGACCTGGCCCTTGTCATCGGTAATCGAGCGCACGGTCTGCCACTGCGGGTAGACCTCGCCGCTTTTGCGCCGGTTCCAGATTTCGCCGTGCCACTCGCCGCGCTCATCGATCGTCTTGAACATTGCCTGATAAAACGCGGGGCCGTGGCGACCCGACTTGAACATGTTCGGGCGTCGGCCAAGCACCTCTTCGGCCGGGTAGCCGGTTATTTCAACCAAGGCACGGTTGACGTGAACGATCACCCCGCGGCTGTCGCTGACCAGCACCCCTTCACGGGTGCAGTCAAACACCACCGCTGCCTGACGCAAGCGCTCCCTATCCTGAAGCTGGCGCTTCAGACCGGGGTTCATCCCCAAAAAATCGAACAAACGGGCCCGGGCGAAAAAAATCAGTACGGCGCTGAACAGGGCAAAAACATAGCCATTTACCTGCTGCCACCGCACCAACTGTGCTGAATCATCGAAATAACTGTTCAATAAATGATCAGTCACCAGCAGCCAGAAAACCGCTAGCAGCCCGTATAACAGGGCCGTACGCAAGGCATCGCGAGAAGAAACAGACATAAGAAAGTTAATGCGCCTACAAAAAAGTGGGAATTATAGTGTAAGAAACATCCGGGCACTCTTATCTGAAAGGCCGACTGGTTTTATCTGGCTGCATGGTGATAATGCGTGTTGCAGTTTTTTTCATCTTCCCGAGGGCCAAACAGCCTATGTGGTACAACGGTTTTCTCGACTTGTCAGCCTGGCAACTGGTGGCAGTCACTCTGTTGATGACCCACGTGACCATTATCGGTGTCACGGTTTATCTACACCGCTACTCAGCCCACCGCTCGCTTGAGCTCAATGGTGGCCTGAAACACTTTTTCCGCTTCTGGCTGTGGCTGACCACCGCGCAGAATACCCGTGAGTGGACAGCCATCCACCGCAAGCACCACGCCAAATGCGAAACCGTCGATGACCCGCACAGCCCGGTTATCAAAGGGTTATCGACCGTTTTGCGAAAAGGTGCAGAGCTGTATCGTGAAGAAGCGCAAAATCCTGAAACATTGCGTATTTATGGCAAAAACTGCCCTGAAGACTGGATTGAGCGAAACCTTTATTCGCGTTACAAAATGCTCGGCGTGGCGCTCATGCTGGTCATCGACCTGTTGCTGTTCGGTGCTATCGGCCTGACTATCTGGGCCATCCAGATGATGTGGATCCCGGTGTGGGCGGCAGGTGTGGTCAACGGTTTGGGTCACGCGGTGGGTTATCGCAACTTCGAATGCCGCGACGCAGCCACCAATCTGGTGCCTTGGGGCATCATCATTGGCGGTGAGGAGCTGCACAACAACCACCACACCTACCCCAACTCGGCCAAGATGTCGGTCAAGAAGTGGGAGTTCGACCTGGGTTGGGCCTGGATCAAGGTCTTCAGCTTTTTGCGCCTGGCCAAGGTTCAGCGTGTTGCGCCTATCGCCCACCGGGTGGAAGGCAAGGGCAATCTGGATATGGACACCGCCATGGCGATCCTCAACAACCGTTTCCAGATCATGGCCCAGTACCGCAAGCTGGTGATTGCACCGCTGGTGCAACAAGAGCTGGCCAAGGTCGATCATTCGGTGCGTCATCAGTTCCGCCGCGCCAAGCGTCTGCTGTCGCGCGAAACCAGCCTGCTTGAAGACCGCCACCATCAGCGTATTGAAAAGATGCTGGAGCATAGCCACTCACTGAAAGTGATTTACGAGAAGCGGCTGGCCCTGCAACAGATCTGGGTCAAAACCAGCACCAACGGTCACGACATGCTGGCGGCGATCAAGGAATGGGTTCACGAGGCAGAAGCCAGCGGGATCCAGTCGCTGCGCGACTTTGCCCACCAGCTCAAGACCTACTCGCTGCGCCCTGCAGCGGTTTAAGAGCAAGCGCCCTCACCCCACCCCTCTCCCGGAGGGAGAGGGGGCTGATCTTCAATGTGACGAAAATCCGCTTTTGCCTTTAGTCCCCTCTCCCTCCGGGAGAGGGTGAGGGGCTCTTGATCAACTGCGAAAGCTGCGACATACCCACCCGCAACAAGCGCGCCGTCTTCCCGCCGGCCACCTCGGCAATCCCCTCTTCCGACTCCAGATTGGCCACTTGCGCCGCCAGGTTCATCACCAGCGCTTCTCGCGAGTACACCCCGCCACCCAGGTGATACATCGCCGCAATCAACTCCCGCAGCTCCAGCGGCAATCGCCAGCGCGTGCGCAAGGCTGAACCATAGGCTGCGCCAAACTCGGCCAGAGAGGCATCAATAGCCTGGGTATCCAGCTCCCCACCCGCCTGGCGCCACTCCTGCAAGCAACGCACCAAGGCCAGATCACCCAGGCAGTGCAACAACCCGGCGCAGAAACAACGCTCCTGATCCAGATTCAACATGCCTGCCAATGTGCGGCCATAGTCTGCCGCACGCTGGGACAACGCCCAGTAACGCTCGGCGTAGTCCGCCAGGCAAGGATCGCTCAACTGCGCGCTGTACTTGAGAGTAAGCCCCTGGACCAGGTTCACGCTTTGCGCAGGCCCCAGCCGCTGCATGGCTTGCGCAAGGGTCTGGGCCGGGCTCACAAGGTGCTGCGCCGCACTGTTGGCGGCCGCAATCAGCACCGCCGTAATTTGTGGATCGGTGCGTACTTGCTGCTCAAGCCGTGCCAGGTCCACCCCTTCAGGCGTGAGGCTGCCCTTGAGCGCCGATTGCGCATCCACTCTTAGCGGCGCGCCATCGGAAGACGCGCGGCGCTGCTCCAGAAAACGCTTGAGGGTCATGCCTGGCGCCAGTGCCGGTACGTCACACGAAATCTCTTGCCCCGCCGAGAGCAGCAGGCTCTTGAGGCGCCTGGTCAGGCCGGCAATATCCAAGGGTGTGGTCAGATAAGCCGTTGGCGCCAGCGGCAAGGCTTCGCGCACACTGGCGCTGTCATTACGTGCACTCAACAAAATAAATGGCTGCGCTGCAACCGCGCGGCGTTGGCGCACAGTGCGCAACAGATCCAGACCACCTACACCCGGCAGCTCACGGTCAGCAATCACCAGGCCATAAGTTTTCCTGCCCAACTGCGCAAGCGCCTGCTGACCGTCGCCACAGACATCCAGTTGAGCGTCGCAACGTACCGTCAGCACCACTTGCTTGAGCAAATCCCGAGTCCAGGGATCGGCCTCGGCAATCAATACAGTGGGTGCTGCCATTAAATCTACAACCGTCATCCAGTTTGCTCCCCGTGCGATACAGGCACCTTAGTCAAAGGGCGCACGCGGATACAGGCCAAAACACCCAAATAGACGCTTCAGACGCAAAAAAACCGCCGAAGCGGTTTTTTTGTCTATCAGGTCACACCGTCAGGTGCGCAGCTCACGCCAGTTCAGCGAAGCACTCCTCGATGATGGCCAGACCTTTGTCCAATTGCTCGTTAGGCGAGGTCAGCGGTACCAGTACGCGCAGGACGTTGCCGTAAGTGCCGCACGACAGCAGGATCAGACCCTTGTCGCGAGCCTTGGCAACCACTTGTGCCACTGCCGTCGGATTTGGCTTGTGCGAATCGCCGCCTTCGAACAGCTCGACCGCGATCATCGCGCCCAACGCACGCACATCACCGATCACCGGGTGCTTGGCCTGGATAGCCTTGAGGCCGGTTACCAGGCGCTCGCCGACTTCCTTGCAACGGTCCAGCAGATGCTCTTCTTCAAACACATCCAGTACCGCCAGCGCTGCTGCGCAAGCAATCGGGCTACCGGCATAGGTGCCGCCCAGACCGCCTGGAGCGATGGCGTCCATGTACTCGGCCTTGCCGCACACACCGGCCAGCGGGAAGCCGCCAGCGATGGACTTGGCGAAAGTGGTCAGGTCGGCCGTTACGCCCATCTGTTCCATAGCGAAGAACGTGCCGGTACGGCCAGCGCCGGTTTGCACTTCATCCGCGATCAGCAGGATGCCGTGCTTGTCGCACAGCTCGCGCAGACGGGCCATGAACGCTTTCGGCGCCACATAGAAACCACCTTCGCCCTGTACCGGCTCGATGATGATGGCAGCGATGTCTTTAGGCTCGGCGTCGTTCTTGAAAATGCGCTCGATGCTGGCGATGGAGTCATCCACGCTCACGCCATGCAGTTCGCACGGGTACAGCGCGCGGAAGATACCGCCTGGCATCAGACCCATGCCTGCCGAGTACGGTACGACTTTCCCGGTCAGGCCCAGGGTCATCATGGTACGGCCATGGTATGCGCCAGTGAAGGCGATCACGCCGGCACGGCCAGTTGCGGCACGAGCGATTTTCACGGCGTTTTCAACGGCTTCGGAACCGGTGGTGACCAACAGGGTTTTCTTGTCGAAATTGCCCGGGACCTTGGCGTTGATCTTTTCGCACAGCTCGACGTAAGGCTCGTAAGCCAGTACCTGGAAGCAGGTGTGGGTCAGCTTGGTCAGTTGCTCTTGAACGGCGGCAATGATTTTCGGGTGCAGGTGACCGGTGTTCAGTACCGCGATACCGCCGGCGAAGTCGATGAACTCGCGGCCTTCAACGTCGGTAACGGTGGCGTTAATCGCCGATTCGGCGAAAATCGGGTGGATCTGGCCAACACCGCGCGGAACAGCGGCTTCACGGCGTTTCATCAGGGATGCGTTGGTCTTGTTGCTCATGGTGTTCCTCATTCGCCGCTGATCAAGCAGCGTGGTTCAAGGCTGACGCGCCAGGCAGACACCCATGCCAGCATGCGATGATCGACTGGCATGGCGCTCCCGGCCACAAAAATTAACAGTTTGAAACGCAGGGGAAGCATCGCTCTCGTGCCCCCTCTGCTTGAACCACCCGCCGGGTTAGATGCCCAGGCAGAGATATTTGATTTCCAGGTAGTCTTCGATGCCGTACTTGGAGCCTTCACGGCCCAGGCCAGAAGCCTTGATCCCGCCAAACGGCGCGACTTCGTTGGAGATCAGGCCAGTGTTGACGCCCACCATGCCGTACTCCAGGGCTTCAGCCACACGGAATACACGGCTCAGGTCGCGGGCATAGAAGTACGACGCCAGGCCGAACTCCGTATCGTTGGCCATCGCGATCACTTCAGCTTCGTCCTTGAAACGGAACAGCGGCGCCAGCGGGCCGAAGGTTTCTTCCTTCGCCACAGCGGCGTTTTTCGGCACGTTCACCAAAATGGTCGGCTCGAAGAAGCTGCCTTCCAGGCTGTTGCCGCCGGTCAGCAGGGTCGCGCCCTTGCTCAGTGCGTCAGCGATGTGCTCCTTGACCTTGGCCACGGCCTTGTCATCGATCAGGGGGCCTGTGGTGGTGCCTTCGTTCAGACCATTGCCGATCTTGAGCTTGGCCACCGCTACTTTCAGTTTTTCTGCGAATGCGTCGTAGACCGAGTCCTGAATGTACAGGCGGTTGGCACATACGCAGGTCTGACCGTTGTTGCGGTATTTGGAGATGATCGCGCCTTCTACGGCTTTATCCAGGTCCGCATCGTCGAACACGATAAAAGGTGCGTTGCCGCCCAGCTCCAGCGACACTTTCTTGATGTCCTTGGCGCATTCGGCCATCAACTGGCGACCGATTTCGGTCGAGCCGGTGAAGGACAGCTTGCGCACGATCGGGTTGCTGGTCAGCTCGCCACCGATATCGCCGGCACTGCCGGTTACAACGCTCAACACGCCTTTAGGGATGCCGGCACGGTGTGCCAGCTCAACCAGGGCCAGGGCCGAGAACGGGGTTTGCGAAGCTGGCTTGATCACCATGGTGCAACCGGCGGCCAGGGCCGGGCCGGCTTTACGGGTGATCATGGCTGCCGGGAAGTTCCACGGGGTAATAGCAGCGGTCACGCCGATCGGTTGTTTGATCACGATCAGACGTTTGTCCGGCTGGTGGCCCGGGATCACGTCGCCATAAATACGCTTGGCTTCTTCAGCAAACCACTCGATAAACGAAGCAGCGTAAACGATTTCGCCCTTGGCTTCGGCCAGTGGCTTGCCCTGCTCCAGGGTCATCAGGCGGCCGAGGTCGTCCTGGTTTTCGATCAGCAGCTCAAACCAGCGACGCAGCTTGGTTGCACGCTCTTTGGCGGTCAGGGCACGCCAGGCTGGCAACGCTTTGTCTGCGGCTTCAATGGCACGACGGGTTTCAACCGCGCCCATCTTTGGCACTGTGCCGATGATTTCACCGGTAGCCGGGTTGTTGACCTTGATGGTCTGGCCACCGTCCGCATCAACCCAGGCACCATCGATATAGGCTTGCTGGCGGAACAACTGTGCGTCTTTGAGCTGCATGTGGGCTTTCCTTAACAGCACCGCGCAGGCGCGGAGCGAATTATTAAAGTAGAAAGGCGCCGTGGAAGGCTGCCGTCAGGAAGTCATTCACTGCCAAAGTATCTAAATGACGCACAAAGAACATGCCGTGCGATTCAGCACCCAGACAAGAGCGTTTGAAATCTCAAACGAATCCTAGGGATAAAGGGGGTAAAGGACAATAGCCTGTTCGAAAAAAAGAACAAGCTGCCAGACTTCACCGTTTTATCGCCCGGCCCCCATTAATAGCCCATAACGCGTAAGGAAACACCTCACGAATCAGCGGCATGGACGACTGACACGCAGATGAGTATGATGGCGGCCGCGTCGCACCAGTAGCTCAGCTGGATAGAGTACTGCCCTCCGAAGGCAGGGGTCGTGGGTTCGAATCCCGCCTGGTGCACCATTCTTTTTCCCTTGCTCAAGGGAATCGCGTCAAAACCCTGTAACCAACAGCATTTTGCCTCCCACCGAGAACCCGGTGAGCGATCGCACGCCTGTTTTTTGAGCTTTTCTGCGCAAAACGCAGATCCGGTTAAATTTTCTATGGGCAACTGACGAAAGGCTGGTTACTATACGCGGCGTTTCGCGGAGAGCTGGCCGAGTGGCCGAAGGCGCTCCCCTGCTAAGGGAGTACACCTCAAAAGGGTGTCGGGGGTTCGAATCCCCCGTTCTCCGCCATTATTTGTGGCACCTGAATGCGTTCCCTTGTTCAAGGGAACCGCGTTTTCCCCCCTACCCAATCAAACCCGATGTGCACCTGCGCAAGGTTTTGTCGCGTCCGCAGAAAACTGTGGGAGCGGGCTTGCTCTCGACTCAAGCGGCGCGGTCGTCCTGCCAGACCGCATTGATGCCATCGCGGGCAAGCCACACTCCCACAAGACTTGTCGACCGCTATAACTCAATGCTCACCCCAGCAAGAGTCGTTGCGCCATCGGGTTCAATCGTTAATGATACGGCTTCTCATTAACGCCTGAGCCCTGCTCCATGCCCTCGCCTTCACCCTCCAGCCTGCTGGCCAGTTTTCAGGAGCACTACGACGATCTGTTGTCGTTCCTGACCCGGCGCCTGCGTGACCGGCATCGGGCAGCGGATGTGGCGCAGGAAACCTGGATCAAGCTGGCAAAAATCGACCCCGAGGCGGTCACGGTACTTAATGACCGGCACTTTATTTTCAAGGTGGCGGGCAACCTGGCCATCGATGCCTTGCGCGTGGATCAGCGCCAGACACGCAACCTGAGCGGCGAACCGCCTTCACTGCAAATCGCTGATCCGGGGCTGCCGCCCGAAGGTCTGCTGCTGGCCACCGAGCGCATCGGCATTCTGGATGAGGCGCTGCAACAACTGTCGCCCAATGCCCGCCAGGCGTTACTGCTGAGTCGCATCGACGGCATGACCCAAGCCCAGATCGCCGTCGAACTGGGCGTGTCGCCAAGTATGGTGGCAAAATACATTGGCCAGGCCTTGCGCCACTGCCGTGACTGGCTAAAAGACAACCATGCCTGAGCGTGCCGTGATGCCTTCAACGCCCTCCCCTGACGATCTCGACGATCAGGCCATCGACTGGCAGACCCTGCTGCACTCGGGCGAAGCCAGCGCACGCCAGCGCCTGGACTATCAGCGCTGGCAACAGTTGAGCCCGGCGCACAAAACCGCGGCCCAAGAGGCCGAAGCGCTATGGGCGGATATCGGTCTGACCGAAAGCGCCGAGCAACATCGCGCAAGACCGCGCCGCCGGGCTTATCGCTGGGCCAACGGGCTGGCGGCGGGGTTGGTACTGGCCGTACTCGGGTATGGCGCTACGGACTATGTACCAAGCTGGTCCGACACTCATCACACCGGGGTCGGTCAGCGCCAGCAATGGCTGTTGAGCGATGGCACGCGTGTCACGTTGAACAGCGCCACGGCGTTGTCGGTCGACTTCACGGGCAATCAACGTAGCGTCATCTTGCGCAAGGGCGAAGCCCTGTTCGAGTTGGCCGATGACCCGTCGCGCCCCTTTATCGTCCAGGCCGGGCAAGACCGGGTGGCGGCTAAAAACGGGGCCTTCAGCGTGCGCCGCGATGCAGTTCAGACCCGTGTACTGGTCGCCTCGGGCGCGGTGCAAGTGCAGCACCAGACGCAAACCCTGGAGCTGCAACCCAACCAGCAGGCACTGTATCAACCAGGCCAGGCTGTCGCCGAGCGCCAGCAGGTTGATGCCAATGCCCTCACCGCCTGGCACCGCGGCAAGCTGATCTTCAACCGCAAACCCCTGCAGGACGTACTCGCCGAACTGGAGCGCTATCAATACGGCCGTATCGTGCTGCCCGATGCAACACTCGGCGCCATGCAGATCAGCGGCGTGTTCGACCTCAACGATCCACAGAACCTGCTGCATACCCTGGAACAGCGTTACGGCCTCAACATCACCTACCTGCCCTTTGTGGCGTGGGTGCACTGAAAATAATTTCGCACAGGCACTGCAAGATCCTGTCGGGCATATCGTCGTAGTAAGACCAGGAACGAATCCGTTCCCATTCGCGATATAAAAAACCTCGAACAAGGATCAAAAACGCAATGGTCGAGCACGTCAAGAAGCCGCGTGGCGCACACCTGAACGAACAGCGACTGCGCCAGGTATTCGTAGCCACAGCCTTGCTGGCCAGCCTGGGAGGCCCGCTGCAAGCCAGTGCCCAGACCGCAACTGCGGCCACGCCCGGCACGTCCCAGCACACCCGCCAGGTCAGCGTGGACGTCAGGGCCCAGGACCTCGATCAGGCGCTCACCCAGTTTGCCGATCAAGCCGATTTGCACCTGCTGTTTACCTCAGCCGAAGTCGCCGGCTTGCACAGCCAGGCGCTGCGGGGGGAGATGAGTGTTGAACAGGCCCTGCAATCGCTACTCAAAGACAGCGGTCTGGTCTGGCAATTCAGCGATGCCCGCACCGTCATCTTGGGTAAACCTCAAGCCCCCGCTCAGAGCCTGCAACTCAAGGCCCTGGAAGTCAGCGTCGGCGCCCGTACCAGCACCTCCATCAGTGAAATCCCGGGCACCGTGTGGGTGGTCGACCAGGTGCAGTTGCAGGAGCAACTGGACACTGGTGTCACCCTCAAGGAAGCCATCGGCAAACTGGTGCCGGGGCTCGACCTGGCGCCCGAAGGGCGCAGCAACTACGGCCAGAACATGCGCGGGCGCAACGTGCTGGTGATGATCGACGGCGTCAGCCAGAACAGCTCGCGAGAGCTGTCGCGCCAGTTCGACAGCATCTCGCCGTTCAACGTAGAGCGGATCGAAGTGCTGTCCGGCGCCAGCGCGCTGTACGGTGGTGGCGCCACAGGCGGGATCATCAATATCGTGACCAAAAAGGGCACCCCCGGCCCCGCGCAATTCGAAACAGAGCTGTCCGCCACCAGCGGTTTCAACAACAGCGACGACCTCTCCAGCCGCATTTCACAATCCGTCAGCGGGGGCACTGATCGGGTCTATGGCCGCCTGGGGATTTCCGGTGAACAGAACGAAGCCTTTTACGATGGTAAAGGCGATCAGGTATTTATCGACAACACCCAGACCGACCTGCAATACAACCGCACCCTGGACCTGATGGGCAGCCTGGCAATCAAGCTCGATGACGTACAGGACCTGGACTTGCTGGCCCAGTACTATGATTCGGGGAACAACGGCAGCGTCGGGATTTACTTCCCCAACCTGCACGACAAAGCACCGTCCAATCTCGAAGACGCCGAAATCCGCAGCGGCTACGACACCGACCTGGAGCCGCGTTCCAAGCGCCTGCTGTTCAACGCCAACTATCACCACGCCGACCTGCTGGGCCTGGACTTCTACTTGCAGGGCTCGTACCGCAAGGAAGACAACAATTTCTATCCGTTCCCGTACTACAACGCCGGTAAACCGCAGGGTTCCAAGGGCGTGTACTTCGCCGCTTCGCAGCAGAACTTCGAAGTCACCAGCCTCAAGGCGCTGTTTGCCAAACAATGGGACAGCCTGAAGCTGACCTATGGCGTAGACCTCGACCGCGAGCGCTTCAATGCCGAACAAAGCGTGTTCGATTCGGCTATCTCTTCCGAAAGCGGCGGCCTGGACCTGGTCACCCAAAGCAAGTCCCCGCGCTACCCAAGTTACCGGGTTGATGGGCATTCGGCCTACGCCCAGCTTGACTGGAAACTTACCGATGCCCTGACCCTGTCTGGCGGCGCGCGGCGCCAGCAAATGGACGTCGATGTCGGTGTGTTCAAGGGCATTGCCGGTGGCAGCAACGACTACGCGGTCAACCTGTTCAACCTGGGCGCCATTTATGACTTCAAGAATGGCCATCAAACCTGGGTCAACTACAGCGAAGGCTTTGATTTGCCGGACCCGGCCAAGTACTACGGCAAGGCGGGGCTGAGCGTCAAAGACAACCCGTTGGCCGGGATCAAGAGCCGTCAGGTCGAAACCGGCTGGCGCTTTGCCGATGTGGATTGGGACGCGCAGGCGGCGATCTATTACATCTGGTCTGACAAGGTCATCACCACGGACGCTGCCACGCTGACGATTGATGTAACCGACAAGAAGAGCCGTGATTTTGGCTTTGAAGGCGCGCTGACCCGTCACTTCAATAACGGTTGGGACGCAGGCGGCACCTTGCATCTGGTACGTTCAGAGGAAGAGGACGCGCAAGGCGACTGGATGAAGCGTGACGCCCGGTATGCGTCATTGTCCAAATCCACCGCGTTTGTTGGCTGGCACGGTGATGGGCGCAATGTGCGCTTGCAGGGTAACCATGCCTTTACGCTTAAAGACGATTCCGACCACAAGATCAGCGGTTACACCACGTTCGACTTGATGGGCAGCCAGGAGACTGAATTCGGCACGTTCAGCGCCGGCATCCAGAACCTGCTGGACAAGGAGTACAGCACGGTCTGGGGCCAGCGTGCGGCGCTGTTCTACTCGCCGACCTACGGCCCGGAGTATCTGTATGACTATCAGGGCCGTGGCCGCACATACACCATGACCTGGTCATTGGCTTATTGAACAGAGCAAGACAGTGGGAGCGAGCCTGCTCGCGAAGATCGTTCGCGAGCAGGCTCGCTCCCACAGTTTAAGTCGCGGCTTTACTGGCTGGCCACACCACCAAAGCGGGTACTCATCGCAGTGATGAAGTCTTCAAGGCTCATTTTCTGGCCATTGAGATCCACCTGGCCATCAGCGTAATTGAGCGAAGCCAGGATGTTGTTGCCCTCCACTTTGGCCAGCCCGGTTTGCACCGCCATCACGCCTGCCATCTCGCTGTTCATGCTGGCCATCTTGGCAATGGCTTGCGGATCGGTCTGGCCAACCAACTGTGCCTGCACCGCTGACAAATCAGCAATCATCGGCTTGGACAGCAACAGCTTGGCATCCAGCGCGGTCAGCATCTGCTTGGTAACGTCAACTGGCGGCTGCTCAAATGAGGTCGGCTTGGCCAGCCCCATGACAACGTTGAGCTGGCTTTCACCATTGGCGGTCTTGATCGTGAATTTCTCCAACGCCAGTTGCGGTTTGGCAGCCAGAATTTTTTCAACCTGAAGCTGCATCTGCACTTGCTCCGCCGGGGTCAGCGGGGTTTGCGGCAGGGTACCGTCGGCCTGAGGCTGGAACTTGTTCTGATAAATCTGCAGCAGCGCCTGCATGGCCGGGATATCCAGGCTGCTGGCAGTCAGTACCATTTGCGCACTGCCCACCGGCTTGCCATCCAGGGTGATATCACCGACGTTATAGGCCAGACGCCCGGACATCAGGTTGCCATTGGCGGAAGCAGAATCCGTGTACTCGAAGTTCTTGAGTTTGATCACCGATTGCTTGACGCCATAAGTCAGCTGACCTTCGCTCAGCGCCATCACGTTCTGCCCAAGATAGAAGCCAAAGTCGGTCTTCTTCAGGTCACTGGCCAGGGTCAGGCCGTTGAGCTCGACCGTTACCGGCGGGTTCTCAATCGTGATCGCATTGAGCTTGAGGTGGTCCATATAGCCTTTGGCCTTGAGGTTCTGGCCATCAGCATCGGTCTGGGCTTGCATGGTCATGCCCGAGAAGCTGAAGGTGGAGTGCTCGTCCAGCTGGGTCTCCAGTGCCATCAGCTCCATATGACCGTCAACCGAGCGGTCGTAACCCAGGGTGACCTGACCTTTGAGCGGAGCCTGATCCTTGGTTGCGGCAAACCACTTTTCGGTAAATGGGGTTTTTTCCAGCGAGTAATTGCTGACCGCCATCACTGGCATCCACTTGAACGTCTTGATACGCGACCACGGCAATGGACCATGCTCGATATTATCGACAAACAGCAATTCCACCGGCTTCGCATCCGGGCCCGCCTTGTCGTCCTGGATCTTCAGGCGATAGTGCGCGGTGCTGCTGTAGAGGTTGCGCTCAATGGAAACCAGCTCAATAGTGCCGTGAGTGGTGGTGCCTTGCAGTTGCTTGGCCAGCTCCTGGTTGGTCTGCTCGATCGAGGTCTGCAACACACCCTCGATTTTGCTGCCGGTATACCACGCGCCAGCGGTATTCAGCGCCCCGGCGACAACAACGATCCCTACCAGCACACCTAATGGTTTATTCATCAATTGACCCGTTCAATGTCCGTTATGTTGAAAGTAAAGCGGTCTTTGCCAAGCCCTTCATGGGCCGAAAAGTGCTAGCAGATTAACACTGGCAGCAGATCAGACGCTCCTCCAACGTGATACCTGGCTTTATGCAGGTTGGGCGTAACGCTGGTCAATTTCGTCGAGCTGGTGGTCGAAACTCTTGAGACTGGCACTCCAGGTGTACACCAGCACTTCCAGATCATGGTCGATGCATGTTTCTCCTACAGAATTAAAAGAAACGTCCGAGTAATCCAGCTGATAACGCTCACGCGCCATCGCTGCCGCGACATTCGAGAGCTCACGCGCAGTGTCGAGCCATTGGCGCTCTTCGGATGGCAGGGCCTTGTCGAGTTTCAGGCATTGGGTCTTGAGGGCTTCGAGGCTTTTTTCCAGCGGGGTGCCGGTAAGTTCGCCCATAAACTCCTGGAAGGTCCGGCCCGGTTGCCAGTAACTGCCCCAGAAATAGCGGTCAAATACCGTCTCTACCCGCCGCAGGGCAACCTTGGTGTCCCAGATCAGGACGCGGGTCTGGCCCTGGTTGATCTGGCGTTTTTTGATCTGCCGGGTTTGCACCGAGGCGCAGGCCACCACCACTATGGCCAGAACGGCAATCAACGCACTCGCGCTATCGAGAAAGATCATTGCCTTGTCGATCTGGTGCGCCAGCATGATGCCGTAGAAGTAGGTCGCCGAAAGCAGCACCACGGCTGCCACTGCACACCAGAAGCCGGGAGCATAAGGGTTTTTCATTATTAGTATCCCCATCAGGCATGGTCTGCACGATGAGGAGGGCTACAGACCGCAAACGCCCTGAACCATCGTTCTGATACCGATAATTCAGAGCATAGCAACGCTGTCAGGGTTTGGCGTTTGTCGCCGCTTGCGTTCGTCCACTTTCCCAGCCCCCACCCAAGGCCAGGAACAGATCGATCTGACTCATGGCAACCTGGGTGTTGGCCGCCGACAATTGCGCGCGCATGTCAGTGTAGGTGCGGGTTGCCTGCAGATCGGCCAGGAATGACTCGCGCCCCGCCTGGAAGAACTGATGGGTCTGGTCGGCCGCCGTTTTGGCCGACAACTCGGCCTCTGCCAGGGCATCACGGCGCTGCAGCAACGCCGTGTATTGCACCAGGCTGGTCTGGGTTTCACGGATGGCATTGAGCACCACACCGTCAAACTTGGCCAAAGCGCCTTGAGTCACCGCCTCGGCCTCACGAATTCGGGCTCGCGAGCCATTGGTCGGAATCGTCCAGCTCAGCATCGGGCCGAAGCCCCAGCGGTTAGTAGGGGCCGTGCCCAGGTTGTCGATAATCCCCACTGTGCCAATGCTGGCACCGATGCTGATGTCCGGGTACAGCGAACCTGTGGCCACACCGATTTCGGCGGTGGCGGCGGCCAGATGGCGTTCGGCCTGACGAACGTCGGGACGGCGTTTAAGCAGTGCTGCACCGTCCCCCACGGGCAGCAATTGCGCGATATGCGGCAGCTCGGCGCAGGTAGCCACACCGGCGGGCAGTTGATCCAGCGGCCTGGCCAGCAACATCGACAAACGGAACAGGCCGGACTGGCGCAATGCTTCGTAACGGGGCAATTCTGCGCGCAACGATTTGAACTGGGTTTCAGAACGGGTGACCTGGGTTTCATCACCGCGACCCGCATCACGCAGGCGCTGGGTCAGGCTGGTACTTTGCGCTTGCAGCTTGAGGGACTCTTCTGCGATGTGGTGTTCCTCATTGGCTGCGCACACTTGGGTGTACGCCCGCACCACATCCGCCACCAGAGTGATGCGCGCGGTGTCGGCGGCAGCCTGAGTCGCGTCGGCGTTGGCCTGTGCCGCTTCGATCCCGCGCTGCAAAGTGCCCCACAAGTCGAACTGGTATGAAGTGCTGATACCCAGATCACCGACATTGGCTACCGGCACCTTGTCCGCCAGCAGGAACGCTTCACCGGACTCCTGCAGGCGCTGGGCGCCCGCTTTCACAGAACCACTCCAGCCACCGGCCGACTGTGCCTGCTCAACCTGGGCCCGCGCCCGCGACAGGTTCGCCGCAGCGACCCGCAGATCAGTGTTGGAGGCCAGCGCCTGGCGCACCAGTTCATTGAGCCTGGGGTCCTCATAGAGCTTCCACCAGTCAACTGGAACCGGGGCGGACACCACGTTGGCGCCCTCGCCAGCCAGTTGGCCCTGCAAGTCCGGGCGCTGCATGGCCGCGTCTTTGGGCAATTGGTAATCAGGGCCAAGCAGTTGGCAACCGGACAGCAGCAGCCCAAGTCCTACGGCTGCCAGGCGAACGGCTTTCATTGCGCGCGCTCCGGGGCAGGCTGGGCTTTGGCCGAATCTTCGATGATGGACACGGTCGCGGTGCGCCCGGCAATCATGCGAAAGTCTTCAGGCACGTCGTCAAACACGATGCGTACCGGAATCCGTTGCGCCAATCGCACCCAGCTGAACGCAGGGTTGACGTTGGGCAGCAGGTTCTGGCCACTGGTGCGGTCACGGTCTTCGATGCCCGCCACAATGCTTTCAACATGCCCGCGCAAACGTGCGTTATCACCAATGACACGGATATCGACGCTTTGGCCGACATGGATGCCATCGAGTTTGGTTTCTTCAAAATAGCCGTCGATATGGAACGAGCTGCTGTCGACGATCGACAAGACCGGCCGCCCCGCCGTGACGAACTCATTGACCCGTGGAGCCCGGTCGTTGACGTAACCATCGACGGGGCTGCGCACCACCGTACGATCCAGATTGAGCTGGGCGCTGTCCACGGCCACTTGGGCCTCAATCAGTGCGGCCTGGGCGCGCATTTCACGGGACTGGCTTTCTTCGAGCTGTTCGCGGGCGACCAGGTTGCCCAGGCCTTTGTTACGGCGGCTCTCACGTTGGGCCTGGGCCAGGGTCTCCTTGCGATCGGCCACGGTGGCTTCGGCCTGACGCAGCGCCAGCTTGAAGCGCTCCTGGTCGATGACAAACAACACCTGATCACGGCTGACGGGCTGGTTGTCACGCACATCCACCTGCTTGATCAGGCCCGACACGTCGGGGGCGATTTGCACGATGTCGGCGCGAATGTGGGCGTCACGGGTCCAGGGAGCAAACATGTAGTACATGGTCATGCGCCAGACCACGACGCAGGCAAACGTCACCACCAATAAGGTGAGAACGACACGGCCCAGGGTCAGTAAAGGTTTTTTCATGTCATCAGATATCGACTGAACGAATCCACAACGCCGAGTAACAGAGCGTAGAGACCGACGTTGAACAAAGCCCGGTGCCAGACCAGGCGGTAAAAGTGCACACGGGTGAGTAACCCGTGAACCACCAGAAACAACAAGTAGGTGATGCCCATCAGTACCAGGAGCGTGGGCAGGAAAACCCCGCTGATATCTACGTCACCGATCATAGCGGCGCTCCCTCAATGTGGGCCTGGGGATGTGGCCGGTCGTCGTTGTCGACAATAAATTCGACACCGGGCAGCAACGCCAGACGCAGGCCGCTGAGGGCGTGCAACAGATGCACTCGTGCCTCGCCTTCGGCTTGCAGGTCATTGGCGTTGAGGGCGCGACGCGTGCGGTCCATGGTCATTTGCAGGCCCATTGGCATTGGCAGGCGCTCACCCGCCTTGAGGCAGGCACAAAAGTAGTCACCCACATCACTGACCACCTGGCGCAGCAACAGTTGCGGCCCGCCCGTAACCCTGGGTGCGTAGGCCAGCAGATCGAGCAGGTTGAGGGCCACCCGCAGGTCACGCAAGGCGCTGCCGGTGTCCTGCCCGGTCAGGGCCAGACGCGGCAAGTGCTGCATCAGGCGGTCGAGCATTTGCGCGCCCATTTGCCGGTGTTCGGCCAGGGTGGCGGGCTGGGTCAGGCTGACAATGTCACGCCAGCTGAAGCGGGTCAGGCGTTTGGCCGCCAGTTCGGCACCGAACGGGCGCGCGACCAGGGTCCAGACGAAGGCAAACAGCAGGCCAACGGGGCCGGCCAGGTTGGCGTTCATAAACACCATGAAGTCCGCGTCGTAGGCACCCTGGATACTGATAAACGAGGCGGTGTTGACGATAGTCAGCAAGGTGCCCAGGTAAAAGCGCGGTTGCACGGTCAGGGTGCCGACGCAGATAAACGGCACGGCAAACGCCAGCACCAGCATCGGGAAGTCATGCAGGTTGGGCAGGATCACAAACAGGTAGAGGCTGGCAAACAGCACCGACAGCGAGGTCCAGAAAAAGAACCGGTAGATCTGTGGCGCCGGATCGTCCATCGCGGCAAAAAAGCTGCAGGCCACGGCGGCCAGAATCACCGCACTGGCGCCGTCAGTCCAGCCGAGCAGAATCCACAACACCGAGGCGACGACAATCGCGGTGACGGTAGAGAACGCTGAATAAAGCATCAGCCCGCGATCCAGGAACGGCGTCAGGCGACCCAGGCGCCAATGCCGATAGACCGCACGCCAGACATCCTGGTTACCGGTCGAGATGGCCTCTTGCAGGCTGCGGCAGTCTTGCCACAGGTCGATCCACTCACCCAGCCGGTACAGCACGTTGGAGAGCACCAGTTGGCGCCGATCATCCAGAGCGGCGGCGCTGGGCTGCAACGCTTCAAGTTCATGGCGCAATGCTTGCCACTGCTGGATCGAGGCGCCCTCACGGGTGCGCTCAAGCCATGCCTGGGCGTGGTCGAGCAATGGCGTGACCTTGTCGAGCAGCTCAGGAGCGCGACGCTCCAGCGCATAGAGTGCATCGTCCAGGGCATCGACCACCGGCAGCAGGTGGATCATGCGTCCACGCAGCTCTTTGGTGTTGCGCACGGTCTGCGGGTGCGCGCCCTCATGGGGCAACTGGCCAATCATCATTTCAAGGCTGTTGAACGTCGCCACCATTGATGAACGCAGGCCACTGGCTTTGCTGGGTTCGACATCGCGGGCCAGAAAGTGCTTGCTGTAATTGCTCGCATCGGCAAACCACTTGGCCGCCGCGTCGATAAATACCGGCGTCAGGCGCCGAGGCCAGAACATGCTGCCTACGACCGCCGCGCAGACGATACCGAGCATGATTTCTTCAGTACGCGAAACGGCGATGTCGAACACATTCAGCGGGTTATCCACAATCGGCAGGGCGATCATGGGCATGGTGTAGCCGGCGAGCATGAACACGTAGCTGTTGGCGGTGCGCAGGTGCAGCGACAGGAACAACAAAATGCCCGTCCAGAGGGCAATCACCAGCACCAGCAAGAACGGTGTCTGGACAAACAGCGGCACAAAAAATACCGCTGCAGCAGCGCCTATCAGCGTGCCCAGGGCTCGGTACACGGCCTTGGAGCTGGTGGGCCCGACAAAGGGGCTGGAGACGATATAGACCGTAGCCATGGCCCAGTAAGGGCGAGGCATTTCCATCAGCAAGGCGATATACAGCGCGATCATCGACGCGGCGAAGGTACGTACCCCGTAGAACCAGTCGCGGGCAGGCGGCATGCTGCTGAAAAAACCGTTCAAGAGGCAGCCCCGTCAGGCAGTTGTCCGGCAGCTTCGAAGGCTTTGATCACACGCAACGCAGCTTCCTGGTCAGCCACTGGAATATCGGCCAGAGCGGCCCTTCTCAGTTGTACAAGCTGAGCTTCAATCGATTGCACCAGAGCACGCCCGGTGTCGGTCAGGCTCAGGGTTTTGGCGCGGCGGTCACTGGCATCTTCACAGCGGCGCACATAGCCAGCCTTGCACAGTTGATCGAGCAAGCGCACCAGCGACGGGCTTTCCATCCCGGCAGCGTGGGCCACGGTGACTTGCCGCACACCCTCACCCAGGCGGCCGATGATCAGCAGCGGCATGGCGCAGGCTTCGGAAATACCATAGTTGACCAGCGTGGCCTGGCAGACGCGACGCCAATGGCGAGTCGCAACCACCATGCCGGTGCTGATGCTCATTTGCAGTGGATCGAGAGTGTCAGGCAAGAGGCGTCACATAATGTTAGTTTGCTAACTATTAATATTGCGCGGCCAGATGAGCACAGTCAAGTGTTGCTATTTATTTCTTAGGGCCCGTGACAGGTTTTTGCCGCAGCATCAGATTCAATTGGTCGACAACTTCAGCCCAGTCAGCGTCTTCAAGATGCTCCTCACGCAAAAAAGCCGCTTGGGCGGGCGTCCAGAAAAAAGCATCTTCAAGCTTGAGGTCAGGCTTGAGTGGCGAGTGGGTGGTGACAAACTTTTCGATATCTTCCGGGCTGGACGGCAGGCCCAGCTGCTTGAACAAGGATGGCAGGCTATGGGTTGGCTTTTGCATCGAGTTGACTCCATTCAGGTTCAGAGCCGCATTTGGCGGCAACGCAGGTCAAATATAGACGAGCCTGAGTGTCATCGACGGCCAGGTCCTGTGCTTTGCGCCAATCCATGGGAATTGCACTGAAGTCGTCGGGCTGCAGTTTGCTGCTGATCAGCCAGATACGACCCGGGCCTGGGGGCATATCGCTCAGGCGATCGACATAGATACTTGTGCCGTGGCCATTTACCAGCGTGCCAAAGCCATAGTCATTCGGGCGCCCTGAAGTGCCATCTTCCAGGGGCGGCGTATAGAGCATCGGTTGAAATCCGGTCTTGTTGTAATAGACAAAGCTGAAGTACCAGAACAGGTCACTGACGACGATCCGGTCACCGGGCTTGAACTGCTGGTTAACGTGCTCCACCAGACGATCAAAATGATCGGCATCGCTGCTGAAGTTGCTGCGCAAGCCCGTCACTTCGGCGCCAATGAACAGTGTCAGCAGCGCTATGGCCAGCGCCCGCTTGCGCTTGAACAGTTGATCGACTGCAATCGCCACAAGCAGCGGTAAACCCAACGCGGCAAACATCACATAGCGTTCGATAAACAGAGGCGAGATAAAGGATACGGCGTAAATGGCCAGGATCGGCAGCAGGGTGTAGATCACGATCAACGTGATGAATTTATGCGGGCTTGAATCGCGTACAGCCATTCCTGCGACACCGCCAAGCAGTGCCAGCGGTGCCAGCCAGAACAACGGCCAGGGCAGGTTGTCGCCTTCATCCTGTATCAACAGCTGCCACGTCATGGCGGGCAAGGAGCGGGCATCGACTGCAGGCTCCCACCCCACATCACCGCCACTCTTGAGTTCATCCATATGTTGCAGCAAATCCACCAACCCCGGCAGCCAGGGCAGGAACAACAGCACAATGGCAACGTTAACCAGCCACCAGGCCGGGCGCCTGATCAGCCAGCCGCTGCTGCGGCCACTTAGCAACAGGTACAGCCAATGGGCCATTACACAAAACGCTGTGAAGTAATGGGTGTAAAAAGCAGCCGCCATCAGCACGGTGTAGAGCACCGGGTAGCGATACTTATGCGGGGCCTTGACCCAGTACACCAGCGCGATTGTGGCAGCTATCAGCCACAACCCCATCAGTGAATACATCCTCACTTCCTGGCTGTAGCGCACGGCGGTAGGCAATAACGCCAGCAGCAGGCCCGCCAGCAATGCAGCCCGCGGGGTGGCCACCAGCCGTACCAGCCAGATACCGAAAAATACCGTGGCAATGCCGGGCAGGACACTCAGGGAACGAATCGAGACCAGGCTGTCACCAAACAGCGCTATCCAGCCGTGCAACAGCATGAAATACAACGGAGGGTGAACATCGTGCGCAGCATGAAACCAGATCCCCGACAGCGGGTAGTCGCTCAGCATCAGGCTGGAGCCTTCGTCGCACCAGATCGCCGAGGCGGTGAAACCGTAAAAGCGTACTCCTGCGGCCAGCAGCAAAATACACCACAGCCACGGCTGACGAATCAGGCTGGAAAAAACGTTAGAGGGCTGTAACAGGAGTTCAAACCGTTGCTCACCCACATCGTTGTTGCTGAGTACGCCCATCCCTCACCTGCTGTGCATTGGTGCTGCAAATCGGGCAGCTCTAACTTCGGCGATTGTAGGGCACAGCCCATAACAAAAGGGAGGGCACCCGCCAAGAAAGATAGTGGCCCCATGCAATCTCTTATCCCGCAGTCACGCTAAACTATGCGTAACAAGGTTTGACAGCAATCAGGTCAGTACCTAACTTGAATTGGATCCAAACAAGTATGCCGGTTCGTCGGCACAGGTAGTCGCAACGTGGCCGTCAAAAACAATCCCTTAAACAGCATAGTTGTGTCGGGTCCCATACCCGCTCACCTGGCGCGCTCGGAGATCGAAGAAACCTTGCGCAACGCCATTCTTGATGGCCGTTTGCCTTGCGGTACAGCCATTCGCCAGGAAGCACTGGCGAAGTTGTTTGGCGTCAGCCGTATGCCTGTACGCGAAGCACTGCGTCAGCTGGAAGCTCAAGGTTTGCTGCAGGTCGTGCAATACAAGGGTGCCGTGGTCGCTCCTTTGATTGAAGACAACTCGCTCGAGACCTATGAACTGCGACAGTTGCTCGAAGCCCAGGCACTGCGCCTGTCAGTACCACTGTTGAGCAAAGAGGATTTCGAAGAAGCCGAGGGCTATATCGAAGCGCTCGAGATCGAAAAAGACTTCGGAAAAATCGGCACACTCAATCGGCAATTTCATCAGGCGCTTTACTGCAAGGCTCCTAATAAAAAACTGCTGGCACTCATTGAGGCAGGGCTAATTGAAGAAGAGCGTTTTCTACGCTTCAACCTTGAGCAGATGAACCTTGGCAAGTTGTGCCAGGACGATCACCGTGCGTTGTTGCGTTATGCCCGGGCCAGAGACGTCGAGGCTTGTATTGCAGAGCTGGAGTTGCACCTGCAGCGCGGGGTGAAGGCTATTACCTACTACTTGAGCATGGTCAAAACAAAACAGCCCTGACATATGAATCGCCAGGGCTGTGGATAACTTATTGCTGACCTGCGGGTTTCAGATTTTGAAACTGTCGACCAGTTGCTTGAGACGGCTGGCCTGCTGCGATAGCGCATCGCAGTCCTTGAGGGTTTCGTTAAGGTTCACCACACCTTGCTGGTTAAGCAAGTTGATCTGGTTGATATCCACATTGAGGGTTTCGACCACTGCCGTTTGCTCTTCAGTGGCGGCGGCAACCGACTGGTTCATACCGTCGATCTCATCGATGCGCTGAGTCACGCTGATCAAACGGGCACCCGCCTGATTGGCGACCTCGACACTCTCCTCGCTGGAGACCTGACTCGCATTCATGGTGCTGACCGCTTCGCGGGAGCCTACCTGCAGCGAGGTGATCATTTTATGTATCTCCTCTGCCGACTCCTGAGTGCGGTGGGCGAGGTTGCGCACCTCATCCGCCACCACGGCAAAGCCGCGACCCGCTTCGCCTGCACGCGCAGCCTCAATGGCTGCGTTGAGGGCCAGCAGGTTGGTCTGCTGAGAGATACCTTTGATCACATCCAGAATGTGCCCGATGTTGTCGGTGCTGGCATTCAGGGTTTCTATTTGCGCACACGACAAACTGATCTTCTGCGACAGCTCGGTCATGGCCTGGATGGTCTGTTCAACCACTTTGCGACCGTCATCTGCCTGCTCGCTGGCACCGCTTGCATGTTGCGAAGCATCGGCGGCGTTGCGGGCGATTTCCTGGGTGGCGGCACCCAGTTCATTGATCGCCGCGGCGACACTGTTGGTGCGCGCACTTTGCTCGTCCGAGCCGACAATGGAAGCGTTGGACGAGGCCATAACGCGGTGTGACAGGTCATGAACCTGACGAGTAGCAGAAGACACTTCGCTTATCGAGGCGTGGATACGCTCGACAAACTGGTTGAACGAGCTGGCCAGTTCACCGAATTCGTCCTTGTTCTCAATGACCAGACGGCGCGTCAAGTCACCCTCGCCCTGGGCGATATCCTGCATCGCACGGCCCATGGTGGTCAGTGGACGCATCAGTACACGGATCAACAAACTCAACAACAACGCAATCGCGGCCACTGCAATAAACATTGCAATCAACGCAGACGTACGGAATTTAGACAGCGGCGCGTATGCTTTTTCTTTGTCTATTGACTGACCGATATACCAATCCGCGGACGGCAGGCCTGTCACCGGGGTAAAGGAAATAATCCGCTCATGACCATTGAGCGTCACTTCCTGAATGCCCTTCTCGATGCGCAGAGTACTGACCGGGTAAATGTCCTTCAGGTTCTTCATCACCTGATCTTTATCCGGGCTAACGATAACCTGGCCATCACTGCTCACCAGAAACGCGTAGCCCAGGCCACCGGAATCAACCGAATTGATGATTTTGACCAGGCTGTCCAGGCTCAGGTCACCTCCCACCACACCCAACAACTCACCGCCTTTTTTAACGGGCATGGCGATGGTCACAATCAGGCCTCCGACAGCTGCCATATAAGGAGGTGTCAACATGGTCTGACCGGCGCCTACAGCTTGCTTGTACCAGGGGCGCTCGCGGGGGTCATAACCTGCAGGCATGGTCGCGTCAGGGCGTTGAGTAAACACGCCATTGGCTTGCCCGACGTAGGTGAACTGAAAGTTGGAGGTGAATGCCGGCTGATCAACCAGGCCAGGGAGATCAGCCTGGCTGCCTTGCTGCGCAATATTCTGTGCCAGGCTCTCCAGCACCAGAATGCGGCCACCAAGCCAGTTCTGAACGCTGCTGGCTGTCAGGTTGCCAGCCTGTTGCACCGAGGACTCGATGTTCTGCTTGATGGTGTCGCGCTGCAGATAGTCGTTGTACAACGTGAATAACGCAAACGCCAGAACCACGACGCCTGAAGCGGCCAGAAGGATTTTATGACTGAACTTGAGATTCATAGCATGGGACTTCTTATGCCAAAAGTTGGGATGCGTACGGTGTGTGCAACCTGTTGGCAGCTCTGCTCGCACGCAATGCTCAACAGGCTGTCGGCACGGACGGCAGAATACTTAGCCACGTTTGATGGCAATGTGCTTAATCCGACGAAAGCGCAGCTGTGCGATTTGAGGTTTGGCTTTTGGAAGGGGGTTCAGACGAACAGAAAGGGCGCTGGGGATTTACGTCGCGCAAAAACAAAACCCCTGTCTGCGTTAGCAGACAGGGGTTTCGGAATTCAATCTTGACGATGACCTACTCTCACATGGGGAAACCCCACACTACCATCGGCGATGCATCGTTTCACTACTGAGTTCGGGATGGGATCAGGTGGTTCCAATGCTCTATGGTCGTCAAGAAATTCTGTGGCAGATCCGTTATCAAAACGTGCCTGCGAAAACTTGGGACTTCTATAAAAACAAAATCCCCGTCTGCGTGAGCAGACAGGGATTTTGGAATTTAATCTTGACGATGACCTACTCTCACATGGGGAAACCCCACACTACCATCGGCGATGCATCGTTTCACTACTGAGTTCGGGATGGGATCAGGTGGTTCCAATGCTCTATGGTCGTCAAGAAATTCGGTAGCCAGGTCGTTTACCTTTCGGTTCACGCTCCAGCGAATGGGTATGTAATAGATGTGGTGTTTTGTGAACCGCAAACTTTCGGTTTGTATCGTCTTCACACACCGCAATTCGCATGCTCTTGTGTTCAAGGGCGCAAATTGCTTGGGTGTTATATGGTCAAGCCTCACGGGCAATTAGTATTGGTTAGCTCAACGCCTCACAGCGCTTACACACCCAACCTATCAACGTCGTAGTCTTCGACGGCCCTTTAGGGAACTCAAGGTTCCAGTGAGATCTCATCTTGAGGCAAGTTTCCCGCTTAGATGCTTTCAGCGGTTATCTTTCCCGAACATAGCTACCCGGCAATGCCACTGGCGTGACAACCGGAACACCAGAGGTTCGTCCACTCCGGTCCTCTCGTACTAGGAGCAGCCCCTCTCAAATCTCAAACGTCCACGGCAGATAGGGACCGAACTGTCTCACGACGTTCTAAACCCAGCTCGCGTACCACTTTAAATGGCGAACAGCCATACCCTTGGGACCGGCTTCAGCCCCAGGATGTGATGAGCCGACATCGAGGTGCCAAACACCGCCGTCGATATGAACTCTTGGGCGGTATCAGCCTGTTATCCCCGGAGTACCTTTTATCCGTTGAGCGATGGCCCTTCCATACAGAACCACCGGATCACTAAGACCTACTTTCGTACCTGCTCGACGTGTCTGTCTCGCAGTCAAGCGCGCTTTTGCCTTTATACTCTACGACCGATTTCCGACCGGTCTGAGCGCACCTTCGTACTCCTCCGTTACTCTTTAGGAGGAGACCGCCCCAGTCAAACTACCCACCATACACTGTCCTCGATCCGGATAACGGACCTGAGTTAGAACCTCAAAGTTGCCAGGGTGGTATTTCAAGGTTGGCTCCACGCAAACTGGCGTTCACGCTTCAAAGCCTCCCACCTATCCTACACAAGCAAATTCAAAGTCCAGTGCAAAGCTATAGTAAAGGTTCACGGGGTCTTTCCGTCTAGCCGCGGATACACTGCATCTTCACAGCGATTTCAATTTCACTGAGTCTCGGGTGGAGACAGCGCCGCCATCGTTACGCCATTCGTGCAGGTCGGAACTTACCCGACAAGGAATTTCGCTACCTTAGGACCGTTATAGTTACGGCCGCCGTTTACCGGGGCTTCGATCAAGAGCTTCGCGTTAGCTAACCCCATCAATTAACCTTCCGGCACCGGGCAGGCGTCACACCCTATACGTCCACTTTCGTGTTTGCAGAGTGCTGTGTTTTTAATAAACAGTCGCAGCGGCCTGGTATCTTCGACCGACAGGGGCTTACGCAGTAAATGCTTCACCTCCATCGGCGCACCTTCTCCCGAAGTTACGGTGCCATTTTGCCTAGTTCCTTCACCCGAGTTCTCTCAAGCGCCTTGGTATTCTCTACCCAACCACCTGTGTCGGTTTGGGGTACGGTTCCTGGTTACCTGAAGCTTAGAAGCTTTTCTTGGAAGCATGGCATCAACCACTTCGTGTTCTAAAAGAACACTCGTCATCAGCTCTCGGCCTTAGAATCCCGGATTTACCTAAGATTCCAGCCTACCACCTTAAACTTGGACAACCAACGCCAAGCTGGCCTAGCCTTCTCCGTCCCTCCATCGCAATAACCAGAAGTACAGGAATATTAACCTGTTTTCCATCGACTACGCTTTTCAGCCTCGCCTTAGGGACCGACTAACCCTGCGTCGATTAACGTTGCGCAGGAAACCTTGGTCTTTCGGCGTGGGTGTTTTTCACACCCATTATCGTTACTCATGTCAGCATTCGCACTTCTGATACCTCCAGCAAGCTTCTCAACTCACCTTCACAGGCTTACAGAACGCTCCTCTACCGCATCATCCTAAGATGATACCCGTAGCTTCGGTGTATGGTTTGAGCCCCGTTAAATCTTCCGCGCAGGCCGACTCGACTAGTGAGCTATTACGCTTTCTTTAAAGGGTGGCTGCTTCTAAGCCAACCTCCTAGCTGTCTAAGCCTTCCCACATCGTTTCCCACTTAACCATAACTTTGGGACCTTAGCTGACGGTCTGGGTTGTTTCCCTTTTCACGACGGACGTTAGCACCCGCCGTGTGTCTCCCATGCTCGGCACTTGTAGGTATTCGGAGTTTGCATCGGTTTGGTAAGCCGGGATGGCCCCCTAGCCGAAACAGTGCTCTACCCCCTACAGTGATACATGAGGCGCTACCTAAATAGCTTTCGAGGAGAACCAGCTATCTCCGAGCTTGATTAGCCTTTCACTCCGATCCACAGGTCATCCGCTAACTTTTCAACGGTAGTCGGTTCGGTCCTCCAGTTAGTGTTACCCAACCTTCAACCTGCCCATGGATAGATCGCCCGGTTTCGGGTCTATTCCCAGCGACTAGACGCCCTATTAAGACTCGCTTTCGCTACGCCTCCCCTATTCGGTTAAGCTTGCCACTGAAAATAAGTCGCTGACCCATTATACAAAAGGTACGCAGTCACCCAACAAAGTGGGCTCCCACTGCTTGTACGCATACGGTTTCAGGATCTATTTCACTCCCCTCTCCGGGGTTCTTTTCGCCTTTCCCTCACGGTACTAGTTCACTATCGGTCAGTCAGTAGTATTTAGCCTTGGAGGATGGTCCCCCCATATTCAGACAAAGTTTCTCGTGCTCCGTCCTACTCGATTTCACTGTAAAGATGTTTTCGCGTACAGGGCTATCACCCACTATGGCCGCACTTTCCAGAGCGTTCCGCTAACATCAATACAGCTTAAGGGCTGGTCCCCGTTCGCTCGCCACTACTAAGGGAATCTCGGTTGATTTCTTTTCCTCAGGGTACTTAGATGTTTCAGTTCCCCTGGTTCGCTTCTTAAGCCTATGTATTCAGCTTAAGATACCTAACTTATGTTAGGTGGGTTCCCCCATTCAGACATCTCCGGATCAAAGTCTGTTTGCCGACTCCCCGAAGCTTTTCGCAGGCTACCACGTCTTTCATCGCCTCTGACTGCCAAGGCATCCACCGTATGCGCTTCTTCACTTGACCATATAACCCCAAGCAATCTGGTTATACTATGAAGACGACATTCGCCGAAAATTCGCTGCTCAATTAAGAGCAATCACAAATTTTACCTTAGCCTGAATAAACACCAGTGAAAGTGCTATTCAGTCTAACTTTCTATTACATACCCAAATTTTTAAAGAACGATCTAATCAAAAGATCAGAAATCAACATTCACCATCATTCGATGGAATGTTCATTTCTAAGCTTTACGACAAGTAAGCAGTAATGGTGGAGCCAAACGGGATCGAACCGTTGACCTCCTGCGTGCAAGGCAGGCGCTCTCCCAGCTGAGCTATGGCCCCATATTTCTACAGGTGCTTCCAAACAAAATTGGTGGGTCTGGGCAGATTCGAACTGCCGACCTCACCCTTATCAGGGGTGCGCTCTAACCAACTGAGCTACAGACCCAATTTTGGTCTACTGCTATCGTCTTCTTCAATGAATCAAGCAATTCGTGTGGGAACTTATGGAGCAGCTGATGTCGTCGATTAAGGAGGTGATCCAGCCGCAGGTTCCCCTACGGCTACCTTGTTACGACTTCACCCCAGTCATGAATCACACCGTGGTAACCGTCCTCCCGAAGGTTAGACTAGCTACTTCTGGTGCAACCCACTCCCATGGTGTGACGGGCGGTGTGTACAAGGCCCGGGAACGTATTCACCGTGACATTCTGATTCACGATTACTAGCGATTCCGACTTCACGCAGTCGAGTTGCAGACTGCGATCCGGACTACGATCGGTTTTATGGGATTAGCTCCACCTCGCGGCTTGGCAACCCTTTGTACCGACCATTGTAGCACGTGTGTAGCCCAGGCCGTAAGGGCCATGATGACTTGACGTCATCCCCACCTTCCTCCGGTTTGTCACCGGCAGTCTCCTTAGAGTGCCCACCATTACGTGCTGGTAACTAAGGACAAGGGTTGCGCTCGTTACGGGACTTAACCCAACATCTCACGACACGAGCTGACGACAGCCATGCAGCACCTGTCTCAATGTTCCCGAAGGCACCAATCTATCTCTAGAAAGTTCATTGGATGTCAAGGCCTGGTAAGGTTCTTCGCGTTGCTTCGAATTAAACCACATGCTCCACCGCTTGTGCGGGCCCCCGTCAATTCATTTGAGTTTTAACCTTGCGGCCGTACTCCCCAGGCGGTCAACTTAATGCGTTAGCTGCGCCACTAAGAGTTCAAGACTCCCAACGGCTAGTTGACATCGTTTACGGCGTGGACTACCAGGGTATCTAATCCTGTTTGCTCCCCACGCTTTCGCACCTCAGTGTCAGTATCAGTCCAGGTAGTCGCCTTCGCCACTGGTGTTCCTTCCTATATCTACGCATTTCACCGCTACACAGGAAATTCCACTACCCTCTACCATACTCTAGCTTGCCAGTTTTGGATGCAGTTCCCAGGTTGAGCCCGGGGATTTCACATTCAACTTAACAAACCACCTACGCGCGCTTTACGCCCAGTAATTCCGATTAACGCTTGCACCCTCTGTATTACCGCGGCTGCTGGCACAGAGTTAGCCGGTGCTTATTCTGTCGGTAACGTCAAGACAATCACGTATTAGGTAACTGCCCTTCCTCCCAACTTAAAGTGCTTTACAATCCGAAGACCTTCTTCACACACGCGGCATGGCTGGATCAGGCTTTCGCCCATTGTCCAATATTCCCCACTGCTGCCTCCCGTAGGAGTCTGGACCGTGTCTCAGTTCCAGTGTGACTGATCATCCTCTCAGACCAGTTACGGATCGTAGCCTTGGTGAGCCATTACCTCACCAACTAGCTAATCCGACCTAGGCTCATCTGATAGCGCAAGGCCCGAAGGTCCCCTGCTTTCTCCCGTAGGACGTATGCGGTATTAGCGTCCGTTTCCGAACGTTATCCCCCACTATCAGGCAGATTCCTAGGTATTACTCACCCGTCCGCCGCTCTCAAGAGAAGCAAGCTTCTCTCTACCGCTCGACTTGCATGTGTTAGGCCTGCCGCCAGCGTTCAATCTGAGCCATGATCAAACTCTTCAGTTCAAACATCTTTGGGTTTTTAAGAAACCCTAAACTTGGCTCAGCAATCGTTGGTTACATCTTTGATTTCTCGCGGAGTAACTTGTGATGCTGATAATCTTGTTGACTATCAGTCTGACTCCACAAGCACCCACACGAATTGCTTGATTCAATTGTTAAAGAGCGGTTGGTCAGCTTTCGCTGTACCGAGGCGCGCATTCTACAGCAGCCTCTGTATCTGTCAAGCGGTTATTTTAAGATGTTTTCAAAGTTTCCCTTGTAACATCAACCACTTGCGCTTTCGATCTCTCGTTAGCGGGAGGCGAATTCTACAGTGTTACACACTGCTGTCAACGCTTTATTTCCAGCTTCTTTCGATTGAGATAATCGAGTGGTTAGCCAGGCAAATGGCCTGATTAACCGTACGAGCTTTTTACAAAGCTTGTACTTATACAAAAACAAAATCCCCGTCTGCGTGAGCAGACAGGGATTTTGGAATTTAATCTTGACGATGACCTACTCTCACATGGGGAAACCCCACACTACCATCGGCGATGCATCGTTTCACTACTGAGTTCGGGATGGGATCAGGTGGTTCCAATGCTCTATGGTCGTCAAGAAATTCGGTAGCCAGGTCGTTTACCTTTCGGTTCACGCTCCAGCGAATGGGTATGTAATAGATGTGGTGTTTTGTGAACCGCAAACTTTCGGTTTGTATCGTCTTCACACACCGCAATTCGCTCTAAGCAAATTGCTTGGGTGTTATATGGTCAAGCCTCACGGGCAATTAGTATTGGTTAGCTCAACGCCTCACAGCGCTTACACACCCAACCTATCAACGTCGTAGTCTTCGACGGCCCTTTAGGGAACTCAAGGTTCCAGTGAGATCTCATCTTGAGGCAAGTTTCCCGCTTAGATGCTTTCAGCGGTTATCTTTCCCGAACATAGCTACCCGGCAATGCCACTGGCGTGACAACCGGAACACCAGAGGTTCGTCCACTCCGGTCCTCTCGTACTAGGAGCAGCCCCTCTCAAATCTCAAACGTCCACGGCAGATAGGGACCGAACTGTCTCACGACGTTCTAAACCCAGCTCGCGTACCACTTTAAATGGCGAACAGCCATACCCTTGGGACCGGCTTCAGCCCCAGGATGTGATGAGCCGACATCGAGGTGCCAAACACCGCCGTCGATATGAACTCTTGGGCGGTATCAGCCTGTTATCCCCGGAGTACCTTTTATCCGTTGAGCGATGGCCCTTCCATACAGAACCACCGGATCACTAAGACCTACTTTCGTACCTGCTCGACGTGTCTGTCTCGCAGTCAAGCGCGCTTTTGCCTTTATACTCTACGACCGATTTCCGACCGGTCTGAGCGCACCTTCGTACTCCTCCGTTACTCTTTAGGAGGAGACCGCCCCAGTCAAACTACCCACCATACACTGTCCTCGATCCGGATAACGGACCTGAGTTAGAACCTCAAAGTTGCCAGGGTGGTATTTCAAGGTTGGCTCCACGCAAACTGGCGTTCACGCTTCAAAGCCTCCCACCTATCCTACACAAGCAAATTCAAAGTCCAGTGCAAAGCTATAGTAAAGGTTCACGGGGTCTTTCCGTCTAGCCGCGGATACACTGCATCTTCACAGCGATTTCAATTTCACTGAGTCTCGGGTGGAGACAGCGCCGCCATCGTTACGCCATTCGTGCAGGTCGGAACTTACCCGACAAGGAATTTCGCTACCTTAGGACCGTTATAGTTACGGCCGCCGTTTACCGGGGCTTCGATCAAGAGCTTCGCGTTAGCTAACCCCATCAATTAACCTTCCGGCACCGGGCAGGCGTCACACCCTATACGTCCACTTTCGTGTTTGCAGAGTGCTGTGTTTTTAATAAACAGTCGCAGCGGCCTGGTATCTTCGACCGACAGGGGCTTACGCAGTAAATGCTTCACCTCCATCGGCGCACCTTCTCCCGAAGTTACGGTGCCATTTTGCCTAGTTCCTTCACCCGAGTTCTCTCAAGCGCCTTGGTATTCTCTACCCAACCACCTGTGTCGGTTTGGGGTACGGTTCCTGGTTACCTGAAGCTTAGAAGCTTTTCTTGGAAGCATGGCATCAACCACTTCGTGTTCTAAAAGAACACTCGTCATCAGCTCTCGGCCTTAGAATCCCGGATTTACCTAAGATTCCAGCCTACCACCTTAAACTTGGACAACCAACGCCAAGCTGGCCTAGCCTTCTCCGTCCCTCCATCGCAATAACCAGAAGTAC